>NZ_SOHO01000070.1:0-368717 GCF_004403225.1 Cryobacterium sp. Sr8 | reverse complement strand
TCATGAACGAACTCGCGGATCTCCGCCGTGGTGAATCCTGGGCTTATCGACATTCCCCTGCCTCCTTCTGATCGTGAACTGACTCACAATCAGCCTGACGCAGAGGGGAAACCGCAGTTGTGCGCGCTAAAACGCCCGAATAACGCGCACAACTGCGTTTTCGCGGGGGTCAGCGTTCGAAGATGAGCAGGGTCGAGGTGGCGGTGGCGTAGACGCGGCCCCGGGCATCCGTGAGGGCCGCCTGGGCGAAGGCCGCTCGTCGGCCGAAGGAGATCAGCGTCGCCTCGGCCCGGACCGGCCCGGTGTCGGCGGTGATCGGGCGGTGGAACGACACCTTGAGCTCCAGGGTGGTGTACCCCTGCGTCGCGGTCAGCCGCGAGTGCGCCGCGCAGCCGCAGGCACTGTCGAGCAGCGTCGCGGCATACCCGCCGTGCACCGTGCCGATCGGGTTGTAGGCGTGCCGCCCGGGCACACTCTCGAAAACGGCGCGTCCCTCCTCGGCCTCGACCAGGGTGAAATCGAGCGATTCGCCCATCCCCGGGCGACGGCCGGAGGCGATCATCGCGCGGAGCTGTTCGAGGCCGGAGAGCCCTGGGGCGATCTCGTCGAAGAGGGAAATCATGCGCGTCGCCCTTCCAGGGTTGAGGCCACGCGTTCGAGCACCGACTCGCGGCCGGCGTAGATCCCCTCGGCGCGCGGCCAGTGGCTGATCACATCGGTGAAGCCCAGTGCGTCCGCGCGGCCGACGGCGTCGTCGAACGCGTCCACGCTCTGCAGCGAGTATGCCCCGTTGCTGTCCAACGAGAGGTAGCGCTCGATCGACGCCGGATCGCGGCCCGCGGCGAGCGCGGTGTCGTCGAGCCTGGCCGTGAGCGCGGCGACCGAGGCCCACCAGTCCTCACCGGTGGCACCGTCGGCGCCCGTGGTCACCCACCCGGCCCCGTGCTCGGCGACCAGGCGCAGACCCTTCGGCCCGTTCGCGGCGATCACGAACGGCACCCGGGGATGCTGCGCCGGCCGGCCGACCATGCGCGCCTCTACGGCGCTGTACCAGTCGCCGTCGAAGCTGATGCCGCCGACGCCTTCCTCGTGCCGGAGCAGCTGGTCGAGGGCCCGGACGAATTCGGCGAACCGTTCGTGGCGCTGGCGGGGCGTGTACCCGGGCTGGCCGAGCACCGACGCGTCGAAACCGGTCCCGCCCGATCCCACGCCGAGGGTGAATCGCCCGCCGGAAATGTCGTCGAGCGTCGCGATCTCCTTGGCGAACGGGACGGGATGCCGGTAGTTCGGCGACGACACGAACGTGCCCAGCCGGATCCGGCTCGTGAGCGTCGCGGCGGCCGTGAGCGTGGGCACGGTGGCGTGCCACGGCTCGTCGGCGAGCGTGCGCCAGGAGAGGTGATCGTAGGTCCAGGCATGGTCGAAGCCGTACTGCTCCGCCGCCTGCCAGCGACGCCGGGCCTCCGGCCACGAGTCCTGCGGGAGAATGACGATTCCAAAGCGCATGCAGCGAGTCTACGGATGCCGCAGCGGTCCGCTCTCGTGGCTGCATTCGCCCGGTGCTACCTTGTGGTGCGACGCCCGCCCGGGCGCCCGGGCGCGAGGGAGCAAGCCGATGAAGGCCACGGCGCGATGCACGATCGTGCCGCCGTACCTGCTGGTGCGGCTGGCGCGGCTGGACGACCCGCGCTTCGCCGCGGCGGCGGAAGCGGCCAGGCAATCGCTGCTCCGTGACATCCCGCTGCGCGAACATCGTGCCGCGGCGCATCCGCTGCCCCCGGCGCTCGCGGTTCGCGCCGGTGCGGCCAGGCAGCGCGGCCGGATCGACCGCAGCATCTGGGATGCCGTGGGCCTGGAACGCCTGCCCGGGCGCCTTCTCGCCCGCGCGGAGGGCTGGCCGCCCACCTCGGACCCCGCGGTCAATGAGGCCCATGACGGCCTCGGTGAGACCCACACCCTGTTCTGGACGCGATTTGCGCGCGACTCCATCGACGACCGGGGGATGCCGTTGGAAGCAAGCGTGCACTACGGCCGGAAATACGACAACGCGTTCTGGGACGGCGAGCGCATGGTCTTCGGCGACGGGGACGGCCAGGTCTTCAACCGGTTCACGCTCTCGCTCACGGTGATCGGGCACGAACTCACCCACGGGGTCACCCAGCACACCGCGAACCTCACCTACGCGGGCCAGTCGGGGGCGGTCAACGAATCGATGTCCGATGTGTTCGGCTCGCTCGTCGAGCAGCACGCCAGGGGCCAGGCCACGGCGGAGGCGAGCTGGCTGATCGGGGAGGGACTGTTCACGGACCAGGTCCAGGGCGCTGCGCTGCGGTCGATGAAGGCGCCCGGCACCGCCTACAACGACGATGTGCTCGGTAAGGACCCGCAACCGGGCAGCATGGCGGGGTACATCGACACCGAAGACGACAATGGGGGCGTGCACCTGAATTCCGGCATCCCGAACCGTGCGTTCTACCTCGTCGCCGAGGCCCTCGGCGGCAATGCCTGGGAGGCGCCGGGGCAGATCTGGTACGACACCCTGACCGGCGGCGCCCTGGGCAGGCGCGTCGACTTCGCGGGTTTCGCTCGCGCGACCGAGGCCGCGGCGGCGGCGCGCTTCGGCCCCGGTTCCCGCGAGCATGCGGCCGTGCGCTCCGCGTGGCACGAGGTGGGTCTCGGCCTGTCGCTGCCTGCGCGAGCGCCCTCGGAGTAACATTCCCGCATGAAGGTCATCGTCTCGCGGAGCGGCGGCATCGCCGGCATCCGGGTCACCTGGGAAGTGCAGGTCGACGAGCAGCCGGATGCCCCCAGCTGGCGGGAACTCCTGGACTCGCTGCCCTGGGGCCAGGCCGAGGAAACCGCCCCCGAGCCCGACCGGTTTGTGTACCGCATCCGGTGCGCCCCGCACGAGGTGGTGCTGCCGGAGCCGCAGGTGGCCGGGCCGTGGAAGGACCTCGTCGACCGGGTCAGGGCCGTCAACGAGGGTCGGTAGCGCGGCGTGGTTCGCTCGCACGGACGCCCCTCCCGTGGGACGATGTGCCTATGGACATCAACGAGTTGAACCCGGTAGAGATTCTCAGCGACGACGAGTGCTGGGAATTCCTGCTGTCCGCCAACCTGGGCCGCCTGGCGGTGAGCGTCGTCGGCGAACCCGACATCTACCCGGTGAACTTCGTCGCGTCCGACCAGAAACTGCTGTTCCGCACCTCCGAGGGCGAGAAGCTGCTCGAACTCACCGTGAACAACAAGGTCGCGTTCGAGAGCGACGGGGTCGGCCGGGAGCAGGCCTGGAGCGTCGTGGTCAAGGGCACGGCGCGCGTGCTCGAAACGCGGGCGGAGATCGACGCCGCCGAACAGCTGCCGCTCCGACCGCTCGTCCCCACCCTCAAATACATCTGGGTCGAGATCACGCCGGCCAGGATGTCCGGGCGTCGTTTCACCCTGGGCCCCGAACCCGAACGGTTCTGACCCGAAGCGGTACCGGCCAGGCGGTACCGGTCAGGCGGACCGGGTGAGCCGCGCCAGGAGCGCCGCGCCGTAGGCATCCGACGCATCCGCGGCGTCGAACGCCGTGCTCTCCCCCGCGACCTCGACCTCCACTCGGTAACCGGCATCTGCCAGCCGGTGGAGCGAGCGGAAGGTGCCCTGCAGCAGCTCGCGCAGCTGGTCTTCCCGCGGCAGCCAGAGAGCGTGCTCGAGGGCGAGGGAGTCCAGCGCCCATTCGGTGGTCCCGTTGAACCGGAGGATCGTGCCGGTGTCGAATTCGTGGGCTTCGATCGTCATCTCGCTCACCGTGAACACGTCGCTGTCGAAATCGGGGCGTTCGATGCGGAACGAATCCCCGGAGACCGGATGCCAGTGCAGGCCGGCCTCGCGGAGCACACGGGCGTTTTCGACGGAAATCATGGGACACTCGATCCTGGCGTTTGCCTCGACGACGCTGCCTGCACCGGAAGGACCGTACGTGACCCCAGCGGTGAATCTCACGGTACGCGTGAAGCCGGGCAGCCGCAAAGGGCCGCTGGTCGTGACGGAGGAGCCCGGCGGCGCGTCGCTGACGGTGTTCCTGCAGCAGCGGGCGGTCGACGGGGCTGCGAACGACGCGCTCGTCCGGTTGCTCGCCGCACACTTCGGTGTGGCCCGGAGCGCGGTGCGCATCATCCGGGGCCACACCTCACGGGTGAAGCACGTGCGAATCGAGCGGGTTGGCTGTAGCCCTAGCTGACGCCGAGCAGGTCGATCACGAAGATCAGCGTCTGGCCGGACAGGCGGTGGCCCCCACCGGTGGGGCCGTAGGCCAGCTGCGGCGGGACGACGAGCTTGCGGCGTCCGCCGACCTTCATCCCGGGGATTCCCTGCTGCCAGCCGGCAATGAGCGAGCCGAGCGGGAAGTTGATCGACTGCCCGCGGTTCCAGGAGGAGTCGAATTCGTCACCGGAGTCGTACTCGACGCCCAGGTAGTGGACGTCGACGGTGGCGCCGGGCGTGGCCTCCGCGCCTTCCCCGACGACGATGTCAACAATCTCGAGCTGTTCGGGCGCGGGGCCCTCCGGGGCGTCGAGTTCGGGCTTTGAGTTCAAATCAGTCATTGCACCATCCAACCGGATTCCGCGCCGGATCGCACACCGGAGAATTCCTCCTTGCGCGAACGGGGTCGCCGGGTGCAGGCTGTAACCAGACAAACTCGCCGCACCGGGAGAGTCGTCGGCAGTGCCACACCACCGGGCGGCGAGTTTTTTTGCGCCTCGGCGCCGACGTGCTAGTCGCGACGAGCCGCCGGGGGCGTGCCAATCACGACGGCGCGGTTGGCCCGCAGCGAGGCCAGCAGGCGGGCTTCGCCGGAGCGGTCGGCGGGCCTGGCGCCCGCCCCCGCGTTGAGCATGCGCTCCCGGGCGAAGGCCAGGCGGGTGGCATCCGTGATGAACCCGCGCATCGCGGCCTGCCGGCCGGGCGGCTGCGCGGTCGCCCAGGCCAGGGCCTGGCGACGTCCCGCCGCGGTGGCGAGCATGGCGACCTCCTCCGGCGTGAACCAGCCGGCCGCGGAGTACTCGTTCAGCCGCGCCTGGGTGACCTGCTTCTCCTGCCTGCGCATCAGGTTGACGACGAGGATCGCGCCGATGAACAGCGGCACCTGCACGAAGACGTAGTACCGCAGCAGCGCCGAGTCGCCGACGAAGACCAAAGAGGCGCCATTCCACAGGGCATGCAGCAGCACGGCCGGGATCAGACCGATCACGAAGTAGCCGATGGCGCCGAACGCGCCGGTGCGCCGGGCCGCGATCCCCAGGGCCAGGCCGGTGCAGGCGGTGAACATGACGTGCGCGAACGGCGAGAACACGCCGCGCAGCAGGAACGTCACGCCCAGGACTCCTGGCCCGCCGTCGGCCATGGCCGTGCCGAAGTACTGGATGTTCTCCGAGAACGCGAAGCCCGCGGCGATCGTCGCGGCGTAGACGATGCCGTCGACCGGGCCGTCGAAGTGCCTGCGGATGGCCCAGAAGATCAGCAGCACGCCGAATCCCTTCGCCGCCTCCTCCGCGATCGGAGCCTGGACGACGCCGGTGACCAGGTCGTTGCCGACCAGTTCGCCCCCGCTGGCCCGGATCGTCAGCTGCACGCCCAGGTCGAAGATGAGCGCCGTGACGACGGAGACGCCTGCTCCCCAGAGGAACGCGAACCAGAGCGCCGGGCGAGGCTCCGGATCCCACCGGTCGATCCAGCGCACCGCGAAGAGCACCGCGGTCAGCGGGATCAGCGCGAGCAGGAGCGAGACGAGCAGGCCGGACGTGCCGAGGAAGCTCGCGAGGTAGACGAAGACGAGCAGGAGGGCGAGCGCGGCCAGGGTGATTCCGGTGACGGCCAGGGCGAGCGTCCCGGCCCGGGACGGCGCTTTCGGCGGGGTCCACACCGGCTGCACGGGCTCGGGGCTCGACTGCACGGGCGACTGGTCGAAGGTCATGCCTCTATTCTGACGCAGCAGCTCCGGCTCGGGCGCCCGGCCGTCAGCCGCCGAACATCGTGTCCGGACCCAGGATGCCCAGCGGGTCGAACACCGCCTTGATCCGTCGCTGCAGGTCGAGGCTCGTGTCGCCGATCTCCTCGGCCAGCCAGCGGCGTTTGAGCACGCCCACGCCGTGCTCGCCGGTGAGCGTGCCGCCAAGCGCGAGCGCGGCGCGGAACAGCTCGTCGGCCGCGGCCCAGATGTGGTCCGGCACCATCGGATCCCCGATCCGCCGCAGCGGGTCGATCGGAATCACGAAGTTCGGGTGCAGGTTGCCGTCCCCGGCATGGGCGACCGTCGGAATGGGCACGCCCGTGCGGGCGCTGATTTCGGCGATCCGCTCGAACATCTCGGCCATCCGCGAGCGCGGCACCGACACGTCCTCGATCAGGACCTCGCCGTAGGCGGCGAGCGCCGGGTGCGCGGAGCGCCGGATCGCCAGCAGCCGCTCGCCCGAGGCGGGGTCCGTCGACTGGCGCACCTGACCGCCGGAGCTCCGCAGCACGGCGGCGGCCTGGTCGGCTTCGGCGAGCGCGGCCGGCCCGTCGGTCTGCAGCAGCAGGAACGCCCCTCCCTCGATGGGGAGCCCGGCGGAACCGTCCGGGCCGAGGTAGTCCGCGATCATCGCCAGGGCGACCGGGTCGATGAGCTCCATCACGGCCGGGCGAACCCGGGCGGCGATGACGGCGGCGGATGCGGCGGCCGCGGATGCGACATCCGGGAACACGGCGCCGAGCGTGACGACCTCGCCCGGGGTGATTGCCCGCACCCGCACGGTGGCTTCGACGATGACGCCGAGCGTGCCCTCCGAGCCGGTGAGCAGCGCGGTGAGGTCGTACCCGGTGACGCCCTTGACGGTGCGGTGGCCGGTCTTCAGCAGCCGGCCGTCGGCGAGCACGACGGTCAGTGCGAGCACGGCCTCCCGGGTGACCCCGTACTTCACGCAGAGCAGACCGCCCGCGTTCGTGGCGATGTTGCCGCCGATCGAGCAGATCGCCTTGCTGGCCGGGTCGGGCGCGAACCACAGCCCGTACGCGGCGAGCGCGTCGTTCAGATCCTGGTTGATCACGCCGGGTTCGACCACGGCGAGTTCGTCCTCCGGCCGGATCTCGAGGATCCGGTTCATGCCGGCCACGCTGAGCACGATCGAGCCGTCCGTGCCGCATGCTCCCCCGGCCAGCCCGGTGCCGGCGCCGCGCGTGACGACGGGCGTGCCGGTCTCGCTGGCGATGCGCAATGTCGCCTGGACCTGCTCCGTGGTCGTCGCACGCACCACGGCCAGCGGAATCCCCGCGGCAACCCAGCCCGACTTGTCCTCGCGCACCGCCGCCAGGTCGGCCGGGTCCGTGCTGACGATCGAGCCGAGTTCGGCCTGCAGCCGGGCGAGTGTGGTCATGGGGCTCAGGATAGCGTGCCGGCGATGTCCGATTTCCGCTACCGGAGGCCGCCGGGACGTGACAGGCTGGGTTGGTGAGCAGAGACCGAACCACACGGCCGGGCCCGGTCGACCCGGCCTTCGACGAGCGGTACCGGGCCATGTCGAGCCGCGACGCCCGCTTCGACGGCCAGTTCATCACCGGCGTGCACTCGACCGGCATCTACTGCCGGCCCAGTTGCCCGGCCGCCACACCCAAACCGGCGAATGTGTCGTTCTACCTCACCGCCGCCGCGGCCCACGAGGCGGGGCTGCGCGCCTGCAAGCGGTGCCTGCCTGACGCCGTCCCCGGATCGCCGGTCTGGAACATCCGTGACGACCTCGCCGCACGGGCCATGCGCCTGATCGCCGACGGCGCGGTCGAACGCGACGGCGTGCCGGGCCTCGCGGCGCGCCTCGGCTACACCCCGAGGCACCTGACCCGCGTGCTCGTCGCCGAGGTCGGGGCAGGGCCGCTCGCCCTGGCCCGCGCGCACCGCGCCCAGACGGCCCGGGTGCTGTTGATCAACACGGGGCTCTCGATCGCCGAGGTCGCGTTCGCGGCCGGCTTCGGCAGCGTGCGCCAGTTCAACGACACGATCGCCGCCGTCTATGAGCGCACCCCCTCCGAACTGCGGGCCACCGGCTCGGCCCGCCGGTCCCACGACGAGCGAACGGATGCCGCGGCCGCGCTGGCGACCGGCATCACCCTGCAGCTTCCGGCCCGGGCGCCCTTCGACGGGGCCGGCGTGCTCGCCTTCCTCGGCACGCGCGCCATCGCCGACGTCGAACAGGCCACCGGCACCGGCTACGCGCGCACGCTCCGGCTGCCCCACGGCGTCGCGACAATCGCGCTGTCCCTCGCCGGAACGAACGCGGCCCCCGCGATCCTCTGCACCGCGAAGCTGACGAACCTCACCGACCTGGCCCCGCTCGTCAGCCGGGTTCGCCGCCTGCTCGACCTGGACGCGGACGCCGCGGCGATCGACCTGGCCCTCGCCGCCGATCCCGCGCTCGCGTCCTCGGTCGCGGCGCTCCCCGGCATCCGGGTGCCCGGAAGCATGGATCCCGAGGAAACGCTGTTTCGCGCGTTGATCGGGCAGCAGGTCTCGGTGGCCGCGGCCCGCACGGCGCTCACCCGCCTGGCGGCCGCGCTCGGCGACGAGCACCCGGGCGGCGGGCTCCCGGGCGAGGAGCACGGGCCGCGGCGCCTGTTCCCCACGGCCGAGTGCATCGCCGCCGACGGACGTTCCGTGCTGCGGGGCCCGGCCGCACGCATCAACACGATGATCCGCGTCGCCGAGGCGCTCAGCACGGGCGAGCTGGCGCTCGACGTTGGCGAAACCCGCGAAGACCTGGAGTCCCGGCTGACCGCCCTGGCCGGGATCGGACCGTGGACGGCCGGGTATGTGGCGATGCGCGTGCTCGGCAGCCCGGACATCCTGCTCACCAGCGACCTGGCGCTCCGCCAGGGCGCCGCACGGCTCGGGCTGCCGGGCGAGGCCAGGGCGCTGGCGGCCCGCGGGGCCGGCTGGGCACCCTGGCGCAGCTACGCCGGGATGCACCTGTGGCGCGCGGCCGGCGCGCCCGTCGATGTCCTCCAACGATCCGGCGGGGCTCTTGGCTACGCCCCACAACCGAACGCCTCCCCGGTGCCGATAGCCTAGACAGGTGAAGTTTGCGCACCTCAGAGTCGAAGGCCAGTCCACACCTCGGCTGGCGGTGGTGTTCGGGGACGACGCTTTGTTCCTCGACGAGATCATGGACGACGCCCCGCGCGACCTGCAGGACATGATCGAAAAGGGTGAGCAGGAGTTCGACCGGGTGCGCGCGCTCAGCCTCAACGCGGCCTCCCACGGAGCGAGCCTCACCCCGCTCGACGGGCTCCGCCACTCCTCCGCCGTGCTGCGCCCGCCGCAGATCATCGCGATCGGCGCCAACTACGCCGCCCACTCCGACGAGCTCAAGCTGCGCTCCGAGACCGCGGCGACGGTGTTCTCGCTCTGGCCGAACTCCCTCACCGGGCACGAGTCGACCATCACCTGGCCGGGCGACCTCACCGGCCAGGTCGACTACGAAGCCGAACTCGGTGTGATCATCGGCCGTCCGGCGCGAAACGTGTCGGTTCACGACGCCCTCGACTACGTGTTCGGCTACACCGTCGTCAACGACATCACGGCCAGGGACCTGCAGTTCTCCGAGGCGCAGTGGTCCCGGTGCAAGTCCTTCGACGGCTTCACCCCCACCGGCCCCGTCGTCGTCACCGCCGAAGAGATTTCCGACCCGCAGGACCTGTGGCTGACAACCCATCTGGGCGGGCGCGTGCTTCAGGACGCCTCCAGCGGCGACATGGTGCGCACGGTGGCCGAGATCATCGCGTACCTCTCCACCACGTCGACCCTGCTGCCGGGAACCCTGATCTCCACCGGAAGCCCCGGCGGCGCGGGGTACAGCCGCAAGCCGCAGGTATTCCTTCAGGACGGCTCGACCGTGACGGTGTCGATCGACAAGATCGGTTTCCTCACCACGCACTGCCGCGTCAGCTAGTCCCGGGCAAGCGTAGGATCGGCCAGAGGCCCCGTGGCCGCGGGGAGGAGACAAGCATGGGCACCATCTCGGTCGTGATCCCCTCGTACAACGACGCGGTGTTCCTGAACACCTGCCTGGTCGCCCTGGCCGCACAGCTTCGCCCGGCTGACGAGATCGTCGTCGTCGACAATGCGAGCACGGATGCGACGGCGGTGGTCGCCCGCGCGGCCGGCGCCCGCGTCGTCTACGAACCGGCCAGGGGCATCTGGCCGGCCGCCTCGGCCGGCTACGACGCGGCAACGGGAGACGTGATCGCCCGCCTGGACGCGGATTCGATTCCCCCGGCGGACTGGCTGCTGCGGATCGAGGGCCGGCTGGACACGTCACCGGACGTCGACATCCTCACCGGTCCGGGCGACTTCTACGGCTGCAGCGCGCTCGTCAGAGCCCTCGGGCGCACCGTCTACATCGGCGGTTATTTCTGGGCCATCGGGCTCTGGCTCACCAGCCCGCCGGTTTTCGGCTCGAACTTCGCCATGCGCCGCCAGGTCTGGCTCGACGCCCGCGACGTCGTGCACCGCGATCGCAACGACGTGCACGACGACCTCGACTTCAGCATCCACCTCGATCCGGCCGTGACCGTCGCCTACGACCGCACCCTGCGGGTCGGCATCTCGGCCAGGCCGTTCGACTCGTGGAGCGGCCTCAAACGCCGGCTGACCTGGGCCGTCCGCACGCTCCGGCTGCACTGGCCGGAAGATTCGCCGGTGAAGCGCCGGGTGGCGAGGCGGCGACGGCTCCGGGACGCCAGGCGCTACCGGGTGGCGCCGCGGGCGTAGAGCGCCAGCATGTCGCGGGCCAGCTGGTGCGGCGTCGTTTCGCAGGGGCTGTGGCCGGTGCGGTAGACGCGCAGCTCCGCGCCGATGCGGTCCGCGAGGCCGCGGTGCAGGGAATGGCGCCAGAGGTCGTTGTCGCCGACGGCGATGAGGATCGGGATTCCGGACGTGGCGAGCACCGCACGCACGTCGGGGACGTGTTTCATCAGCCGGACGATGTCGTCGAAGCTCCGCCGGCTCGTGTACTGGAATCGCATCCGAACGAGGGCGAGCCGGCCGGCCCGAACCTTGTTCTTGTTCGTGACGATGCCCCAGATGATGAGCGACGCGATCCGGTGTGCCGGGAGCAGGTAGCTCAACTTGCCGATCCAGCGCACGCCGCGGAAGGCCTGGCCGGGCTCCGGCGGGGCGCCGAGGAGCGTGAGCGTCGCGAACAGTTCCGGCCGCTCGGCCAGGGCGAGTTCGGCGACGATACCGGCGAAGGAGTAGCCGAGCACGTGCACGGGGGTCGAACCCGCCTCGAGGAACGCGATGAGATCGGCCACGAACAGGGCGTAGTCATAGCTGCCGCCCTCGCCCGGTCCGGCCTCGGCGGACTGGTACTGACCGGCCAGATCGTAGCTTTCCACGAAGTACCCTGCATCACGCAGCAGCGGCGCCAGCAGCACGAAGTCTTCCTTGGACCCGGTGGCCCCCGGCAGCAGCACGACGCGCGGATGCGCGGGGGCGCCCAGCGCGGTCGCGGCCAGGACGCCGCTCGGCGCGGGGAAGCCGAAGGCTGTCGTGCCCGGCGGGTGCAGGATCCAGTCGAGGTCCCCGATGGCGCGGTCGAGGGCCTCGATCTGGTCGCGATGGTTGTCGCGATGGTTGTCGCGAAGTCGTTCCCGGATGGCCACGCCCCGAGACTAGCGCGACCCCCCACGCCGAACTGTGAGTTGTGCACCTTCGTGGGGCCCGGGAAGGTGCCAAACTCACAGTTCGGCGATTGGGGAGCGGGGTTACTTGGTGGGCTCGTCGCGCCCGTCGAGGGAGAGGAGCTCGTCCTCGACCGGGCCGCCGTAGCCCTCCTTCTGCGGGTCGCCGTGCAGCCCGCCGGAGACCGCGTACTCCTCCTCCGGGGAGAGCACGAGCCGCTTGCGGCCGTACAGGGCGAAGATGAGCAGCATCACCACATAGACCGCCGCGATGGCCACGATCGCCGGTCGGGCCGGCTCGTTGATGAAGAAGCCGAAGAAGATCGCCAGCGAGAGGATTCCGGCGACGACCGCCCCCGGGACACCCCACGGGCTGCGGTAGGGCCGGTTCGCGTTCGGGAACTTCCGGCGCAGGATGAGGAACGAGACCATCTGCAGCACGTAGGCGATGACCGCTCCCCAGATCGCGATATTCAGCACGATCGCGCCGGCGACGCCGCCGGTTCCGCCGAGTGCGTCGACGAGCACCAGGGCGATGAAGCCGATAACCGCGCCGACCAGGAGGGCGACGGCGGGCGTCTGCCGCTTGCCGGTGAGGGAAAGGAACTTCGGGTAGTAGCCGGCCCGTGAGAGCGAGTACATGTTACGGCCGTAGGCGAACATGATCCCCTGGAGAGAGGCCAGCAGGCCGATCAGCGCGAACAACGCGAGCACCGCAGCGACCTGGTCACCCACGATGGCACGGAAGCCGTCGAGGAGGGGCTCTCCGGCGGTCGCGATCTTGTCGGCGCCGACGATTCCGGTGTTCAGGAAGAGCACGAGCAGGCCGGTGATGATCAGCGTGGTGCGGGCGATCAGGCCCGCCTTGGGAATGTCGCGCACCGGGTTGTGCGCCTCCTCGGCGGCCAGAGGAAGCTCCTCGATGCCGAGGAAGAACCACATGGCGTAGGGCAGGGCGAAGAGGATGGGGACCCAGCCGTGCGGCAGGAACTCGGTCTGGCCGGCGTCAGGGGAGATGTTGAACAGGTTGTCCCAGCTGAACAGGCCTGAGAAGGCCGCCATGGCCGAGAACACGAGCAGGATCGCGATCGAGATGATCGACACGATGATGGCGAACTTGAACGAGATGGCCGCTCCGGCGGAGTTGAGTCCGATGAAGACGGCGTAGAGGATGATCCACCACAGCCAGGACGGAAGATTGAAGTCCAGCAGCTCGCTCGTGATCTCGCCGGCGTAGGCCGCGGAGAAGTACACGATCACCGCGGTGGTCGCGACATACTCGATTGTCTCGGCCAGTCCGGTGACGAACCCGCCCCAGGGCCCCATCGCCGCCCGGGCGAAGGAATACGCTCCCCCGGTGTGGGGCATCGCCGAGGCCATCTCACCGATGCTGAAGATCATGCCGTAGTACATGACGACCAGGAGGGCGAAGGCGATGAGCATCCCGCCGAAGCCGGCGAAGTCGATGCCGAAGTTCCAGCCGGAGAAGTCACCGGAGATGACGGCAGCAACGGCGAGCCCCCACAGCCCCCAGATTCCGGCGGACCGGGTCAGCTTGCGCTTCTCGAAGTACCCCGCCTCCGCCGTGGTGTAGGTCACGCCCGAGACGTTCAAGGTGTCTTTGGACATCCTGTTTCCTTTGCGCTCTGGTTGCGGGCTCGACCGTGCGAGCACACAACGCTGTGAGAATTCTTGGCATGACTCTAATCGATTCAATGGTTGTTGACGAGGCATAGCCGAAATGTTTTTTCGCGCCGGTTCACGGAATTTCCTGCGTCGCACTCCCGCATCTGTGGTCTAATGGTCGGAAAGCGCACCATTTGTTTGGCTCAATGAGGAGAACTCCCATGGCACCCGGCTCCGGCAACCTGACTCTCGATGAACTCACCGACGCTGTCGCCACTGGCGCGATCGACACGGTGCTCGTCGCATTCACCGACATGCAGGGACGGCTGGTCGGCAAGCGGCTGTCGGCCAGGCTCTTCCTGGAGGACGCGGCCGCCCACGGCGCGGAGTGCTGCAACTATCTGCTGGCCGTCGACGTCGACATGAACACGGTCGACGGCTACGCGATGTCCAGCTGGTCGCGCGGCTACGGCGACATGGTCATGATCCCCGACCTCGGCACGCTCCGCCGCGCGCCGTGGCTGCCCGGCACCGCCCTGGTGACCGCCGACCTGCGCTGGCACGACGAGCGACCGGTCGAACCGTCGCCACGCCAGATCCTCAAGGCCCAACTCGCGCGGCTGGCCGAACGCGGCCTGGACTCCTTCGTCGCCACTGAACTCGAATTCATTGTTTTCGACGACGGCTACCGGGACGCCTGGAAGAAGGGTTACCGCGGGCTGACCACGGCGAGCGACTACAACATCGACTACAACGTCCTGGCCTCGACCCGGATGGAGCCGTTGCTGCGCGACATCCGCCTCGGGATGGACGGCGCCGGAATGTATTGCGAGGGCGTCAAGGGCGAGTGCAACCTGGGCCAGCAGGAGATCGGTTTCCGGTATGCGTCGGCGCTGGACACGTGCGATAACCACTCGATCTACAAGAACGGTGCAAAGGAAATCGCCGATGCGCACGGCAAGAGCCTCACGTTCATGGCGAAGTACGACGAGCGGGAAGGCAACAGCTGCCACATCCACATCAGCCTTCGGGGAACGGACGGCGCCGCCGTCTTCGCCGACAAGGATGCCGAACACGGCATGTCGAAGATGTTCCGCCACTTCATTGCCGGCCAGCTCGCTGTCATGCGTGAGCTGACGCTCTTCTCCGCGCCCAACATCAACTCGTACAAACGTTACGTCCCTGGCAGCTTCGCCCCGACGGCGCTGGCGTGGGGCCTGGACAACCGCACCTGTGCCCTGCGCGTGGTCGGACAGGGCCTGGGTATGCGCGTGGAAAACCGGGTGCCGGGCGGCGACGTCAACCAGTACCTGGCGGTCAGCGCCCTGATCGCGGCGGGCCTGTACGGGATCGATAACGAGCTCGAACTTGAGGACGCCTACGAGGGCAATGCGTACACGAGCGATGTCGCCCGGGTGCCGGCCACGCTTCGCGAATCCGCCGAGCTTTTTGCGGCTTCCACGTTCGCGCGCGAGGCCTTTGGCGACGAGGTCGTCGATCACTACCTCAACAATGCGGCGATCGAACTGGCAGCATTCGACCGTTCGGTCACCGATTGGGAGAGGGTGCGCGGCTTTGAGCGCCTCTGACCGGCCCGTTATCGGCCTCACGACCTACCTCGAACGGGCTCAGACCGGGGTGTGGGACGTGCCGGCCGCGTTCCTCCCGAAGTCCTATTTCGAGGCCGTCACGAGGGCGGGCGGCATCGCCGTGCTGCTGCCACCCCAGCCGGTGGATCCCGAGATCGCGAGGCGGGTCCTCGAGGGCCTGGACGGGTTGATCATCACCGGGGGAAAGGACCTCGACCCTGCACGTTACGGCCAGGATGCCCACCCGGCCACGGACGAACCTCGGCGCGACCGTGATGCGTGGGAAGACGAACTGCTCCGCCAGGCGATCGACCGCGATCTCCCCTTCCTGGGCATCTGCCGAGGCGCGCAGGTCCTGAACGTCGCCCTGGGCGGCAGCCTGCACCAGCACCTGCCTGACATTGTCGGAGATACCACCTACCAGGCCGGCGCCGGGGTGTTCAATCGCGTCGCCGTCGCCCTGGAAGGGGAATCACACATTCAGGAGATGCTCGGGGGGGACGCCGATCCACTCGCTGTCCCGGTGTACCACCACCAGGCCATTGACCGCATCGCGGAGGGACTCGTCGTCACGGCACGTACCGGTGACGGTGTGATCCAGGCCGTTGAATTGCCAACGGTGGCGTTCGGCGTCGCCGTGCAGTGGCATCCGGAGGAATCACCGGAAGACATCCGACTGTTCGAGGGCCTCGTCGATGCGGCCCGCCACTACCGAGAGGCTCGAGCGTGAGCACGTACACCGTCATCAACCCGGCGAACGAGACCGAGATCGGCTCCGTCGACCTGCTCGACGTCGACGCAACCGACGAGGCGATCGCCCGTGCGGCCGTCGCGCAGGAGGCCTGGGCCAGAGTCGCCCCCGCCGACAAGGCGATGGTGCTTCGTCGGTTTGCCCAGGCCGTCGACGGGGACCTCGAAAACCTGGCGGGCCTGGAGGTGCGCAACTCCGGCCACCCGATCTCCCAGGCCCGCTGGGAGGCCGGTCACGTCCGCGACGTGCTCACCTACTACGCCGCGGCCCCCGAGCGGATGTTCGGACAGCAGATCCCGGTGGCCGGTGGCCTCAACGTGACGTTCCACGAGCCCCTCGGCGTCGTTGGTGTCATCACGCCATGGAACTTCCCGATGACGATCGCGGCCTGGGGCTTCGCGCCGGCTCTCGCGGCCGGTAATGCCGTGCTGCTGAAGCCGGCCGAGTGGACACCGTTGACCAGCATCCGCCTGGGCGAACTGGCACTGGACGCGGGCCTGCCCGAGGGTCTCTTCCAGGTCTTGCCCGGCAAGGGCTCGGTCGTGGGCGAGCGATTCGTGACCAATCCCACCGTGCGCAAGATCGTGTTCACCGGCTCGACGGCCGTCGGCAAGCAGATCATGGCCGGCTGCGCCGAGCAGGTGAAACGGGTGACGCTGGAACTCGGCGGCAAGAGCGCCAACATCGTCTTCGCCGATGCCGACCTCGAGAAAGCGGCCGCTGCGGCGCCGTACGGAGTGTTCGAGAATGCGGGCCAGGACTGCTGCGCCCGCAGCCGCATCCTCGTCGAACGCAGCGCCTACGACCGATTCATGGAACTGCTCGAACCGGCCGTGGCCGGCGTGCGTGTGGGCGACCCGGCGGACGAGGCAACCGAAATGGGCCCGCTGGTGTCTGCAAAGCACCTGTCGTCCGTGCAGTCGTACGTTCCGGCCGATGCCCCGGTTGCCTTCCGGGGAACGGTGCCCGAGGGGCCGGGCTACTGGTTCGCGCCGACGGTCCTGGCCCCGCAGTCGCGAACGGACCGGACGGTCACGGAGGAGATCTTCGGGCCGGTCGTCGCCGTCCTCCCCTTCGACGACGAAGCCGATGCGCTCCAGCTCGCCAACGACACGGAATACGGCCTGTCCGGGTCCATCTGGACGCGGGATGTCGGCCGGGCCATCCGGGTCGCGCGCGGGGTCGAGGCGGGCAACCTGTCGGTGAACTCGCACTCATCGGTCCGGTATTCCACCCCCTTCGGCGGCTTCAAGCAATCGGGTCTCGGCCGCGAACTCGGCCCGGACGCCCCGCTGCATTTCACCGAAACGAAAAACGTTTTCATTGCCGTCGACTAACCAACCTTCCCCCTTCCACGCAAGGAGCTTCGAATGACCATCACGCCCATCGACCTCACCCAGCGCCTCGCCGGCAAAGTCGCCGTCATCACCGGCGGAGCCAGCGGGATCGGACTGGCCACGGCAAAGCGGTTCGCGGCCGAGGGCGCGATCGTTGTCATCGGCGACATGGACGAGACGGCGGGACTCGCTGCGGCCGACCTCGTTGACGGCCTCTTCGTGAAGGTCAATGTGACGGACGAGGCTGAAGTCGACGCGCTCTTCGACACCGCCTACCTCACCTATGGGTCCGTCGACATCGCGTTCAACAATGCCGGGATCTCGCCGCCGGAGGACGATTCCATCCTCACCACGGAACTGCCCGCCTGGCAGAAGGTGCAGGACGTCAACCTCAAGTCGGTGTACCTGTGCTCACGGGCGGCCATCCGCCACATGGTGAGGCAGGGCAAGGGCTCGATCATCAACACCGCCTCCTTTGTGGCCGTGATGGGCTCGGCCACCAGCCAGATCTCCTACACCGCGTCCAAGGGCGGCGTGCTCGCGATGAGCCGTGAGCTGGGCGTGCAATTCGCTCGCCAGGGCATCCGGGTCAACGCCCTGTGCCCTGGCCCGGCGAACACGCCGCTGCTGCAGGAGCTCTTCGCCAAGGACCCGGAGCGCGCGGCCCGCCGCCTCGTCCACATTCCGATCGGACGTTTCGCCGAGGCGGAGGAACTCGCGGCCGCCGTTGCGTTCCTGGCCAGCGATGACTCCTCCTTCATCACCGCGTCGACATTCCTCGTAGACGGCGGAATCAGCTCGGCCTATACGACGCCGATGTGAGCGACGAACCGGCCGGACTCCACGGGGAGTTGCTGTTGCGCCCCGTGCGCAGCGGCAACTCCTTCGAGGAGACCGTCCAGCGCCTCCTGCAGACCGTGCGCCTTGGTCTCATCGCGCCCGGCGAGCGGCTCCCGGCCGAGCGGGAACTCTCGGCGATGCTCGCCGTCAGCCGGGACACGCTGCGCGACGCCATCGCCTCACTCGCCGAGGCGGGATACCTCGTCTCCCGGCGGGGGCGGTACGGCGGCACGTTCGTCAACGACGAGCTCCCGGCCAACACACCGGCGCCAACAGTCGAGGGCGCAGCGCGTCGTGCCATCCCGTCGGAGGAGATCGAGGACACAATCACCCTCCGCGAGATCCTGGAGGTCGGTGCGGCCCGGCACGCTGCCGCACGCGCGCTGTCACCCGGCGAGCGGGAGCTGCTCTGGACGAGCCTGACCGAAGCGAATGCGGCGACCGGTGAGGAATACCGCCGGCTCGATTCGAGGTTCCACCTCACGGTCGGCGAACTGGCGGGCTCTGCGTCGCTCACGCCGCTGATTGCGGATGTGAGGATGCGTGTGAACGAGTTGCTGGACAACATCCCCTCGCTCGGGCCTAATATTGCCCACTCCAACACCCAGCACGAGCAGATCGCGATCGCAATCCTCACGGGCCGGCCGGATGCGGCCGCCCGGGCGATGTTCGAGCACCTCGCCGGCACGGCCCTGCTGCTGCGCGGGTTCCTGGAGTAGGCCGCCGCCGACCAGGGCTCCGCCGACCTACATCACCACCGCGAAGGGCAGCACGGCCAGGCCGAACACGACGGCCGCTAGTCCGAGCAGGATCACGCCGGCGAGCATGACCGCGTTGAGCGCAATGCCCCAGATCGCCATGGTGCGGTTGTGCGGTTCACTCCGGAACGCGAGGATGCCGACGACGAGCCCGGCGAGCGGGGCGAGGAATGTCCAACCCGCGAAGATCGATACGAGACCCAGCACGAGACTGGAAACGGCCCGGGCTCCCCCGGTGGCGACGGGCGAGGCCGGCGTCGTGGTGGCAGGTGCCTGGTCGGGGGCGATGGTGGACATAGTGCTGATTACCTCCTGTGTTGTGGAAACGCTTGTGCGCTTCACCGACAACGCTACGGATGGGGAGGGAGAGCCGGCCATGGGGCTACCCCCCGAATCCGGGCGGGGGGTGTGCAGCCTGCCCAGACCGGGTCGCGGAATCCGGATCGGTCGCCGGACACCGGCGAATCACTCCGGCCCGACGTCCCGGGAGTCGAGCCTGTCGAGACGGGATCTCGACAGGCTCGCTCGTCTGCCTACTGACCCAGCAGGGCCTCGATCGGGCCGCGTACGAAGTAGACCAGGAAGCCGACGGCCACGACCCAGAGCAGCGGGCTGACGCTCTTCGCGTTGCCGGACAGCGACCGCACCAGCACCCAGCTGATGAAGCCGGCGCCGATGCCGTTCGCGATCGAGTAGGTCAGCGGCATAACGACAATCGTCAGGAAGACCGGAAGCACGATCGAGAAGTCGCTGAAGTCGATGTGCCGGATCTGCGAGACCATGAGCGCCCCGACGATCACGAGCGCGGCGGCGGCGACCTCGAGCGGCACGATCTGGGTGAGCGGCGTGAAGAACATCGCGGCCAGGAACAGGACCCCGGTCACGACGTTGGCCAGGCCCGTGCGGGCGCCCTCGCCGATGCCGGCGCCGGATTCAATGAAGACCGTGTTCGACGAAGCGGATGCCGCGCCGCCAGCCACGGCGCCGATGCCCTCGACGATCAGCGCGGACTTCAGCCGCGGGAAGTTGCCGTCCTTGTCGGCGAGTCCGGCCTCGTTGGCCAGGCCGGTCATCGTGCCCATCGCGTCGAAGAAGTTCGTGAAAACCAGCGTGAAGACGAGCATCACGGCGGCGAGCACGCCGATGCGGTCGAAGGCGCCGAAGCTGACCTGGCCGAGCAGGCTGAGGTCGGGCACGGCGACGATCGTCGTCGGCAGCACCGGAGCGTTCAGGTTCCAGCCGGCCGGGTTGGTGCCGAATGACGGCCCGACCTTGAAAATGGCCTCGAGGATGACGGCGATAACGGTGGTCGCGACGATGCCGATCAGCAGCGCGGCCTTGACCTTGCGGGCGAGCAGCACGCCAATGATGATCAGGCCGATCACGAACACGGTCGTCGGCAGCGTGGTGACCGAGCCGTTGTCACCGAGCTGCACGGGGGGCGCGGCGAAGCCGCTGGACCGGACAAATCCGGAGTCGACCAGGCCAATGAACGCGATGAACAGGCCGATGCCGACCGTGATGGCGAGCTTCAGCTGCTGCGGGACGGCGGTGAAGATCATCGCGCGAAGACCGGTGGATGCCAGCAGCACGATGATCAGGCCGTTGATGACGACGAGGCCCATCGCCTCGGCCCAGGTGACCTGGCCGACGACGCTCGCTGCCAGGAAGGAGTTGATGCCGAGTCCGGCGGCGAAACCGAACGGCAGCCGGGCGATGAGGCCGAAGAGAATGGTCATGACGCCGGCGGTGAGAGCGGTGACGGCGGCGACCTGCGCGTTGGGCAGCCATCCGCCGGCAACGTCGACGGTGGCCTGGTCTGCGCTGAACCCGCCGAGGATGAGCGGGTTGAGGATGACGATGTAGGCCATCGTCACGAAGGTGACCAGCCCGCCACGGACCTCACGTCCCCAGGTCGACCCGCGCCCGGTGATCTCGAAGTAGCGGTCGGTGCGAGCCTTGAAACCCTGCTGCGGCTTGGGCGTGGGCGTGACTGTGTTCGTCTGTGTTGCTGAAATGGTGTGCTCCCGGTGGCCGTCGCGGCTGAATCTCAGGTGTCCAGTCTAGGCGCTCGGCCATTTCGCTCAGACATGCGGCACGAAGGCGCCCCAGGCCCTGCGCCGCTCGCCGAGCGGATCCGACTCGACCCGGTCGACGGCGTCGATGATCAGGGTCTCCCGGCTTGACTCCTCGTACCGCGGCCAGTCGGCATCCGGCACTCCGGTCGCGGCGAATTGGGTCCACCAGCCCTGCATCCTCGCGCCAATGGCCTTGAACGTGCGGCGGCCGCCGAGCACCGTCATCCCGCGCCCGAACCAGCCGTCGAGCCGGTCGAACAGGGGGAACATCTCCAGCCCGTGAGTGGCGTCGAAGCCCATCCGGCGCAGCAGCCGGGGTGCCGCGTCGAACCGGTAGAAATGCACCGGCGCGTAGCGCGAGTGCCGCTCCGCCACCCGCACACTCGGATACCAGAACGAGTAGTCGCCGCCGAAATCGAGCGCCGCTCGCTGGTCGGGCAGGCCGGGGTAATGCGCCTTGAGCGCCTTCCGCGCCTTCTTCTTCGTCTTCGTGAAGATCGCCCGGATGCGCGGGGGCGTGGAGGCGAGAATGTCGATCCGCCCGCTGAACAGCGAGCCCTCGCGCTCGTTCGTGCCGATGATCAGGGGCACCCGGTGCGCCCGCCCGTCCCGGAAGGCGTCCAGCGGACGTTCGGGGAGGAAGTCGCCGTCGATGACCGGGCAGAGGGGAATCGTGCCCGGGTAATCGTCCGGTGCGCGCGAGGTGAGGACGGCCGTCGCGGCGGCGAGGCGCAGCGGGTCGGCGCCGAGCAGCAGGCCCTCGGGTTCCGACTCGTCGCCCACCAGGCCTCGCAGGATCTCGACGAAGTCGCCTGCCCACTGGGCGCTGAGCGCGCTCGGATACACCGCGTTCGGCGGCGCACTCTGCACGATCGCCCGCTGGAACAGGCCGGCCGCCGCCGGAACGGTCATCAGCGTGGTGACCGCGTTTCCGCCGGCCGATTCGCCGAACAGGGTGACGGCATCCGGGTCGCCGCCGAAGGCGTGGATGTTCTCCCGCACCCAGCGCAGGGCCGCCACCTGGTCGCGCAGGCCGAGGTTGCTCTCAATGGGGCGCGCCGGCGTGGAGTACCGGGTGAAGTCGAGGTAGCCGAGGGCGCCCAGCCGGTAGTTCAGGCTGACGTAGACCACGCCGCCGCGGCGCACCAGCCCCTCGCCCTGGTGCGGGACCTCCCGCGACGAACCAACGCTGTACGCACCGCCGTGGATGAACACCATCACCGGCCGGAGGGAGCCAGGATCGATCGGGGCGTCGGGCGCCAGGACGTTGAGGCTCAGGCAATCCTCGTCCTGCGGGATGCGCGGGTGGGCGCCGATGAACTGGCCACGCCGCAGCTGCGGGGCGACCGGACCCCAGTCGCCGGCGTCACGCACCCCTGCCCAGGGCTCGGCCGGCTGCGGTGACCGGAACCGGAGCGGTCCTGCCGGCGCCGCTGCATAGGGAATGCCGCGCCAGGAAAGCACACCGCGTTCGGCGACGCCGCGGAGCATGCCCGTCGCCACGCGCACCTCGGCAACCGGGCCTGCGTCGCGGCGCGGGCGGTCCGTTCGGGCGAGTTGACTCACGCCCCCGATCTTATTCACTACGATCGCCTGAGGCTAAGAACGAATGAAACGAGAAACAATGGCTCTGCCCTGGACGCTGCACGGTGACGGAAAATCGGTTCCCGCAGGAGAGGTCGTCGGTCCGGGTGAACGCCTCAGCTGGCCGATCACCATCGGAATCGGCGCCCAGCACGTGGTCGCCATGTTCGGCGCGACGTTCCTCGTGCCGCTGCTCACCGACTTCCCGCCGAGCACCACCCTGCTGTTCTCCGGCATCGGAACCCTGCTCTTCCTGCTGATCACGAAGAACCGGCTGCCCAGCTACCTGGGCTCCTCGTTCGCGTTCATCGCGCCCATCGTCGCAGCGACCGCCTCGGCCGGGATGGGGAGCGCCCTGTTCGGCATCCTCGTCGTCGGCGCCCTGCTGGCAGCCATCGGCCTGCTCGTGCAGTTCACCGGCACCGGCTGGATCGACACGCTGATGCCACCGGTCGTGTCCGGGGCCATCGTGGCGCTGATCGGGTTCAACCTTGCGCCGGTCGCGAAGACCAACTTCGAGGCGGCGCCGCTCACCGCCGTGATCACCCTGGCCGCCGTCATCCTGTGCACGGTGCTGTTCCGCGGCATCCTGGGGCGGCTGTCGATCTTCCTCGGCGTCGTCGTCGGCTATGTCGCCGCAGTGATGTTCGGCGAGGTGGACTTCAGCAAGGTCGCCGAGGCGGCCTGGATCGGCCTGCCGCAGTTCACCGCGCCGTCGAACCCGTTCGAGAACCCGGCCGTGTGGGGCGTGCTGCCGGCGTTCCTGCCGGTCGTGCTCGTGCTGATCGCCGAGAACGTCGGCCACATCAAAGGCGTGGCCCAGATGACGGATGCCAGCGTGAACCAGTACACCGGACGCGCGCTGTTCGCCGACGGCCTGGCCACCGTGCTCGCCGGCTTCGGCGGCGGCTCGGGCACCACCACCTACGGCGAGAACATCGGGGTCATGGCCGCCACCCGCGTCTACTCGACGGCGGCGTATTGGGTGGCCGGAATGGTGGCCATCCTGCTCGGCCTGTCGCCGAAGATGGGCGAGCTGATCAACACGATTCCGGCCGGCGTGCTCGGCGGCGTGACCACCGCCCTGTACGGTCTGATCGGCGTGATCGGCGTGAAGATCTGGCTCGACAACAAGGTCGACTTCAGCAAGCCGGTCAACCAGTTCACGGCCGCGACCGCCCTGGTCATCGGGATCGCCAACTACACATTCACGGTCGGCGCGTTCAGCTTCAACGGCATCGCGCTGGGCACGATCGCCGCCATCGTGATCTACCATCTGATGAGCGCTATCGGGCGGGTCCGCGGCACCAGCTAGCCCCGCACGCCGGACTGTCCGGCGCCGAGAGTCGCCGTTAGAGTGGCGATTCTCGGCAGGAACGGCGACTCTCGCTGCGTGCGGGGGTGCGCGAGTGGCGCCGTTCCTGCGCTTGTCCTCCACAGGTCGGGCGTGCCGGAAGTTATGCACAAGGGCCGGTCAGGGGCGCTTTCGGGGCGCAGGAATGTCGGTGGTTCGCCGTACCGTTGGAGTATGAAAACCATCACAGGACCACCCGGCCGGGCACTCCCGGCCGGCCCTAACCCGGGCGCTGGCCCGGGTGTCGCCCCCGACCAGGGTCAGCCGCTGACACCAACGGCGGTCCACCTGGAGGAACTCGGCGCCCTCATCGATGAGGTCACCGCCATCGACAAGGCGATGGCGGTGCAGGCCGCGGCGCGGGTGGTCGCGATCGACGCGGCGCGGGTCTGCAGCGAGCGGGAGCTCGGCGGGAGTGCGTTCAGTCCGGCGTTGACTCGCCGGTCGCTGGTGGCCGAGCTGGCTTGCGCGTTGCGGATCCCGGAGTCGACCGCTTTGGGGCTGCTGGAGAGCAGCCGGGCCCTGGTCCACGACCTGCCCGACACCCTGGCGGCCCTGGCCGCGGGGCGGATCGGCTACCGGCAGGCGATCGTCCTCGTCAACGAAACCGCGGGACTTCCGGAGGCGGCGGCCCGGCAGCTGGAGCAGGAGGCGTTGCCGTCGGCCGGCCGGTTGACGGCGTCGCAGTTCGAGAGGAAGACCAGGAAGCTGCGGGAGCGGATCGATCCGGAGTCGATCACGGCCCGGCATGTGCGGAGCGTGGCCGACCGGTCACTCAGGTTCGACCCCGCCCGCGACGGGATGGGCTGGCTCAGCGCCTACCTGCCGGCGTCGGATGCTCTCGGCATCTACGGCCAGGTGACGGACCGTGCGATCGCCCTGCAGGGGCCGGACGAGCCGCGCACGCTCACCCAGCTGCGGGCGGACGTGCTCCGCGACCTGCTCCTGCAGACCGGCTGCACGGGGACTGGCTGCACGGAGGCCGGCGGCACGGAGGCCGGCGGCACGGAAACGGCCGGGGCGGCCGGCGGCCTGAGTGGGCTCCGGCCGAACCTGATCGTGACGGTCCCGATGCTCACCCTCCTCGGTGTCACCGAGGAGCCCGGCAGCCTCGACGGGTACGGGCCGATCGATCCGGACACGGCCAGGGCGTTGGCGGCGAAGTGTCCGAGCGCGGTGCGGATCCTCACCCACCCGGAGACCGGCGCGGTGCTCTCGGTCGGCCGGGACCGGTACACGATCCCCGCCTCGCTCCGCACGATGCTTCAGGTGCGGGACGGAACCTGCCGGCACCCCGGGTGCAGCCGGGCGGCCAGCCGCTCGGACATCGACCACGGCCTCGACTGGGCATTCGGCGGACGAACCGACCACAACAACCTCGCCCACCTCTGCCCCGCCAGCCACGCCCTCAAACACGAGGCCGGCTGGAAAGTCAGCCAGGCCCAGGACGGAACCGGCACCCTCACCTGGACCACCCCGACCGGCCACACCTACGTGACCGAGCCCGAAACCCTCATCGGCACCGCCATCAGCGCCGAACTCCGACGCAAAGCCGACGCGTCCGACGGCCCGACCCGCGAGGAGCACTGAGGGCTGAGGGCTGAGGGCTGAGGGCTGAAGGAGCAGGCGGACAACTCAGCTGGAGGGCCTGCGGTAGCTAGCCGCCGTGGAGCGCCGGGACGATCAGGTAGACGCCGAACAGCACCGCACCGACACAGAGCGCGAAACAGGCGTATGCGCCGACCAGGGCGAGCTTCTTCTGATCGTCGGTGAGCGGGTTCGCGGCGAGGGCCTTGCGCGTGCGCTTGGCCTCCTTGGCCGCCCGCTTCGGGGTCAGCACGGTGATCGCCCCGGTGAACTCGGCAGGGCCCACCACCGGGCTGCGGCCCGCGCTGGTCATCAGGCGCAGGCCGAGCGAGTACAGGGACACGATCAGGGCGGATGAGATGAGCGAGGCGCTGGCGACAACGACAAACGCGAGCCAGTCGATCACAGGGCCACCTTCTTTCGGTCCCGGCGAGCCGGCTTCCGCGGGGTCTTGGTGATCCTCACCACGTGACCGGCGTCGTCGATGTCGTGGAGCAGATGGTGGTGTGTCACCCGGCTGCTGCGCGACCACCAGTAGATGCCGGCGACGACGATCGAACCGATGATCACGTCGAGCACGATCCCGACCGGGCCGAGGAGGGCCAGACCGGCGGCGAACGCGCCCATGATGCCGGCGGCAGGCAGGGTGAGCACCCAGCCGAGCGCTATGTGGCCCGCCATCCCCCAGCGCACGGTCGAGCCACGGCGTCCGAGGCCGGACCCGATCACGGAGCCGGAGGCAACCTGGGTGGTCGACAGGGCGAACCCGAGGTGGCTGGAGGCGAGGATGGTGGCGGCGGTGCTGGTCTCCGCGGCGAAGCCCTGGGCCGGCTTGACGTCGGTGAGACCGCGTCCCACGGTCTGGATGATGCGCCAGCCGCCCGTGTAGGTTCCGATCGCGATCGCGAGCGCGCACGACGCGATGACCCAGAACTCCGGTCCGGTCCCGACGGTCTGGTATCCGCCGGCGATCAGGGTCAGGGTGATCACGCCCATGGTCTTCTGCGCGTCGTTGGTGCCGTGCGCGAGGGCGACGAGCGACGACGAGAAGACCTGCGCGTAGCGGAAGCCGCCGCGGCCGTCGGGCCGGCCGGCCTCCCGGCGCGTGAGCGCGTAGGCGAGCCGGGTCGCAATGAAGGCCACAACCCCCACGATGATCGGGGCGATGATCGCCGGCAGGATGACCTTAGCCATCACGACGTCGTAGTCGACCGCCTGGAATCCGACGCCGATGACGGTGGCTCCGATCAGTCCGCCGAAGAGCGCATGGCTCGAGCTGGACGGCAGGCCGCGCAGCCAGGTGATCAGGTTCCAGACGATGGCCCCGATCAGGCCGGCGAAGATGAGCTCCGGGGTGATCAGGATGCCATCCTCACCCTCCTTGATCATGCCGCCGGAAATCGTCCTGGCGACCTCCGTGGACAAGAACGCGCCGATCAGGTTGAGTACGGCCGCGACCGTGACGGCGACTTTGGGTTTCATCGCACCGGTGGCGATCGGGGTCGCCATCGCGTTCGCCGTGTCGTGGAAGCCGTTGGTGAAGTCGAAGATGAGCGCCAGGGCGATCACCAGCACAACGATGAGGGTCAATTCAGGCACGAGCCACAACCGTCTCCAGGTCTTCGCCAAACGTGAATGTTGCGCGCACCGGAGTCCCCGCGAGCACTCCCGGCAGCCAGTGCCGGGCGTCATCCCACATCTCGTCGACGGGCAGGGTCGCCACGTCGAACCATTCGGGGTTGAGCTCGTCGGACTCCCGCGGGGTGCCGGTCCATTCCGTGCAGACGAACACGTTCGATTCCTGGCTCCACGATTCCCGGTGCGGGAACAGGTAGGTCAGCACGCCGAGCGGAACGAGGGCCGCGGTCGTGACGACCAGGCCGGATTCCTCCTCGACCTCGCGGACGGCGGCATCCAGCGCCGATTCGCCCGGCTCGAGTTTGCCGCCCAGACCGACGATGTTGCCGATGCCGAGGCCCTTCTTCTTGCGCCCGAGCAGCACCTGCTGCGTACCGTCCGGAGAGCGTCGCGTGAGGTAGCACACGCACACCTGGGGCAAGTTCATGGAGCCAATCGTAGTGGCGGGCAAGCTCCCAGCGGCGCCCGGCTAGGCTTCGGGGATGGACTTTGTGCCCGCCTCCGGAATGATCACCATGTTTACGACGACCTGGTGCGGCTACTGCTCGCGCCTGAAATCGCAACTCGACCGGGCCGGGATCGGCTACACCGAGGTCAACGTCGAGCAAGTCGACGGCACGTCCGAGCTGGTGATGAGCCTCAATGGGGGCAACCGCACGGTGCCGACGGTGATCTTCCCCGACGGAACCGCCGCGACGAACCCCTCGCTCGCCCACATCCAAACCAAACTCGCCTGAAGCCCCCTCTCCCCTTCCCGCGAAACCTCAGTTGTGCGCGCTAAACGGCGGTCATAACGCGCACAAGTGCGGTTTCGCGGCATGAGGGTTGGTCGGGCAGGGGTCAGCCGAAGAGGACTGCGGCCTCGTCGTAGCGCGCGTCGGGAACGGTCTTCAGGCCGATGGTCGCGTCCGCGATGCTGACGATCTCGATGTCCGTGCCCTTGAGCGAGACCATCGAGCCCCACTGGCCGGCGTAGATCGCGTCGACGGCCGCGAGGCCGAGGCGGGTGGCGAGCACCCGGTCGTAGGCCGACGGGGCGCCGCCACGCTGGGTGTGGCCGAGCACGGTGGCCCTCGACTCCACTCCGGTGCGTTCCTCGATCATCGGGGCGATGATTTCCCCGATGCCGCCGAGACGCGGGCGGTTGAAGGCGTCCAGGCCCTTGGTCGAGTGCGCCTCCTCCATCCCGGCGAGCAGGAAGCCCTCGGAGACGACGATCAGGGGCGCTCGGCCGCGGTCGCGGACGTGCTCCACCCACCCGCAGATCTGCTCGATGGTCTTGGGCTGTTCGGGGATGAGGATCGCGTGCGCGCCCCCGGCCATGCCCGAGTGCAGGGCGATCCACCCGACGTGGCGTCCCATGACCTCGACGACCATGCAGCGGCCATGCGACTCCGCGGTGGTGCGGAGACGGTCGATGGCCTCGGTGGCGATCTCCACGGCCGTGTCGAAGCCGAACGAGTAGTCCGTGGCGGCCAGGTCGTTGTCGATGGTCTTGGGCACGCCCACGATCTTCAGCCCGGCATCCGTCAGGCGGCGCGCCGCGGTGAGGGTTCCCTCGCCGCCGATCGCGATGACCGCATCGATGCCTTCGGCGTCGAGCATCCTCTGGATGTTCTCCGGCCCGCCGTTCTCGCCCTCGAACGGGTTCGTTCGTGAGCTGCCGAGGATCGTCCCGCCCTGGCGGGAGAGGCCCCGCACGCTGTGCCGGTCGAGTTTCATGAACTCGCCCTCGACGAGGCCGCGCCAGCCGTTGCGGATGCCGACGAACTCGGCATCGTGCACGCGCACGCCCTTGAGCACCGCACCGCGGATCACCGCATTCAAGCCCGGGCAGTCACCACCGCTGGTGAGGATACCGATCTTCATTGGGCCGCTCCTTCATGCACACGAATTCATGTCGGCGCCAGTCACCGCCTACATATCATGCTGCCTCCGGGCGACCGGATTCAAATCAGGAACCCTATATTTCGCCGTCGAGCGCCTGACCGAGCAGATAGATGAGCGCGCTGGCCTGCACGGAGTCGGCCGAGGAGATCTCCTCCTCCGAGCCGTCGAGCGCCCGGGCGGCGAGGCCCTGCTTGCTCCCGATGAGCTCGGCGATGCGGGCGTCGATGGTGTGCGCGGCGATGATCCGCCACGCGGTGACGGGCTCGTCCTGGCCGATGCGGTGCACCCGGTCGATCGCCTGGGTCTGCTCGGCGGCGGTCCAACTGAGTTCGGCCAGGACCACGTTCGACGCGGCCTGCAGGTTGACGCCGACGCCGGCCGCGGTGAGCGAACAGACCGCGACCGCGACATCCGGGTCATTGTTGAACGCGTCGATGGCGGCCTGGCGTGCCACCGCGGTCTGGTCTCCGCGCAGGGACACCGTGCGGAGGTCGCGCTTGGCGAAGATCTTCTCCGCGGCATCCATCACGTCGATGTGCTTGGCGAAGAAGACGACCTTGCCGACGGAGTGCGCCAGCTGGGCGGCGTAGTCCGCCGCCAGGCCGGCCTTCGCCTGGCCGATCTTGCGTACCATGGTGAAGACGTTCTCGCCGGTCGTCTGGCCCTTGGACTCTTCGAGTTCGGCGTTGGCGACGGCCCGGATGTAGGCGGTGCGTTGTTCGTCGTCGAGGTCCGCCGGCGCCGTCCCCGGGTGCCTGGCCGCCACGAGTGCGTTGTACCGGGTGACGAGGCGTGCGGCCAGTTCCCGCTCGGCCTGGCGGATGGAGCGTCCCAGGTCGTCATCGAGCTCGACCGGGAGGTCGGCGATGCGCTTGGCCGGCAGGTCGGCTGCGACATCCACCTTGCGCCGTCGCACGATGCCCATGTCGATGACGGCCTTGCGGGCCTCGGCGTAGAAGCCGAAATCGGCCGGTGTCAGGCCGATTTCTTCGAGCTTCGCCATCAGGGCCGGCGCCGGCTTGTCTCCGTCGATCCAGCCGAGGAACTGCCAGATCGCCCGGAAGTCATCGACGTCGTTGATCAGCGGCGTGCCGGTGAGGGCCATCAGCAGCGGATTGCCGCCGGGCGTGCGCCGCCGGATCTGCTCGGCCAGCGCCAGCACGTGCTTGGACCGCTGCGACTGCAGGTTCTTGATGAAGTGCGCCTCGTCAACGACCATGCCCTTGAAACCGAGGGTGCCGAGCCAGGTGCGGTGCCGGTCGAGCACGTCGTAGTTGACGATGACGACGTCGGCGAAGGCGTCCAGGGTGTCGCCGTCACCGTGGATGACGGTGGCCCGGCGGTGCGGGGTCCACAGCTCGACCTCGCGAGCCCAGTTCATCTTGACGACGTTCGGCACGACGGCCAGCAGCGGGTAGGCGCCGGCGACGGATGCGGCCAGCAGGCTCTGCGCGGTCTTGCCGAGGCCCGGCTCGTCGGCGAGCAGGTAGCTGCGGTGGCCGAGGCGCGCGCTTTCGATGAACCTGGCCTGGTGGTGCATGAGTTCCATGCCCCGCGGGGACAGCCGGTCGAGCCGGGGCGCCTCGGGCAGCGCCATGGTGGCAGCCTGTCCGCCGGAGCCGTACTCGAACGATTTGAACAGCGGGCCGAGCAGTTCCCAGTTGGCCAGCCGGCGAACGGTAACGACGGGGCGCGCCTGCGCCGCGCTGAAATCGGGGGCGAGAAAGGGATTCGCAAGCTGCCTGGCCTTGACCGACTTCGGAACGACCTGGTTCTGCGGCAGTTCCGGTTTGGCCTCCGCCTCGCGGGTGATGATGAGTTCGTCGGGGCTCAGCTCGGCGCCGGATTCCAGCAGCCAGTCGCGGCGGAAACGCTGGGCGACGGTGGAGACCCCGGCGTCCGGTTCCAGCAGGGTGATCAGGCTGGTGTCCCTGGCGGCCGTCCTGGCCAGAATCTGGGCGATGCCGTCCAGCCGCTTGAGCAGTTCGGCCCGGTTCACGTCGCCGAGTTCAGAGTCGCCCTTGACCCTGGCGCGTTCCTCGCGCATCAGCAGCGCGATGACCTGGTACTTGGTGCGGTTGGTGGGGCCCAGCTTGCCGCCGGCCTGCGCCTTCGCCTCCACTTCGCGCACCTTGCGCGCGAGAATCGGGATGATCGGGGCATCGTCGTCGCGGGACCTGGGCCGCTGGCGGCTGCCCCTGCTGGGGGCGCTGCCTCGGCTGGCCGAGCCTGAGGCCTGGTGGCGGGTGTTAGCCATGCTTCTCCACTTCACTTCAGAGCGAGTGCGGAAGCACTCGCTCGTCGTGTCGCGGCATCCGCGGATGCCGGTGCGATCGATGCGCCGAACCCTGAGGCGAGCATCGTGCAACTGCGGTTGTGATGCAGGTGCACGGTCGAGACGGTGACCGGGTCCTTCAGGCGCGCCTTCAGTGTACGCCCACGCGGCGGTGCCCGAGCACCGGCACGCGCGCGGGTCAGACTCCTCCGCCGCCTCCGCCGCCGCCCCCGCCGCCGACCGAACCCCCGCCGCCGGAGCCGGAACTCGACGAGCTGCCCGACCAGCTGGCCGAGGTGGTGCTGGCGAACGAGCTGATACCGGCCGCGAAATAGCCGGCGTTGAATCCGCCTGGTCCGCTGTACCAGCCGGGCTGGGTTCCGCCGGCCTCGTAGTACTCTCCCAGGACCCGCGACCACTGCTTCTCCTGGCCGAACAGCACGGCGAAGGGCAGGAGTCGTTCGTAGAGTTTCAGGACCTGCGGCGTTCCCCCGGCGCCGGCGTCGGTCGGCAGCGCCGCCTGGTCGGGCCGGTACGGCGAGCGCAGGGCGCCCTCCGGGCTCTGCAGCACCCGAAGCCGGTCGGCATCGGCGAGCGCGATGTACACCTTCACGCCCTTGAGGTAGTCGCGGAGCTCCGCCCCCGCGGCGGTGAGCGGGCGGACGCTGGCCGTCAGGGCGAGGATGCCGCCGGAGAACGCCGCGCCCAGGATGAGGACCAGGATCGGCCAGGCTCCCCCGATCTCGCTGCCGATCGCGACGGCGCTCGCGCCGATGCTCACGATGCCGGAGACCACGGCGAGGGCGATGAGCCAGACGCGCAGGGCGCCGCCCTTCTTCTGCCGCAGACCCGCGGTGAGCATCCGTTTGCGGGATGCCCGCAGCTCGCGCTGCAGGGCGAGCGAGAGCTTCGCGTCCCTCGCCTTGAGGTCACGGCGGGTGCCCTGTTGCAGCCCGGGGAAGAGCCTGGCGAGGATGCTGCGCTCGGCCTCGTCGACCTGGTCGGCGTGCTCTAATTCGAGCTGGTAATGCTTCTTGCCCTCCACCTCGAGCACGCGCACGTTACCGCGGACAGCGAAGCTGAGGAACTGGGCGGCCATGGCCTTGGTGGTGGCCCGCGCCACGTCCGCCGCCTCGAGCAGGTTGACGCCCTTCGGTGGCAGGTACTCGGCGATAACCGTCGGCCTCCCCGGCTGGCTGCGCCACCGGCCCAGGCGGGCGATCCCGGCCACGACCATCGCGGCCAGGCCGAGCAGGGCAGCCCCGAGCCCGATGCCGGGGAACGGGCTAGCGGTGAACGAGCCGTCCCTGGGCAGGAAGGTCCCGGCCTGGAAGCCGACCGCCAGGGTCAGGCCCTCCTGCGGCCCGAGGCTGCCGGCACTTACGTCGATCCGCCAACGGTCGCCGTCCGCCTCGCTGGTGAGCGTGGCGCAGGACTCGCCGGAAGCACTGGCGCCCTGGTAGCAGCTGGTGGCCCCGGTGAGCTTCGGGACGAGTTCGGGGGCCACGTGCAGCGTCGCGCTCACCTCTCCGAACGGTTGGGCCCACCCGGAGCCGTTCACCTCCCAGTAGAACTCCTCGTCGTCGGCGTTGCTTGGGAACAGCGTCACGTTGGTTTGGCGATACCTGATCGTGTACGTCTGGGCGCCGTGAACGAAGTCGTCGGCCGCGATCGTGACCATCAGGAACCGGCCGTCGTCGCTCGTTTCGGTCTCGTAGTCGCGCGGCGCACCGGTGCCGTCGGTGACGCTCTCGACCGTCAGGTCGGTCGGATGCCCGTCGTAGTGGGTCGGGATGGCGCGACGGATGCCCCGGTTCTGGTCGGCGTCGGGAAACCTGGCCACGATCGCCTCGGTTGTGGTCAGCGTCGAGCGCCCGTCGGCGGAGAGGCCGAGCCGGAAGTCCGAGTGCCAGGAGTCGAACGTGAAGTCCTCGGTGCCCTGGTGCACCGCGCCGATGACGGAAACCCGCGCTGTGGATGCCGCGGCCGCGCCGCCCATCGACCCGACAACGAGCGCGAGGGCGCCGAACAGCGCCACCAGGAGCAAGGCTACTCGACGCATGCGCCCACCTTACCGACGATCAGGCGTGCTGGATCGGTATGGCCGTTGTGGTCGGTGCGTGCAGGAAGAGCGTCTCGAGCGCCGGGCCGAGTTCGACGACCCACGCCGCGTAGCCTTCGTCATTGACGTGGAGCCGGTCGTTGGTGAACGCGGCAGACAGTTCGCCGTCGGGCTCGGCCATCGCCGGCCAGAGGTCCAGGTACTGCGCGTGCTGGGTGGGCGCGAATTGGCGGAGGTGGCGGTTGATCGACCGGATGGTGGTCGCGAATTCACGCTCGCGCGGCAGCACGGACTGCACGAGGAGCCGGGTATGCGGGAGGCGCTTGCGGAGGGTCACGAGGATGGTCTCGATGTTGCGGACGACATACTCGTCCGACCGGCGCCAGCCCAGATCGTTGGTGCCGATCAGCAGCACGACGGCGTCCGGTTCCATCGAGGCGACGGAATCCAGCCGGGCAATGGCCTCGTCGGTGGTGTCCCCGCCGACACCGAGATTCTGCACCTCGAACGTCGGAAGCCATTCCTCCCAGCGGCCAGCCGCTGTAAGTCCGTCCCCGAGAAAAACTATCGATCCCGACATGCAGGCCTCCCTCAAACCATCTCCATCATGCCCCCAACGGGGCGGGGTGGCTAGCACTCCCAGCCGATGCTAGGTTGCGGAACCGGCCGCGCGCCCGGTCCCGGGTCCCGTGCCGGCCAGCCACGACTCGAGGTCGCCGGGCGTGTCCGTGATGATCCCGTCGACCCCGTGGTCCCGCACTTCGCTCCACACGTCCCGGGAATTGAGCGTGTAGCAGATCACGCCGAGCCCCGCCTCGTGCAGCAGCCGCACGGCATCCGGCGCATTCTGGACCGCGGCCGCCGTGGTCGCGAGCGCGATGACACCGAACTGGCGGGCCATCGGCACAGGGTCGCCGGGGAGCTCCCGCACCAGCATGATCCGCGGGTAGCGCGGCGCCGTGAGTTGGAGATTGGCCAGGGTGTCGAGGCTGAAGCTCTGCAGCACGACCCTCGACCGAACGTCATGGCGGTCGATCAGGGTGGTGACCGTGCGCACCTGCTCCACCGTCCAGCCGAACTTCAGCTCGACCAACGCCTTCTTGTCCGATTCCGCCACGCGGGCGAGGAACGCGTCGAGGGTGGGGATCCGGGTGCCGGCATAGGACTTGCCGTACCAGGCGCCCGCGTCGAGCCTCGCGAGCTCGGCCGCGGTGTGGTCGGAGACGCTTCCGTGACCGTCGGTCGTTCGGTCCAGTGTGACGTCGTGGAAGAGGACGGGCACGCCGTCGCTGCTCAGTTGCACGTCGGTCTCGACGAACTCGATGGGTCCGCTGAGCGCCAGGTCGAAGGCGGGCATGGTGTTCTCCGGCGCCGCGGACCCGTCGCCGCGGTGGCCGGCCACGAAGGCGCCTTCACCCGGCGCTCGCAGCGTTCCGAAAACGTCGACGGCCTCGACCCGCTGGGTGAGCGGACCGAGCACGAGCACGAGGACCACGAGGGCCGTCGCCGGGATCGCGAACAGGAGGGACATGCCGCGGACGGACCTCAATGCGCTCATTGCAGGGTAGAGCCTCTCTGGCTGCCCGGCGCCACGCTGCGGTGGACAGTCCGGTCACTCTACCGCGACCCGTTATCGTTCCGTTACCTACGACGCTGCCCCAGCTCGGGGGTGACTTCTGCCGGGCCTGGCTCCTCTGCGGCGGCCTCTTCGGTGATCCGGTTGGCCATGCCGCTGAAGATGATGCCGTGGAATGGGAGGATCGACCACCAGTACAGCCGGCCGCCGAGGCCTCGGGGGAAGAAGATGGCGCGCTGCCGGTAGAGCGCCCCGCCGTCATCCGTGGGTTCGACGCTCAGCTCGAGCCACGCGCGGCCGGGCACCCGCATCTCCGCTCGCAGGCGCAGGAAGCGGCCGCGGTCGATGCGTTCCACCCGCCAGAAGTCGAGCGCGTCGCCGGTGTGCAGGCGGTCCGGATCGCGGCGACCGCGGCGGAGCCCCACTCCGCCGACAACCTTGTCCATCCAGCCTCGGACGGCCCAGGCGAGCGGGAACGAATACCAGCCGTTCTCCCCGCCGATGCCCTCGATCACCCGCCACAGGGCCTCCGGCTTCGCCCGCGTGCGCTTCTGGCGCAGGTCGGTGTACACGAGGTGTCCGGCCCAGTCCGGGTCGCTGGGCAGCGGGTTGCTCGACGCGCCCTCGATCGACGCATTCCGCCAGCTCGTTTCGACCTCGCCGTCGCGCATCCGGCCCAGGGCGAGCCGCACGGCGCGCCGATACCCGGTCAGGCCCCCCTCGGGCCGGGGGATGTACGTGTCGATGTCCCGCTCATGCACCACGCAGTCGTATTGGAGCGACGCGATGATCGGGATGGCGAGGTTGCGCGGGATGGGCGTGACCAGGTTGACCCACTGGGATGCCAGCCAGGGCGTGAGCACGGGGAGGGCCGCGATCGGGCGCTGCCTGAGACCGGCCTCCAGCGCGTAGCCGTTCATCATCTGGCCGTACCGGAGCACATCGGGGCCGCCGATGTCGAAGGTGCGGTTGACGTCGGCCGGGAGGCCGGCGGCGGCCACGAGGTAGTAGAGCACGTCACGCACGGCGATCGGCTGGATGCGGTTGCGCACCCATTTGGGCGCCGGCATGTAGGGCAGCACGTCGGTGAGGTGGCGGATCATTTCGAATGACGTCGAGCCGGATCCGATCACCACGCCGGCTTGCAACGCTGCCGTCGGCACGCCCGAGGCCAGCAGGATCCTGCCCACTTCCGCGCGCGACCGGAGGTGCGGGGAGAGCGTGTCGGTATCGGGGTGGAGCCCGCCCAGGTAGACGATCCGGGAGACGCCGGCGGCTGCCGCGGCTGCCGCGACGTTCTCCGCGGCCGTGCGCTCCGTTGCCTCGAAGTCCCCGCGGGCGCCCATGGAATGCACGAGGTAGTACAGCACGTCAACGTCGGCGCAGGCTTCCCGCAGCGATCCGGGGTCCGCCAGGTCGCCCCGGACGATCTCGACCTGGCCGGCCCAGGGGACATCCGTCAGCTTCTGCGGCGAACGCACGAGTACGCGCACGTTGAAACCCACCTCGAGCAGCAGGGGCACCAACCGGCCGCCGATGTAACCCGTGGCTCCGGTGACCAGGACGCGTCGTGAAGTCATTGCGGCAGTCTAGGTGTCGCGCCTGATCCTCCGGTAGTATTTTGTGTGGCAACGTCCATGGATTTTTGGGCGAGTTTATGGGATTTCGTTGGGTTCTTCTTCTGGACGATGGTGCTCGTCAGCTACCTGTACGTCCTGTTCGCGGTCATCACCGACGTCTTCCGGGATCGCGAAATGAGCGGATGCGGGAAAGCCGGGTGGCTCATCCTCATGCTCTTCGTCCTGGATTCCGGCACCATCAGCGTCGGCGAATTCGAAGCCATCAAGAGCAGGGCCCTCGGCGGCGCCCAGGCCGGGCGGGTCACCGACTAGGTGCACCCCGCCCGGTGCGGCACCGGGTGGATCGGGTCGGGTTAGATCAGGCCCTTCGTGTGCCACACGGTCTTCGTCTCGGTGAACGCGACGATCCGGTCGATCGACGGGGTCGCCGCATCCGGGCCGTTCTCCGGTGGGAGCACGCGCTTGAGCGTCTCGGCGGCCGCGATCTGCAGGTCGACCCAGTCGATGGCTCCGGCCCCGACGAGGTCGAGCGCGTTGACATCCGCGTGGCTGGCCAGCCAGGGCGCGATCTCGGCGGGCGAACCGGTCAGGATGTTCACCACCCCGCCGGGCACGTCGCTGGTCGCGAGCACCTCGCTCAGGCTGATCGCCGACAGCGGCATGGTTTCGTTGGCGATGACCACGACGGTGTTTCCGGCCACCAGTGCCGGGGCGACGACGCTGACGAGGCCGAGCAGCGAGCCACCGGCCTGCGGGGCGACGATCGCCACGATACCCGTGGGCTCGGGAACCGAAATGTTGAAGAAGGGTCCGGAAACCGGGTTCGCGTTGCCGGCAACCTGCACGTACTTGTCGGCCCAGCCGGCGTACCAGACCCAGCGGTCGATGGCCTCGTCGACCTGGGCGGATGCCGCCGCGACGCTCACGCCCTCCGTCTGCACGATCTCGTCGACGAACTGCGCGCGACGCCCCTCGAGCAGCTCCGCGATCCGGTACAGCACCTGGCCGCGGTTGTAGGCGGTTGCGCCGGCCCAGCCGCCCACTGCCGCCCGGGCCGCCACGACGGCCTCGCGGGCATCCTTGCGGGAGGCCTTCGCCGCGTTGGCGAGGAAGTCGCCCTTCTTCGCGAGGATCTCGTACACGCGGCCGGACTCACTGCGCGGGAACTTGCCGCCGATGTAGAGCTTGTAGGTCTTGGGGATGGCGAGGCGGGTCACTTGGCGGCCTTCTTTCGAGCGGAAACGGCGGGGGCTGCGGGAGCGGCAGAGGCGGCAGGAGCGGCAGAGGCGGCAGGAGCGGTGCCCGAACGCGGACGGCTCGGTGCCGGCTTGAGGTACGGCGCCGGCTTGAGGTACGCGGCCAGGCCCGGGCGGCCTCCCTCGCGTCCGTACCCGGATTCCTTGTAGCCGCCGAAGGGACTGGCCGGGTCGAACCGGTTGAAGGTGTTCGCCCAGATGACGCCGGCGCGCAGCTTGTCGGCGACGGCCAGGATGCGGCTGCCCTTGTCGCTCCAGATGCCGGCGGAGAGGCCGTAGGGGGTGTTGTTCGCCTTCGCGATGGCCTCGGCGGGTGTGCGGAAGGTCAGCACCGAGAGCACGGGTCCGAAGATCTCGTCGCGGGCGATGCGGTGGCTGGTCGACACGTTGGTGAAGATCGTCGGCGCGAACCAGAAGCCGTTCTCCGGGATGGCGCAGTCGGCGCTCCAGCGCTCGGCGCCTTCCTGCTCCCCCATGGCGGTGAGCTCGGTGATGCGCCGAAGCTGGTCGGCGCTGTTGATCGCACCGATGTCGGTGTTCTTGTCGAGCGGGTCGCCGAGGCGGAGGGTGGAGATGCGGTCCTTGAGCCGGTCGATGACCTCGTCGTGGATGCTCTCCTGCACCAGGAGCCGGCTGCCGGCGCAGCAGACGTGGCCCTGGTTGAAGAAGATGCCGTTGACGACGCCCTCGATGGCCTGGTCGATCGGCGCGTCGTCGAAGACGATGTTCGCGGCCTTGCCGCCGAGCTCGAGGGTGAGCTTCTTGTCGGTGCCCGCGACGGAGCGGGCGATCGCCCGGCCGACCGCGGTCGAGCCGGTGAAGGCGACCTTGTTGACATCCGGGTGGTTGACGAGCGCCTGCCCGGTGTCGCCAGCGCCGGTGATGATGTTGACCACCCCGGGCGGCAGGTCGGCCTGCTGCAGGATCTCGGCAAAGAGCAGGGCGGTCAGCGAGGTCGTCTCGGCGGGCTTCAGCACGACCGTGTTGCCCGCGGCGAGCGCCGGCGCGATCTTCCACGCCAGCATGAGCAGGGGGAAGTTCCACGGGATGACCTGGGCGGCGACGCCGAGCGAGGCCGGGTTCGGGCCGAGCCCGGCGTGATCGAGCTTGTCGGCCCAGCCGGCGTAGTAGAAGAACCAGGCTGCGACGAGGGGAACGTCGACGTCGCGGCTCTCCTTGATCGGCTTGCCGTTGTCGAGGCTCTCGGCCACGGCCAGTTCACGGGCCCGTTCCTGCACGAGTCGGGCGATGCGGAACAGGTACTTTCCGCGGTCGCTGCCGGAGAGGCGGGACCAGGCACCGGTGTAGGCGCGGCGTGCTGCGGCCACGGCGGCGTCGACATCCGCCGCATTGGCGTTGGCGATCATCGCGATCTGCTTCTCGGTGGCCGGGTTGATGGTCTGGAAGGGTGTGCCTCGTCCGGCGACGAATTCGCCGTCGATGAACAGGCCGTAGTCCGAACGGAGGTTCAGGATCGCCTGCGACTCCGGGGCCGGAGCGTAATCAAGGAAGTTCATGGGATGTCCTAATCGATCGTCACGTAGTCGGGGCCGGAGTAGTGCCCGGTCGTCATCTTCTGGCGCTGCAGCAGCACGTCGTTGAGCAGGCTGGACGCGCCGAAGCGGAACAGGTGCGGCTGGAGCCACTCCTCGCCCACGGTCTCGGCGACGGTCACGAGGTACTTGATCGCGTCCTTGGAGGTGCGGATGCCGCCGGCCGGCTTGACGCCGATCTTCTCGCCGGTCAGGCGGTGCCAGTCGCGCGCCACCTCGAGCATCGACAGGGTCACCGGGAGGGTTGCCGCGGGCGCCACCTTGCCGGTCGAGGTCTTGATGAAGTCGCCGCCGGCGAGGATGGCGAGCCAGGACGCCCTGCGCACGTTGTCGTAGGTGTTGAGTTCGCCGGTCTCCAGGATCACCTTGAGGTGCGCGTGGCTTCCGTCTTGCCGCCGGCAGGCCTCCTTGACGGCGACGATCTCGTCGAAGACGCGCCCATAGTGGCCGGAGAGGAACGCCCCCCGGTCGATCACCATGTCGATTTCGTCGGCACCGGCCGCGACCGCGTCGGCGGTATCGGCCAGCTTGACGGCGAGCGACGCACGCCCGCTCGGGAAGGCCGTGGCGACGGCGGCGACGGCGATGCCGTTACCGGTGCCTGCCGCGTGGGCGGAGCCGAGGGCTTCGACGGCGTGCGGGACCATGTCGCCGTACACGCAGACCGCGGCCACTCGCGGGCAGTCCGGGTCGCCGGCATCCGGGGTGAGGGCCTTGCCCACGAGGGAACGCACCTTGCCTCGGGTGTCGGCACCCTCGAGGGTGGTGAGGTCGATCAGCCCGATGGTCGTGTCGAGCGCCAACTTCTTCGAGGTGGTCTTGATCGAACGGCTGCCGAGGTCGGCCGCGCGCTGTTCGAGGCCGACGGCGTCGATCCCGGGGATGCCGTGCAGGTAGCGGCGCAGGTTCGCGTCGGTGGCCTCACCGCCCAGCAGAGCCAGGGTGCGGTCGCGGGGGGCCAGGCGTGCGGCCAGTTGACTGCTAGTCATGAGTTGTCCTTGCGGTTGGTGTGTGTCATACGTCGTCGCCGAGCAGGGCCCGGGCGGTGTCTTCGTCGGTGACCAGCACGGTGCAGAGCCCGCTGCCGACGATCGCGCGGGCGACGGCGTGCTTGGCGCCGCCGGAGATCACGGCTATGGCGAGGGTCGCCCGCCGCAGTTGTTCAAGCTGGATGCCGAGCGTGCGTTCGTCGAGCTCGGGGTCGACGATGTCGCCGTTCTTGTCGATGTAGCGGCCGACGATGTCGCCCACAGCCCCCCTGCGCACGAGCTCCGCCACCTCGTCCGGGCCCAGGTAGCCGCTGTCGACGAGCGCGGAATGGGCGTCGGCCTGGCCCGCGCTGTAGAGGTATGCGGATGCCCCGGCCGCCTGTTCGAGGACGGCGGCCACGGCGCGGTCCGATTCGATCGCCTGCTTCGTTTCCAGCCGTTCCAGGATGGCCGGACTCGGCAGCAGGGTCGCCGCGCCGAATGCCTTGTGGGCGATGGTGACCGCGGTCGTCGCGGCGGTGCCCGCACGTTTGTTCAGGCTGACGCCGCCGTTGATCTGCACGACGTCGACCCCGGGGGCCCAGCCGTGCTTGAGGTGCAGCGACACGTCGTGGAGGGTGCGGCCCCAGCTGATGCCCAGGGTGCGCGGGATCGGGCGGAGTCCGGTGAGGTAGTCGGCAGCCGCCTGCGCGGTGCGGGACTGGAGTTCCTCGTCGTTGGCCACGCCGACCGACGACACGACGATGGCGTCCGTCAGGCCGGTCGACTCGCGGAGGCGGCGTTCGACGGGAAGCCGCCGGGCGCGCGGATGCACGATCTCGATCCGGATGAATCCGCTCGCCTTCGCCTGGGCGAGGAGCCGGCCGACCTTCCAGCGGGTGAGGCGCAGGATCGATCCGATCTCATCCTGCGTCTTGTTCTCTTCGTAGTAGAGCTCGGCGGCACGAATGGACATCAACTCGTCGGTATTGATCACCCGGGGCACTCTCCATTCGCGTCGTCCCCCAGCCTAGGAGTCACGGAGCATCCGAACAACAGCTGTGGGGCATATTGCTCATATGAGCAGGAGGGGCTGCCCGGTCACGCCCTAGGCTCGGAGCATGACCTCAAGTACCGGGCCGATCAGAGCCGTTCTCGCCGTGGATCTCGGCGGAACCAAGGTCGAAGCCGTCCTCGTCGATCACCGGGGGAACCTGCTCCCGGGGAGCCGGCACCGCTCCCCCACCGGACCGACCGCCACCAGCGAGGAGCTCGCGCGCAGCGTCACGTCAGCCGTCACCCTGGCGCTGGCCGGCCTGCCGGCCGGGGCGACCCTCGTCGGCGTGGGAATCGGCTCCGCCGGCCCGATCACGGTCGCCTCGGGATCGGTCTCCCCGCTCAACCTCCCGGCCTGGCGCGAGTTCCCGCTGCGCGACCTGGTGCTGGGGCTCGTCCCGGATGTCCCGGTGCGGCTGCGGCTGGACGGCCTCTGCATCACGCTCGCCGAGCACTGGCTCGGCGCCGGCCAGGGCGTCGGCAACCTGATGGGCATGGTCGTCTCCACCGGGGTGGGCGGCGGCCTCATCCTGGACGGCCGGACGGTGTCGGGCGCGACCGGCAATGCCGGCCACATCGGCCACGTCGAGGTCGGCGGGTTCGACGACCCGTGCGCCTGCGGCGGACGCGGTTGCCTCGAGGCGATCGCATCCGGACCGCGGACCGTCGCCTGGGCCAGGGCCCAGGGCTGGTCCGGCCGAACCGGCGAGGACCTCGCTGCCGCCTACGCGGCCGGCGACGAGATCGCGGAGCGCGCCGTACGGCGGAGCGGCGGTGCCATCGGCCAGGCGATCGCCTCGGCCACCAACCTGGTCGACCTGGACCTCGTCGCGATCGGCGGGGGGTTCTCCCATGTGGCACCCGAGCTGTTCGACGCCATCCGCGAGGCGATCGCCGAACGCACCGAGTTCGCCTTCGCGACGAAGGTGAGGGTCGTGCATTCCGCCCTGACCGCCGACGGGCCGCTGATCGGCGCCGCTGCGCTCATCCACCGCGCCGAACTGGTCCCCTAGTCCGGAGTGCGGGCCCGGTTCAGGTCGTCCTCGAGCATGTGCGGCCGCGCGATGACCGCGCCGGCGACGGTCACCGCGAGCGCAGTGGCCGTGAGGAAGATCAGCGGCGCCAGCCAGTCGCCGGTCAGCTCGTGCAGCACCCCGACCACCAGCGGGCCGAACGCGCCGAGCGTGTAACCGACTCCCTGCACGAAGCCGCTCATCGCGACGGCGCCCTCGTGCGTGCGGGTACGGAGATTGATCAGCACGAGCGCGAGAGGGAAGAGCAGCTGGCCGAGGCCCGTCGCCGACACCCAGAGCCAGGTCAGCGGCGCGGGCGCGAAGATCAGGCCGAGGTATCCGATCACAAAACAGAACGCGCCGGCGTACACGATCAGGCCGACGTTCTTCATCCGCGCGGTGAGCACGGGGATGATCACCGCGCACGGGATGCCCATGGCCGCGAACAGGGACAGCAGGGTGCCCGCCTCCCTCTCCGTCACAAGCGACCGGTCGACGAGCAGCTGGGGCAGCCAGGCGAACATTGAGTAGGCGTTGAGGGACGAGACGGCGAAGACGGCGGCGATCGCCCAGGCCACGCTCGAGTGCCGAATCCGGCCGAGGAGGGCCGGTTCTGCTTCCTCGACAACAGGGGTCGGCACGCTCCGGGTGCGGTGGCGCACGAGCATCGTGATCCACGGGACGAGGGCGATCAGGGCGAGGACGCTCCACATGGCCAGCGAGACGCGCCAGCCGGCGGCATCCGCCACCGGGACCGCAACGAGCGGGGGCACCAGCGTGCTGAACGAGATGACCGTGACGTACAACGACGTCACCAGGCCGACCCGATCCGGGAAGTACTTCTTCACCAGGGGCGGCAACAGCACGTTGCCGACGCCCAGGCCGGCGAAGGTGACCACGCTGCCCAGCAGCAGCACGGCCAGCGAGCCGGACAGGCCCCGCGCCAGGTGGCCGACCAGCAGGGCGACGAGCGAGAGCGCGAGCACGGTCTCGAGTCCGTGGCGCTTCGTGAACATCGGGGTGAAGATGCCGAACAGGGCGAAACACACCGGCGGCAGCATGCCGACGACACCGATGGCCAGGGCTTCGAGGGGGATGTCGACGTCGATCCGGGTGATGATCGGCGAGAGCGCGGCGACGGCCGTGCGCAGATTCGCGGCCACGAGCAGGATGCCCAGCAGGGCCAGCGTGCGACCGGCCCACAGGCTTCGGGCTCGGGTTTCGGTCACCGGACAAGTCTAGGGACCCGGACGCCCTCCCCCGCCCGGTTTCCCGCGCCTAGGCTGGACCCATGGCAGACCTCGCGAAGTACCTCCCGCTCAGCCGACGCCCGGCCGGCGACGAGTCCGGCGCGAACTCCAACTGGAGCGGTCACCTCACTGCCACGCTCACAGCGACCGCGGACCTGCTCGACGGGCTCGCGGCCGAGCAGTGGGAGGCGCCGAGCCTCTGCGCGGAATGGCGGGTGAGGGATGTCGCCGGCCACATCGTCTGGCGCCTGGGCAGTTCCAGCCGCGACCTCGTGCACACCGCGGCCCGCGCCTACCTCGGCCACTTCGTCAATCCGAACCGGGCAATCGACGTGGTGAGTCGGGCGGCGGCCGAGGCGGCGCCGGCGGACCTGGTCGCCCGGATCCGGCAGATTGCGGCGGACAAGGCCGCCGGCCGCGGGCGCTGCGGCATCATCGAACTCACCGAGGCCGTCGTGCACGGCTACGACATCGCCCGCCCGCTCGGGCTCAGCCTGATGCTCGCACCGACCGCCTCCGGCGCCGTCGCCCTCCGGCGGAGCCTGATCGCACCCACCGGGATCAAGGCCGTCCTGCACGGCCGCACCCTTGTGGCCACGGATGCCGACTGGAGCGTCGGCCGCGGCCCGGCCCTCCCCGGCACGGCCGAGGAGATCGTGCTGTTCCTCTTCAATCGAGGCCCCCTCCCCGCCTCTCCCCCTCCCGCCGCCTCTCCCCCTCCCGCCGCCTCTCCCCCTCCCGCCGCCTCTCCCCCTCCCGCGAAACCGCAGTAGTGCGCGCTAAACGTCGAGAATAACGCGCACGACTGCGGTTTCGCGGGGAGCGGGAAGGGGGAAGAGGCGGGGGTCAGACGAGGAGGGCTCGGACGCGGTCCACGTCGTCGCGCATTTGTGCGATCAGCGGCTCGATGCCGGTGAAGGCGACCATGCCGCGGATGCGTTCTTCGAATGCCACCTCCACCACATGGCCGTACAGGTCGATGTCGCGGTCGAGCACGTAGGCCTCGACCTGCTTCTGGGCCACGCCGTCGAAGGTCGGGTTGTTGCCCACCGAAATCGCCGCCGGGTACCGGGTGCCGTCATCCGTCAGCCAGCCCGCGTAGACGCCGTCGGCCGGCACGAGCCCCTCGGAGTCGGGCGACAGGTTCGCGGTGGGGAAGCCCAGCTCGCGGCCGCGGGCGGCACCGTGAACGACGACTCCGCGTACGGAGTGAACGTGCCCGAGCAGCTCGGCGGCGGCCTGCGTTTCGCCCGCCAGGAGCAGCCCGCGAACCACGGAGGAGGAGACCCTGGTGACCTCGTCGGGTTTGACGTCGTCGACCAGCCGCACGTCGAAACCGAAGCGGCGGCCGAGTCGCTGCAGCAGGGTGACGTCGCCCGCGCCTTTGGCACCGAATCGGAAGTCCCGGCCGACCAGGACCTGCCTCACGCGCAGCGCCTTGACGAGGACCTTCTCGATGAACTCCTCGGGCGGCAGCGAGGCGAGGGCCTCGTTGAACTCCAGCACGACCGTGGCGTCGACGCCGGTCTCGGCCAGCAGTTCGAGCTTCTGCCCCGAGCTGAGGAGCGCCTCCGGGCAGGTGGCCGGCGACAAGAGGGCCAGCGGATGCCGGTCGAAGGTCACGACGACGGCAACAAGTCCGTGCGCCCGGGCGACGGTCTTCAACTCGGTCAGCACGGCCCGGTGGCCGACGTGGACGCCGTCGAACTTGCCGATGCTGACCGCCGATGCCGGCCAGTCGGCCGGGATCCTTGCTATCCCGTGGAACGTCTTCATGAGTCGCTCGTCACGGGCTCGACCCCGGCCACGGGGTGGCGGGCCAGCCACCACATCCCGAGGACAGGCAGCGCGAGCGGGATGAACAGGTACCCGCGGCCGAAGACCGACCACACGGTGTCGTGCGGGAAGAGGGCGGGGTCGACGAGGCTGAGGGTGCCGATGACGAGCACGCCGAGCAGCTCGAACGTGATCGTGATCCAGGCCGTGCGGTACCAGCCGCGACCCCGGTTGACGAGCGCGACCGTGGCCACGATGTACACGACCGCGGCAAGCGCGGACAGCGAGTAGGCCAGTGGGGCCTGGTCGTACTTTCCGACGATCTGCACGAAGGAGCGCCCCGTGGCGGCCAGCGCCAGCACCCCGTACACGGCTATCAGGAGTCGGCCGACGCCGGTCACTCGATTCGGTCGGGCAGCTGTCTGGGGCCGTAGTTCAGTCATCGCTAGGCAATTATCGCAGTATCAGGCGGCCTGCACTGTCCAGATCTGCAGCATCCGGTAGAGCATGACCGCGACGGACAGGCACGCCACGCCCAGGATGACCGTGCTCCAGCGGCTGCGCTCGATCAGGGCCCACAGCCCGGCGGCAAGGGGCAGCAGGATGGCGCTGATCAGGTAGACGTAGAACTCGAGCAGGCTTCCGCTCGCGGTGTTGCCGGTGAGCGGGGCGACGACGGCCACGACCAGCTGCGCGAGGAGCAGCACCTCGACCAGGGCGGTCGCCCCCATGGTGAGGTCGGTCGGTTTACGGCCGGCCAGCCCGAGTCCGACGCAGAGAGCGCCGCCGAGCACCGCGACCGCCAGCTGTAGCCAGGCGAACCACTCGATCATGTGACATCCGCCTGATCCGAGAGCGTGGCCTTGTCGGGCGCGGCCTCGTCGGGCGGGAAGTTGATCAGCGATTTCGCCTGGTCGCCGCGGTACTCGACCAGTCCGATCAGACGTCCGTCGGGCGCGATCGCCGCGATCGGGCCCGCCTGGCTGCCCGCCGGGTCGACGGTGATGCGCTTGCCGTGGCCGAGGTCGATCGCCTGCTGTTCGCTGAGGTCGAGGCGGCCGAGCAGCCGCGTTGCCGCGTCGGCGGGACCGATCAGCGCGGACGCGACGTCCAGTTCGTCGAGGGGCTGGGCCGCCTCGAGCCGGAAAGGCCCGATCCGCGTGCGGCGCAGGCTGGTGAGGTGTCCGCCGACGCCGAGCGCGGCGCCGAGGTCGCGGGCGAGGGCACGGATGTAGGTGCCGGAGGAGCAGACGACCCGCACCTCCAGGTCGAGGAATCCGTCCACCGCGGTGCTCGAGAGGAGCTCGAACACGCTGACGGTGACCGGCCTGGCCGGGAGTTCGACGTCTTCGCCGTCCCGCACGCGCGCGTAGGCCCGTTTGCCGTCGACCTTGATCGCGCTCACCGCGCTCGGCTGCTGGCTGATGAAACCGGTGAGAGTGGCGATGCCGGCCTCGACGGCCCCCGGACGGATGGCCGCAACGGTCTCCGCGGGGGCGCGGACGAGCTGCTCGCCCTCGGCGTCATCCGTCGTCGTCGACGCGCCCAGCCGAATCGTGGCCAGGTATTCCTTGTCGAGCCCGACGATGTAGGTGAGCAGGCGGGTGGAGCTGTCGACGCCGAGGATGAGCAGGCCGGTCGCCATCGGGTCGAGCGTCCCGGCGTGGCCGACCTTGCGGGTTCCGGCGAGGCGCCGGGTGCGGGCGACCGCGTCGTGGCTGGTCCAGCCCTGCGGCTTGTCGATGAGGAGGAGGCCGCTGGTCACACGTCGAGGCTACCAGCGCCGCCCCCGTAGGATGTGAGCCGTGAGAATCGCGGTGATCGGAGCGGGCGCCCTCGGCGGCACGTTCGCGACCCTGCTCGCCCGAGCCGGCCACGACGTCACCGTCACCGCGCGCGGCCCCGGGCTGGCTGCGATCCGCGCCGACGGCATCCGGTTGTCCGGCGCGTTCGGCGACGCGGAGGCGAGGCCGCGCGCCCTCGAGCGGCTTGTGGAGACGCCCGAGCTGACCCTGGTCTGCACCAAGGCTCAGGATGCCGCGGCCGCCCTCTCGGCAAACGCCGCGTTCATCGACGGGTCGCCGGTGATTGTCGTACAGAACGGCCTGGACGGGGTGAACACGGCGGAACGGCTGCTCCCCCACTCCGACTGTTTCGGCGCCCTGGTGATCATCGCGGCCAACTACACCGAACCGGGTCGGGTGACGGTGACGACCGCGGCTCCGAGCTACCTCGGCCGCGGGAGCGGCCCGGCCGACGCGCTTGCGCGCGCATGGCAGGCCGTGCTTGCCGAGGCGGTGCCGGTCACTGCCATCGACAATTTCGTGGGCGCCCAGTGGACCAAGCTGATCGTGAACATGCTCAACGCACTGCCGGCCATCACCGGGCTGAGCGTGCAGGCGGTCGTCGACCATGCCGGTCTGCGCCGGGTGATGACGGCGAGCATGCGGGAGGCCGTTCGCGTCGGTCTGAAGCGAGGCGTGCACTTCGGCGCGCTGCAGGGGCTCGGCCATCGGCGGCTGCGGGTATTCTCGCTGCTGCCGCTGTGGCTGGGCCAACTGCTGCCGCGGATGATGCGGGCGCGGATGGGCAACGTGCCGAACCTCGGCTCGACCCAGCAGAGCATCCGCCGCGGCCAGCGCACCGAAATCGACTTCCTCAACGGAGCGATCGTGCGGGAGGCGGGCATCGCCGGCGTCGCCGCGCCGGTGAACGCGCTGCTCACCGCCCTCGTGCACGAGGTCGAGACTCGCGGCGCCTCCCTGACCCCCGCCGACGTCATCGCCCGCGTCGACGCCCTCCCCCTCTAGCCTCCCCCTCCCCGTCCCCGTCCCTCGCCGCCTCCGCCCCCTGACCTCCGTCGTATCCCTCCGCCGAACTGTGAGTTTGGCACCTTCCCTGGGCGTTTAGGGTGCCAAACTCACAGTTCGGCGGGGAGGCGTGGACGGGTTCGGAGACTGACGTCGCGAATCGACCCTAGATTGGGAAGGGTGAACGCCGCCGCCCACACGCCCTCCATCGCCCCGTCGATCACGGCCTGGTTCGACGCCCACGGCAGGGATCTGCCGTGGCGCCGCGAGGGCTTCTCCGCCTGGGGCACCCTGGTCAGCGAATTCATGCTGCAGCAGACCCCGGTCAGTCGCGTCATCCCCCGGCTCGAGGAGTGGCTCGATCGCTGGCCCACGCCAGCCGATCTGGCAGCCGTGCCTCCGGGCGAGGCGGTGCGCGCCTGGGCGACCCTCGGCTACCCGCGGCGCGCCCTCTGGCTGCATTCTGCCGCGGTCGAGATCACCGAGCGCCACGGCGGTGAGGTTCCGGACGACGTCGACGCGCTGCTGGCCCTCACCGGGATCGGCGATTACACGGCCAGAGCGGTCGCCGCCTTCGCGTACGGACACCGGCATCCGGTCGTCGACACGAACACGAGGCGGGTCATCGCGCGGGCCGTCGGCGGCCAGGGCGAACCCGCTCCGCCGTCCGGGCGGCGCGACCTCGAAGCCATGTCGGTGCTGCTTCCGGAGAGCCGAGGCGAGGCGGCCGCCTTCAACGCGGCGATCATGGAACTCGGCGCCCTGGTCTGCACCGCCCGGAAGCCCGGCTGCGACGTATGCCCGATTCGGAATGCGTGCGCCTGGCGGGCGGCGGGCTACCCGGAAAGCACCGGGCCTCGCAAGCCCGTGCAGAAGAAATTCGCGGGAAGCGACCGGCAGGTGCGCGGGCTGATCATGGCCGAGCTGCGGGCGACGCGGCATCCGGTGACGGATGCCGAGATCGACGGACTCTGGCCCGACCGGGCCCAGCGCGGGCGCGCCCTGGTCGGCCTCCTGGCCGACGGACTCGCCGTCCGGGCGCCGGGCGGCTACACCCTGCCGCACTAACGGCGGATCGGTCGCGCCTGAGGGGTCGCAAATCGACCTTCAACCGGCCAACGAAGGTCGATCTGCGACCCCTCGGTGTGTCGATCAGTGAGTGGCGGCCGACGGATTAGTCGGCGGCGTGCGCCCCGCGGGACACGGGCTCGTCTGCGTCGTCGTCGTCATCGTCATCGTCATCGTCGGCGTCGTCGTCGTCGTCGTCGGCTTCTTCCAGATCGCGAGACTTGTACGGGTCTGCGTCGCCGGCATACTGGGCCGTGCGGGCGAGCTGCTCCACCTCGGTGTCGCGGTCGCGCGCCTCACGCAGGAGGTCGTCGATCAGCGCGGCATTCTCCGGGATGGCGTCGGCGATGAATTCGAGGGACGGCGTGAGCCTGGCGGTGATGTTCTTGCCCACCTCGCTGCGCAGCATGCCCGTGGCGGCCTTGAGCGCCGCGGCGCTGTCCGTGCGCTCCTCTTCGTTGCCGTAGACCGTGTAGAAGACCGAGGCGTGCTGCAGGTCGCCGGTCACCTTGACGTCCGTGATGGTCACAAAACCAAGTCTCGGATCGCGGAGGCCGCGTTCGAGACGCTTGGCCACGATGACCTTGATGCGGTCCGCCATCTTCCTGGCGCGTGCCGGATCTGCCATGACTAACTCCCTTTTCCCAAAACTCTGACGCTCTTAAGCTTTCCAGGGGTCCCCGCTCGCTTCCCTTTTTAGGGGGAGGATCGCGGAGACCCCTGAAGCAACGGGTATTAGACCCGCGGCTTTTCCTTCATTTCGATCGTCTCGATCTCGTCGCCGACCTGGATGTCGTTGAACTTGCCGAGGCCGATACCGCACTCGAAGTCCGTCCGGACCTCGGTGACGTCGTCCTTGAAGCGACGCAGCGACTCGATGCCCAGGTTGTCCCCCACCACGACGCCCTCGCGGATGACGCGAGCCTTGGCGTTTCGGGTGATGGTGCCGGAGCGAACGATGACACCGGCGACGTTTCCGAACTTGGAGGAGCGGAACACCTCGCGGATCTCGGCGACACCACTCTGCACCTCTTCGAACTCGGGCTTGAGCATTCCCTTGAGGGAGCTCTCAATGTCCTCGAGCGCGTTGTAGATGACGGAGTAGAAGCGCACGTCCACGCCTTCACGGGCGGCGCGCTCGCGCGCCTTCGTGTCGGGGCGAACGTTGAACCCGATGATGATGGCGTTGTCGACGGTGGCGAGGTTGACGTCGCTCTCCGTGACGGCACCGACACCGCGGTGGATGATCCGAAGCTGCACCGACTCGTCGACCTCGATCTTGAGGAGCGACTCTTCCAGTGCTTCAACGGCACCGGACACGTCACCCTTGATGATGAGGTTGAGCGACTCGACCTTGCCCTCTTCGAGTGCACGGGTGAAGTCTTCGAGGCTGATCCGCTTGCGGGCCTTGGCCAGCAGGGCGTTGCGCTCGGCGGCTTCACGCTTCTCGGCGATCTGGCGCGCGGTGCGGTCGTCATCGATGACCAGGAAGGTGTCGCCGGCGCGCGGGACGCTCGACAGACCCTGCACCTGGACGGCACGGGACGGGGTTGCGGCCAGGACCGGCACACCGTTCTCGTCGGCCATTGCGCGGACGCGGCCATAAGCCGTTCCGGCGACGATCGAGTCTCCGACGTGCAGCGTTCCCGACTGGATGAGCACGGTTGCAACCGCACCGCGACCCTTGTCGAGCTTGGCCTCGATGGCCACGCCGCGAGCATCCTTGTCGGGCTTGGCGCGCATGTCGAGCCCTGCGTCCGCGGTGAGCAGGACGGCGTCGAGGACTTCCTGGATGCCGACCTTGTTCTTCGCCGACACGTCGACGAACATGACGTCTCCACCGTATTCTTCGGCGACGAGGCCGAACTCGGTCAGCTGCTGACGCACCTTCTGCGGGTTGGCGCCGGGCTTGTCGATCTTGTTCACCGCGACCACGATCGGCACGTTGGCTGCCTGCGCGTGGTTGAGTGCCTCAATCGTCTGCGGCATGATGCCGTCATCGGCTGCCACCACGAGGATGGCGATGTCGGTGACCTGCGCACCACGAGCACGCATGGCGGTGAACGCCTCGTGGCCCGGGGTGTCAATGAAGGTGATGGCGCGTTCGATGCCCTCGTGCTCGGTGACGACCTGGTAGGCACCGATGTGCTGGGTGATACCGCCGGCTTCGCCCGCGGCAACCTTGGCGTTACGGATGGCGTCCAGTAGCGCGGTCTTACCGTGGTCGACGTGACCCATGACGGTGACAACGGGGGGACGTGCGACGAGTTCCTCATCGGTCTCCTCCGCCAGTTCCTCATCGATGTCGATGTCGAAGCCGAGAAGCAGTTCGCGGTCCTCGTCGTCGGGCGAGACCATCTGGATCTTGTAGCCCAGCTCTTCGCCGAGCACGTCGAACGTGGCCTCGTCGAGGGACTCGGTCGCCGTGGCCATCTCACCGAGGTGGAAGAGCACGGTGACGAGGTTTCCAGGGCTCGCGTCGATCTTGTCGGCGAAGTCGGTGATCGAGGCACCGCGACGCAGGCGAACAACGGTTCCGCCATCGCCGCGGGGTACGCTCACGCCACCCAGCGACGGGGCCTCGCGCAGTTCGAATTCCTGCCTCTTCGTGCGCTTCGACTTGCGGGCACGGCTCTTGCCGCCACCGCGGCCGAATGCACCGGCGGTTCCTCCACCAGGTCCGCGACCGCGGCCACCTGCGCCGCCTGCGGGGCGGGGCGGGCCGAAGCCGGGAGCTCCGGCCGGGGCGCCACCGGGGCGCGCGAAGCCGGGGCGGGCGCCGCCGGCGCCTCCCGGTGCTCCGCCGGGACGCTGGAAAGCGCCCGGACGCTGGCCGAAACCGGTCGGGCGCGGGGCCTGGCCGGGGCCACCCGGACGCGGTGCGCCGGGGCGCGGTGCGGCGGGACGCGGGATGTTGCTCGGTGAGGCGGAGGGCGGGCGCTGGCCCATGCCCTGGGCGCTCGCGAACGGGTTGTTGCCCGGACGCGGCGTGGGGGTCTTGCCCATGCCCTGGTTGCTGGCGAACGGGTTGTTACCCGGTCGTGCGGCTCCCGGACGCGGTGCGCTGCCCGGCTTGACCGGGGCGGCAGCGCCGCCCTCTGTCCTGGCTTCGGGGGTCTCGGTGCCGGTCGTGGCTTCCGCCGCGACATCCTTCTCGGCTGCCTTGCCTGCCGCGGCTGCCTTTTCGGCGGCCTGGGCCTGACGCTCGGCAACGGTGAGCGGCGCCGCGGGGAGCGGCGGGGCGTCGACTGCGGCTGCGGCCGGGGCTTCCACCACGGCGACGGGCTGTGCGGCCGGCTTGGCGGGTGCCGGACGGGCTCCCGGCTTCGCCGTCGATGCGGAAGCCGGCTTGGCGGCGACCGGCGCTTCGGTTTTGGCACCCGCGGCGGCGGTCTTCACGCCGTCGGCCTCGAGCGCGGCGCGGAGGCGCCGGGCGACGGGGGGCTCAACACTGCTGGACGGTCCCTTGACGAACTCGCCCATTTCTTTCAATTTGGCAAGGGCTACCTTGCTGTCGACGCCGAGCTCGGTTGCGATCTCGTGTACGCGTGGTTTTGCAGCCACAATTCTCCTGTTCCGGGCCTGCACCCGGAAAGGGGCAGACCGTTAGTAACGGACGGTTCTCATTTCGAGCCGCTCATTAGTTATCCATTAGCCAAGTCAGCCTGTTCTCTAGTTGTTTCGCGTCCACGGAACTGGTCACGCGAAGGGCACGCCCGAAAGCGCGTCGCCGCTGTGCGTCCTGGAAGCACGCGACGGTGGGATGCAACCACGCGCCTCTGCCAGGGAGTGTGGCGGTTTCATCCGCCACGAGTTCCGATTCCCGGGCCACAACCCTCAGAAGTGAGGACCGAGGTGCGCGCAAACGGCATCCAATGCACGTTCTTACGGGTTCCATCGTACCCCCTATTCGGCGTCCTCCAGAATACTGTCAGGCTGGATGTCGATTTTGGCCCCGGTCAGCTTGGCCGCGAGGCGGGCATTCTGGCCCTCCTTGCCGATGGCGAGGGACAGCTGGTAATCGGGCACGAGAGCCCTGACGGCCTTGATCGACTCGTCGATGACATAGGCGCTGGTGACCTTCGCGGGCGACAGCGCGCTGGCGACGAACGTGGCCAGGTCGGGCGAGTAGTCGACGATGTCGATCTTCTCGTTGTTGAGCTCGGCGGTGACCGCGCGCACCCGCTGCCCGAGTTCGCCGATGCAGGCGCCCTTGGCGTTCACGCCGGGTTCGGTGGCCCGCACGGCGATCTTGGTGCGGTGGCCGGCCTCGCGGGCGAGCGATACGATCTCGACGACGCCGCTGGCGATCTCGGGGACCTCGAGCGCGAACAGGCGGCGAACCAGCGACGGGTGGGTGCGCGACACCGTGATCTGGGGGCCCTTCAGCCCCTTGCCGACGGCCGTCACGTAGACGCGGATGCGCGTGCCGTGCGTGTAGCTCTCACCGGGCACCTGCTCCTCAGGAGGCAGGATCGCCTCGATGCTGCCGAGGTCGACGTGGATCATGCGCGGGTTCGGGCCCTGCTGGATGATCCCGGCGACGATCTCGCCCTCGCGGCTGCGGAACTCCCCGAGCACCGCGTCATCGGCCAGGTCCCGCAGGCGCTGGTTGATGACCTGCTTGGCCGCGAACGCGGCGATCCGGCCGAAGTCCGTTGGTTCGTCGACGCCCTCGCCGATGATGTTGCCCTCGTCGTCGTGTTCGGGCACGAAGATGGTGATGTGGCCGGTCTTGCGGTCGAGCACGACCCGCGCCCCCGGCTCTTCCTCGACGGCCTGCTTCATGTGCTCACCCGGGTGGATGTGCTTGAGGTAGGCGGTCAGAATTGCCTGTTCAATGATCCGCGCGAGTTCCTCGAAGGGGATCTCTTTCTCGCGCTCCATCTGCCGCAACATACTGAGGTCGATGTCCATGGCCGGCCTCCTCTATTCAAATTGTGCCGCCGCGAAACTGCGCAGCGGGCTCTCCTCTACGGTACCCGAATCCGAGCGGGTCCGTCACCGTCGATGCCCCTGTCGCCGGTGGCGTTCCCGCGGCTAGTCTGGGCCAATGACGACTGATTCCGCAGGCAAGACTGCGCGCAAGGCCGCACGCAAGGCCGAAGACAGCACCCCTTTCCGTACCCTGGCCCGCGTGGGCTACGCGGTCAACGGCCTGCTGCACCTGCTGATCGGCATCATCGCCATCGGAGTCGCGACCGGCACGAGCGGCGCGAAAGCAGACCAGTCCGGCGCCCTCGGGCAACTCGCCGCCACTCCCGGCGGGGTGTTCCTGCTGTGGACCGTGGTGATCGGCCTGGCCGCCCTCGGCTTGTGGCAGGTTGTCCAGGCCTTCCTCGTGCCGGCCTATGACCCGAAGCGCAAGTGGGCGCACCGGGTGATCGAGCTCGGCAAGGGGGTCGCCTACCTCGCGGTCGCGGCAACGGCGCTCACGTTCGCCGTGGGCGCCACGTCGGACGCAGCCCGGAGCACGCAGGACTTCACCGCGACGTTGCTCGGGGCACCGGGCGGAATTCTCCTGCTCGTCCTGATCGGGCTCCTCGTGCTCGTGATCGGCGGTTTCTTCGTCTACCGGGGAGCGGCGAGGACGTTCACCGAGGCGATTACCGTGCCGAGCGGGCCGGTCGGCACGGTAATCGTGGGACTCGGCGTCTTCGGTTACATCGCGAAGGGAATCGCGCTGGGGGTGGTCGGCATCCTGTTCCTGGTCGCGGCGTTCACGGCCAATGCGGCCAAGGCGACCGGGCTCGACGGGGCGCTCAAGGCCCTGGTCGCCCTGCCGTTCGGTCCCGGCATCCTGATCGTGGTCGGGGTGGGACTGATCGCCTTCGGCGTCTACAGCTTCGCGAGGGCGCGCTACGCCCGGCTCTGATCACGCGGCGACCCGCCGCGGGCCGGGACTCAGCCCAGGCGGGTCACGACGTCGGCGACGGCGACCTGTTCTCGTTCCCCGGTGCGCCGGTCCCACAGCTCGACGATGCCGTCGGCCGCGCCACGGCCCACGATGACGATCTTCGGGACGCCGATCAGTTCGGCGTCCCCGAACTTCACGCCGGGCGAGACCTTGCCGCGACGGTCGTCGTAGAGCACCTCGCGGCCGGTGGCCTCGATCGCCGCGACGACGGTCTCGGAGGTCTCGAAGACGAGCTCGTCACGCCCGGTGGCGATCACGTGCACGTCGAACGGCGCCACTGATTCCGGCCAGATCAGGCCCTTCGCGTCGTTGTTGAGCTCGGCGATGGTGGCCAGGATGCGGGTCACCCCGATCCCGTAAGACCCCATCGTGACGGTGACGAGCTTGCCGTTCTCGTCGAGCACCTTGAGGCCGAGCGCTTCGGCGTACTTGCGGCCGAGCTGGAAGACGTGGCCGATTTCCATGCCGCGGGCGAGTTCGACCGGGCCGGAGCCGTCGGGGGCGGGGTCTCCGGCACGCACGTCGGCGGCCTCGACGGTTCCGTCGGCGTGGAAGTCGCGTCCGGCAACGAGCCCGAAGACATGGCGGCCCGACTCGTTCGCCCCGGTGATCCATTCGGTACCGTCGACGACGCGCGGGTCGAGCAGGAACCTGATGCCGGTGGCCGACTTCTCACCGAGGATGGCCCCGGCGATCGACCACGGGCCGATGTAGCCCTTGACCAGGCCGGGGTGCCTGGCGAAGTCGGCCTCATTGGCCGCCTCGACCTCGGCCGGCGCGAATGCGACCTCGACCCGCTTGAGGTCGACCTCGCGGTCGCCGGGCAGGCCGATCACGACGAGCTCCCGCGTTCCGTCCGGCAGCATCAGCGCGAGGACAACGTTCTTGAGCGTGTCCGCTGCCGTCCACTCGCGGCCGTCCGGGCGAGGGTGGGCGGAGTTGGCCCGGTCGACGAGGGTCTGGATGGTGGGGGTGTCCGGGGTGTCGAACACCTCGGCCGACGTCAGGTCCTTGAAGCTGATCGCGGGAGGCGCGACGGTCGTGAACGCTTCGATGTTGGCCGCGTAGCCGCCGGCCGACCGCACGAAGGTGTCCTCGCCGACCGGGGTCGGGTGCAGGAATTCCTCGCTTTTCGAGCCACCCATGGCGCCGGCATCCGCCTGCACGATCACGTATTCCAGGCCGAGCCGGGTGAAGATGCGCTCGTAGGCGTCGCGCTGGGCCTGGTAGCTGGCATCCAGGCCCGCGTCGGTGTAGTCGAAGGAATAGGCATCCTTCATCGTGAACTCGCGACCGCGCAGCAGGCCTCCGCGTGAGCGGGCCTCGTCGCGGTACTTGTCCTGGATCTGGTAGATCGACAGGGGCAGGTCCTTGTAGCTGTTGTACAGGTCCTTGACCAGCAGGGTGAAGACCTCTTCGTGGGTGGGTGCCAGCAGGAGGTCGCTTCCCTTGCGGTCCTTCAGGCGGAACAGCCCGTCGCCGTACTCGTCCCAGCGCCCGGTGATGTCGTACGGTTCCCTGGGAAGCAGAGCGGGGAAGTGCACCTCGTGGGCGCCGGCCGCCGTCATCTCCTCGCGCACGATCGCCTCGATCTTCGCCTTCACCCGCAGGCCGATCGGCAGCCAGGCGAAGATGCCTGGGGCCTGGCGACGGATGTAGCCGGCCCGCACGAGCAGGCGGTGGCTGGTCACCTCGGCGTCGGAGGGGTCTTCGCGGAGGGTACGGAGGAAGTAGTTCGACAGGCGTGTAGGCACCCGTCTACTTTAGGCCGCGCCCGCCCGGTCCCGCGAAACCGCAGTTGTGCGCGCTAAAACGCCGTCATAACGCGCACGACTGCGGTTTCGCGGGGAGGGGTGGGACTATTTGCCGACGGTGACGACGGGGGCGCCGAGGCTGTCCTCGCTGGGCGGCATTTCGGCGGCCAGGCGGTTGGCTTCCTCGATCAGGGTCGCGACGATCTCCGACTCGGGGACGGTCTTGATGACCTCGCCCTTGACGAAGATCTGGCCCTTGCCGTTGCCGGATGCGACGCCGAGGTCGGCCTCGCGGGCCTCGCCGGGTCCGTTGACGACGCAGCCCATCACGGCGACGCGGAGCGGCACGGTCATGCCCTCGAGGCCGTCGGTGACGTCGTTGGCGAGCTTGTAGACATCCACCTGGGCGCGCCCGCAGCTGGGGCAGGAGACGATCTCGAGCTTGCGCTCGCGCAGGTTCAGCGACTGCAGGATCTGCAGGCCGACCTTGATCTCCTCGACCGGCGGGGCACTCAGCGACACCCGGATCGTGTCGCCGATGCCCTCGGAGAGCAGGATGCCGAACGCCGTGGCGCTCTTGATCGTGCCCTGGAACGACGGCCCGGCCTCGGTCACGCCGAGGTGCAGGGGCCAGTCGCCGCGCTCGGCCAGCAGCCGGTAGGCCTTGACCATGATGATCGGGTCGTTGTGCTTGACCGAGATCTTGAAGTCGTGGAAGTCGTGCTCCTCGAACAGGCTCGCCTCCCAGACGGCGCTCTCGACGAGGGCCTCCGGGGTGGCCTTGCCGTATTTCTGCAGCAGGCGCGGGTCGAGCGAGCCGGCGTTCACGCCGATCCGGATGCTGACGCCCGCGGCCTTCGCCCGGCGTGCGATCTCGCCGACCTGGTCGTCGAACTTGCGGATGTTGCCCGGGTTCACACGCACGGCCGCGCAGCCGGCGTCGATTGCGGCGTAGACGTAACTGGGCTGGAAGTGGATGTCGGCGATGACCGGGATCTGGCTCTTCTTCGCGATGATCGGCAGCGCCTCGGCGTCGTCGCGGCTGGGCACGGCGACGCGCACGATGTCGCAGCCGGACGCGGTGAGCTCGGCGATCTGCTGGAGCGTCGCGTTGATGTTCGGTGTCGGCGTGGTCGTCATCGACTGCACGCTCACCTGGGCGTCGCCGCCGACGAGCACCTTGCCGACCTTGATCTGACGGGTCTTACGTCTGGGAGCGAGTACCTCAGGCACCTTGGGCATCCCTAAATTGATTGCAGCCACGCCGTTAGCTTACGCGTCGTGCCCGGCGCGGTGCCTGTGCGGCGGACCGCCCGTCAGCTGACCCAGTGACTCAGGTTGACCGGGGCCCCGATGTTATTGATGACCCCGGAGCCTGAAGTGGAACTGACGTGCACAGCCCATGCGTTGGGGTATTCGATGTTGTCTCCCGCCGGTGTCGTCAGCTCGGGACCGACTTCGATCAGAAAGAACAGGTGCCCGGCAGACGCGAAATCCCTGTTGACGCTCAGCCCCAGTTCGTCCGCCACGGCATCCATGTCGTCGCCGACCGTACTACCGGACTCCGTCGTGATCGCGACCCCGTCGCCCACCTGGCCCGCCGTGAAGTCGAGCGAGTAATCGCTCTCGCCGAGGAATTTCCCTTCCGGCGGCAGGTAGTCGGTGAGCGTCAGACCCGCCCAGGAATACGTCTGCCCCGCCGGGCGCTCCAGCCCGCCCTCGTACGATGCCGTCGCGGGCTCTTCTCCGACCACCACGGACAACGCGCTCAGCATCGCCGCCAGAGGATCTTCGTACGTCAGAGAGGCCACCAGTGATCCCGACTCGTCCATGAGCTCGAGCGCCTCCGGGCGTACGACGATGGTGGTCACGCTCGTGAGGGGGTCGACCTCCGGGCCCGGCGAGGAAGAGGGCGCCACGTCCCCGGCCGGGCCTGCCGCCGAGTCCGCGCCGGATTGGTTCGAGGCGCACGCCGTGCCGGCAAACAGTATCCCCGACACCATCAGGCCCACCATGGTGAATTTGCTGGCTGACCGGTTCATCGCGTCCCACTTCCCCCGGCGCGTCCCCCGCGCCGCCTGCCGCCAGTCTCGCACCGGGCGGGCAGCCGACGGAAGAATCCCCGATAACGATTCGAATCCGGAACGGCCTTCGCCCGCGGCCCTCGCCCGCGGCATCCGCCCGGTGCGTCCCGGGCGTCGATCGGCGATACAGTCGAAAGATCAGTGTGAAGACGAAGGAGTCACCCCTCATGCCCGCAATCGAAGTAGTCATCGTGGCCGGATCGCGCACGCCGCAGGGCCGCGTGAACGGCCAGCTGTCCTCCCTCACCGCCGTGCAGCTGGGGACCGCCGCCATCGCGGGCGCCCTCGAGCGCGCCGGCGTCAGCCCCGACCAGGTCGACGCCGTGCTGATGGGGCAGGTGCTGCAGGCCGGCTGCGGGCAGAACCCCGCCCGCCAGAGCGCGATCGCCGCCGGCATCCCGTGGAACGTGCCCGCGATGACGCTGAACAAGGTGTGCCTGTCCGGGCTCGCCGCGGTGATCGACGCGGCCCGTCTCATCCGGCTCGGCGAAGCGGATGTCGTCGTCGCCGGCGGGCAGGAATCCATGTCGAAGGCCCCGCACCTGCTCCCCGGCTCCCGCCAGGGCTGGGCCTACGGCAGCGTCACCGCCCTCGACCACGCCGCCCACGACGGGCTGACGGATGCCTTCGACGGCCTGTCGATGGGCATCTCGACCGAGCGGGTCAACGAGAAACTCGAGATGAACCGGGTCGAGCAGGACGAAATCGCGGCCGCCTCGCACCAGCGGGCCGCCGCCGCCATGGCCGACGGCACCTTCGACAACGAGATCACGCCGATCAGCGTGCCGCAGCGCAAGGGCGAACCGAAGCTCATCGACGCCGACGAGGGTGTGCGCGGCGACAGCACAGTGGAGTCCCTCGGGCGCCTGCGCCCCGCCTTCTCGACCGACGGAACGATCACGGCCGGGAACTCCTCGCCGCTCAGCGACGGCGCGAGCGCGGTCGTCGTGACCAGCCGGCGGTGGGCCGAGGCGCACGGGCTCGCCTGGCTGGCCGTCATCGAGGCATCCGGGCACGTCGCCGGTCCCGACAACTCCCTGCACTCGCAGCCCGCGAACGCGATCGCGCACGCCCTCGGCCGCGCGGGCTGGTCAGCCGAAGACCTCGACGTCGTCGAGATCAACGAGGCGTTCGCCGCCGTCGCCCTGCAGTCCTCGCGTGAGCTGGGCCTCAGCAGCGACAAGGTGAACATCCACGGCGGCGGGATCGCCATCGGCCACCCGATCGGCGCCTCCGGCGGACGGCTCGCGCTGCACGCCGCGCTGGAACTCGCTCGCCGCGGCGGCGGCAAGGCGGCGGTGTCGCTGTGCGGCGGCGGCGGCCAGGGCGACGCCCTGCTGCTCTCCCGCTAAAACCCCCTCCGCCCCTCCCGCGAAACCGCAGTTGTGCGCGTCAAAACGCGTTTATAGCGCGCACAACTGCGGTTTCGCGGGAGGTAGGAAGCGTTAGCCGAAGATGCTGATCGGCTTGACGATGTCCGCGTAGATCAGCAGCAGGCTCATCGCGCCGAGCACGATGACCACCGCGAACGTCAGCGGCATGAGCTTGGCCGTGTCGACGGGTCCAGGCACCGGGCGCTTGAAGAGCTTCGCGAAGAAGCGGCGGATGCCCTCCCACAGCGCCCCGGCCACGTGGCCGCCGTCGAGCGGCAGCAGCGGAATCAGGTTGAACACGAACAGGGCGATGTTGACGGAGCCGAGCAGGCCGAGCAGGCTCGCCACCTTGCTGGCGACGGGAACGGAGTCGATGCTCGTGATCTCCCCGGCGACGCGGCCGACACCCACGACGCTGATCGGGCCGTTCGGGTCGCGCTCCCCCGGACCGAATGCGGCATTGGCCACTTCGACGAGCCGCTGCGGCAGGTTGAGGATCATCTGGCCGACCCTGACGATGTTGTCCCCCACGGCGGGAAGCACCGCGGTCGCCGGCTGCTGGACGAGCTCGCTGGCCGGCCCGATGCCGACGAATCCGACCTCGGTGGTGACGGGCTGCCCGGAGGCATCCTCTTCAATCTGGCCCGCCTCGTCCATCACATAGCGCTCGGTGAGCTTAGGCGTGATGGTGAGGGCGACATCCTCGCCGCTGCGCTCGACGACGAATTCGAGGGGGGTGCCCGGAGACTCACGGATGATCGCGGTCGACTGCTCCCAGGTCGCAATGGGGGTGCCGTTGACGCTGACGATCCGATCGCCCGGCTGGAGTCCGGCCGCGGCGCCGGGCGCCGGCTCGTCGGACGCGTCGCAGGCCTGCCGGGCGCTCGTGGCCGGCAGCACGCACTCGGAGACGCTCCCGACGGTCGTGCTCGCCTGCGCCGTGCCGAAGCCCATCAGCACGATGGAGAAGAGGATGATGCCGATCAGAAGGTTCATGGTCGGTCCGCCGAGCATGATGATGACGCGTTTGAAAACCGGCAGACGGTAGAAGGCCCGGGCCTCCTCCCCCTCGCCGATCGAGTCGGCGCTGCTGCTGCGGGCATCCTGCACCAGGGTGTTGAAGAAGCCGGTCCCCGAGGTGCGCGCGGCGCCGCCCTCCTTGACCGGGGGGAACATGCCGATCATCGAAATGTAGCCGCCGAGCGGGATGGCCTTGACGCCGTATTCGGTCTCGCCCTTGCGCCTGGACCACAGGGTCGGGCCGAATCCGACCATGTACTGCGTGACCTTGACCCCGAATGCCTTTGCCGGCACCAGGTGGCCGATTTCGTGCAGGCCGATGGACAGGGCAAGGCCGACAATCACGACGACGACACCTAAGATGAACAGAAGCACGGTTTCCACAGGCCCAGATTAGCCGCATCAAGCTGCAAAGCTGCTGGTTACAGGCCCCTCGCGGGTCGCGTTCCGGCCACAGTATCCGCCCCGAGGAGAATCCCCTGTCCGCACAGCAAACTGCCAGCCCCATCGGCGATGTCCTCGCCGGCCGGTTTCGCGTCGATCGCCTCATCGGCAACGGCGGCATGGCGGCCGTCTACCAGGCGACGGATGTCGTTCTCGGCCGCACCGTGGCCCTCAAGTTGTTCCGCAATGACACGCTCGACGATTCGTCCGGAGCGGAGCGCCAGAGCGGAGAAGTCGCCCTGCTGGCGAGCCTCAACCACTTCGCCCTCGTCACCCTCTTCGACGTGGGAACCGCCGTCATCGACGGCGCTGCGCGCACGTTCATCGTGATGGAGCTCATCGACGGCCCCGACCTTCGCAGCCAGATCGCGGGCGGACCCCTGCCGGCCGCCGAGGTGGCCGAGATGGGCGCCGACCTGGCCGAGGCGCTGCACTACGTGCATTCCCAGGGCATCATCCACCGTGACATCAAGCCGGCGAACGTCCTGCTGGCACCCTCCAGTTTCCCGGGCCGCATTTCCCACGCCAAGCTCGCCGACTTCGGCATCGCCCGGCTCCTCGACGAGGCCAGGCTCACGGCGACCGGCACGCTCATCGGCACGGCGAGCTACCTCAGCCCCGAGCAGGCCCTGGGCGCGGCGATCGGTCCGCCCAGCGACGTGTACTCGTTCGGGCTGGTGCTGCTCGAGTGCCTGACCGGCGAACGCGCCTACCCCGGCACCGCCATCGAGTCCGCGACGGCCCGGCTGCAGCGCCAGCCCGAGATCCCGGCGACCCTTGGCCGCGACTGGGTGAACCTGCTCGGCGCGATGACCAGCCGCGAAGCCGCAGACCGGCCCAGCGCATCCGACGCCGCCGTCGCCCTTCGGGCCCTGGCCTCCGCGGGCGCCGCGGATGACGCCACGCAGCTCATGCCCACCGGCGCCTCGGATGCCACTGCCCTCATGCCCACCGACGCGGCCACGGCCCTGCTGCCCGTCTCATCGCCCGCCAGTGCCCTTCCCTCCAATGACGCCTCGGCGGAGACGGTGGTCCTGGGCCGGGTGCAATCGCCGCAGGACTCCGACGACACAGCGGCCCGGACCACTCCCGGAACAGGGCGCGCTTCCCGGGGCGGACGCCGGAAGTGGGTGCCGATCATCCTGGTCGTCGCCGCGGTCGTCATCGGAATTCTGGCCTTCGTGCTCCTCCAGCGCCCGAGCGGGCCGGAAGCGACCCCGCCGAGCTATCCCGCCGTCGAAGGACCCCTGGGCACGCATCTCCAGGAGCTCCAGAAGAGCGTCGAGCCATGAGCGGGTTCCGTTCGCGGTCCGTCGCGCTGGCCGCCACCCTCCTGATTGCCGCCGCCGCCCTGACCGGCTGCTCTGACTCCAGCCCCGACCTCAAGCCCGGTGCGGCCAGTCAGCTGCAGGACGGTGTGCTCTCCGTGTCGACCGCCGCCGCGGCCGGCGACTTCGCAGAGGCCCAGACCGCGCTCGCTGTGGTGCAGGCGGACGTTCTCGCCGCGACGAAGGCCGGCGATGTGACGGCCGACCGATCCGCCGAGATCCAGGCGGCCATCAAGCTCGTGAGCTCCGACCTCGCGGCGGCGATCGCGGCGTCCACCCCGACCCCGACGCCGGAACCGGAGGCCACGGAAGAACCGGCACCCTCGCCGGAGCCGACGACGACGCCCGCCCCGACGCCCACCCCGGCGCCGGAACCGACGGTCGAGCCCGCGCCGGAACCGACGACGGAGCCTGTCCCCGAGCCGGCGCCCCCAACCGATCCGCCAACGGCCCCCGGCAGCGCACCGGCGCCATCCACCGTGCCGGTGCCCTGATGACGCACCTTCCCCGCGCCCCACGCGCCGCGCTCGCTGCGGTCATCCTCGCGGTCGCCCTCTCCGGATGCGCGAGCGATCCGTCCGCCCTGGAGCAGCCCACGGCGGAGCGACTGCAAACCGGTGTCCGCGCAGTCGCCACCTCCGCCGCCGCGGGCGACTACACGAGCGCCCAATCCGCCCTGGGCGCGCTCCAGGCCGACCTGCTGGCCGCCTCCGCCGCGGGCGAGGTGACGGGCGAACGCTCAGCCCGCATCCAGTCGGCCATCAATCTGGTGGGCGCCGACCTGAACGCCGCGATCGAAGCCGCCAAACCCGCACCGGTCCTCACGCAGACTCCCACGCCGACGCCGACCAAGGATTCGAAGCCGGGCAAGGGCAACGACGAGGACGACGACGACAAGAAGGGCAACGGCAAGGACGACTAATGCGTCTCCCGGTGGCTGCGCCGCGTTCGGCTTCGGTCAGCCGAGCAGCTTGTCGGCCGCGGCCCGCGCCCAGGCCTCGGCCGCGGCCAGCGAATCCAGGGTGAGCACGCCGTCCTGCTCGTGCGCCTCCACGACGCGCTGCACGGTCGCGACGATGTCCAGGAAGCCGATCCGGCGCGCATGGAACGCGGCGACGGCCTGCTCGTTGGCCGCGTTGAACACGGCGGGGTAGGTGCCGCCGGCCCGGCCGACCTGCTTGGCGAGCTCCACGGCCGGGAAGGCCGCGTCGTCGAGGGGCTCGAAGGTCCACGTATGCGGCGTTGTCCAGTCGATGGGAACGCCGACGGCCGCGACCCGGTTCGGCCAGTCCAGCCCCAGCGAGATCGGCAGCCGCATGTCGGGCGGGGAGGCCTGGGCGATGGTCGAGCCGTCGATGAACTCGACCATCGAGTGCACGACCGACTGGGGATGAACAACCACATCGATGCGGTCGTACTCCACGTCGAAGAGCAGGTGCGCCTCGATCACCTCGAGGCCCTTGTTCACCAGCGTGGCCGAGTTGGTGGTGACGACGAGGCCCATGTTCCAGGTCGGATGCGCCAGCGCCTGCTCGGGCGTGGCCGTCGCCAGCGACTGGCGGCTGCGACCTCTGAAGGGGCCCCCGGATGCCGTGAGCACGAGGCGCCGGACCTCGCGGGGGGTGCCCGACCGCAGGGCCTGCGCGATCGCGGAGTGCTCAGAATCCACCGGCACGATCTGTCCGGGCGCGGCAATGGATTTCACCAGGTCCCCGCCGACGATGAGGGACTCCTTGTTCGCCAGCGCGAGTGTGCGCCCGGCCTTCAACGCGGCGAGGGTCGGGCCCAGGCCCACCGAACCGGTAATGCCGTTGAGCACGACGTCGGCCTCGACATCCCGCACCAGCTGTTCAGCCTCGGCGGCGCCCAGCGCCGTGTGCTCCACGCCGAACGCCTCGGCCTGCGCGTCGAGGAGCTCCCGGTTGCTGCCGGCGGACAACCCGACCACGTCGAAGCGGAACGGGTTGGCCTTGATCACGTCGAGGGCCTGGGTACCGATCGACCCGGTCGATCCGAGGATGATTACTCTCTGCACGCTCCCATGCTAGGGCCCGTGCACTCGAGCCGGGGGTACGCATTCCCTGGAGCGCATACGAACAGCGCTATCGTCGAAGGGTGACAGCTGCCAGCGTAGACCCGGATTTCGTCGACGAGGCGGCGGCGCCGGGGCCCGCAAAACGGCCCGGATTCGTCTATTTCCTCGGCTACGGGATCATGGCCCCGATCGCCCGCCTGGTCTTCCGTCCCCACATCACCGGCCGGGAGAATATCCCGGAAACCGGTCGCGTCATCCTGGCCAGCAATCACCTCTCGTTCATCGACAGCCTGGTGATCCCGCTCACCGCGCCCCGTCCGGTGCAGTTCCTGGCCAAGTCCACCTACTTCACCGGCACCGGCTTCCGAGGCTGGATCTCCCGAACCTTCTTCACCGCGATCGGCGCGGTCGGCGTCGAACGCGGCGCCGGGCAGGCGGCCCAGGACGCGCTCGACGCGGGCCGGCGCATCCTCGAGTCGGACAGCGCCTTCGCGATCTACCCCGAGGGCACCCGATCGCTCGACGGGCGCCTCTACCGGGGCCGCACCGGCGTCGCCTGGCTGGCCCTGACCACGAATTCGGTCGTCGTGCCGGTCGGGCTCATCGGCACCCAGGAGATCCAGCCGGTCGGCGCCAGGTTCCCGCGGATCCGCAGGGTGACGGTGAAATTCGGCGAACCGATCGACGTCAGCAGGCACGGGACCGCCGACTCCGGCCGGGCCAGGCGCCGGGCAACGGATGAGATCATGGCCGCCATCCACGACCTCACCGGGCAGGAACTCGCGAACGAGTACAACGAGACGCCGCCGTCCGGCGTCGTGCAGCGCGTCGCCCAGGCGATCCTTCGCCCCGAGCGCCGCTGAGCCGAGGCGTCAGGCCGGTTTGGCGCGGAAGTTCCGCGCCTTCGAGCGGTTCCCGCAGATCTCCATGCTGCACCACGCCCGCGAGCCATTCCGTGAGTGGTCGTAGTAGGCGAACCGGCAGGTCTCGGCCTGGCAGAGCTTCACCCGGCTGATCTTCCCCTGGATGCTCAGGACCACCGTGGCCGCGATCGCGGCTTCGGCGACCGTGCTCGACCGCAGGCACACCCCGTCGCCCTCGCAGGACGGATGCAGCGAGACGGCCGGCAGCTCGGGCCGGCCGCCCGTCACCAGGGAACGCAGCGCGTCCCGGGTGCGGCGGGCGTCGTCGAGACTGCCGGGTTCGAGCCCGCGGTCGGTGGCCCAGGACGTCAGCCCGGCTGACGCCGCCAGCTGGTCCGTACCGTCCTCCACGTCGAGCGTGTTGAGGAAGTCGACCAGGAGCTCCGCATCGTGCGAGCCATTCCGGACGACTTTCGACTCATTCCTGCCATCGGTCATATAACCATTGTACGCGGTTTGCTAGTTACGTAACATGTAACCCGTAAAGCAGTTTCACTGGTTATTTTGAACGGAGAAAACAATGAACCCCCTGGCCTACTTCGCCATCGAGCTGAACCGCCAGAACCAGGCGGAAGCGGAACGCGCGCGCCGACTGCGCCGCCAGCGCTACGGCGATGACGAACCCGCCGCAGCCCGCGACCGCCTCTGGGCAGCGGCCATCCACCGCTTCGCCGAGCGCTCCGCCGAGCCGAACACGCCGGAACGTCGACCCGAGTCGCTCAGTCGGCCGATTCCGGCCCGGTGACGACCTCGGGCACGGTCATCGCCTCATGGCCGACCGGGAAATTGACCGATGCCGCGATGAAGCACTCCCGCGCGGCCTCGGCGTGCAGCGACTGGGCCAGGTCCAGCTGGCTCGGGTCCGAAATCGTGACCCGGGGGCGCAGGGTCGCCGAGGTGAAGCGGCCGCCGACGGGCGGGAGCTGTTCCATCGTGCCGACCGCGTCATCCGTGTAGGCCACAACGGTCACGCCGTGCCGTACGGCGACATGCAGGTAGGACAGCATGTGGCACTGGCTGAGGGCCGTGAGCAGAAGCTCCTCGGGATTCCAGCGGTCGGCGTTGCCGTGGAAGGTGCGATCGGCGGACCCGTCGATGGGGTGTTTCCCGGCGGACGTGATGGTGTGTTCGCGCCCGTACTCGCGGTATCCGCTCGTGCCGGTGCCCCGGTTTCCGGTCCAGGCAAGCCGCACGGCGTAGTGATGTGCAGTTTTCATGTCATCTCCTGGGGTAATCGCGGGACCGGACACGATTCTCGCAGGAAAACGCTGCCGTGGGCGAGCGTCCGGTCGGTAAACTGGGGACACCATGACTGAGATCCTCAACGCGCCCGCTGCCCCCGTCGTTCCCGTCTATTCCGTGACACAGGAACGCAAAATCGTGACCAGTATCCCCGGTCCGAAGTCAGAGGAGTTGCACAAGCGACGCCTGGCGAGCGTATCCGGTGGAGTCAGCTCCATGCTCCCGGTCTACGTCGCCAGGGCCAACGGCGCCATCGTCGTCGACGTCGACGGCAACCAGTTCATCGACCTCGGCGCCGGCATCGGCGTCACCACGATCGGCCACACGGAGTCCAGTGTCGTCGACGCCGTTGTCGGCCAAACGGCCGAGTTCATCCACACGCTGTTCACGATCACGCCCTACGAGGAATACGTCCGCGTCTGCGAGCTGCTGGCCGAACACACCCCCGGCACCTTCGCCAAGAAGAGCGTGCTGATCAACTCCGGCGCCGAAGCAGTGGAGAACGGCGTGAAGATCGCCCGCAAGCACACCGGCCGCCGCGCTGTCGCCGTGCTCGACCACGCCTACCACGGTCGCACCGTGCTCACGATGGCCATGAACTACAAGGCGATGCCGTACGCGACCGGGTTCGGCCCGCTGGCCGGCGACGTCTACCACGCACCCAGTTCGTACCCGTATCACGACGGACTGAGCGGTGCGGATGCCGCCAAGCGCACCATCACGTACCTCGAGAAGGCCGTCGGGGCCACTGACCTCGCCTGCCTCGTCGTCGAGCCCATCCAGGGCGAGGGCGGCTTCATGGTTCCGGCCGACGGCTTCCTCCCCGCCCTGCAGGAATGGTGCACGGCCAACGGCGTCGTCATGATCGCCGACGAGATCCAGAGCGGCATGGCCCGCACCGGCGCCTACTACGCGGCCGAGCACTTCGGCTGGGTCCCCGACCTGGTCCTCACCGCGAAGGGCATCGCCGGCGGAATGCCGCTGGCCGCCGTCACCGGTCGCGCCGAAATCATGGATGCCTCCCAGCCCGGCGGCCTCGGCGGAACCTTCGGCGGCAACCCGGTCGCCTGCGCCGCAGCGATCGCGGTCTTCGACGCAATCGAGAAGAACAACCTCCTCGCCGAAGGAAAGCGGATCGAAGCGACCCTCACCGCAGGCCTCGAGGTGCTCAAGGCGAAGTACGACATCATCGGCGAGATCCGCGGCCGCGGCGCCATGATCGCCATCGAGCTCGTGCAGCCGGGCACCGGCGACACGACGAAGGAGCCCAACGCGCCCGCCGTGTCGAAGATCTCCGCCTACGCGGCCCAGCACGGCGTGCTGCTGCTGACCGCCGGCACCTACGGAAACGTGCTGCGCTTCCTGCCGAGCCTGGCCGTCACCGACGCGCTGCTCGCCGATGCCCTCTCGGTCATCGACGACGCCATCGCGGCGCTCTAAGGGTGGCAGCCGCAAGCGTCACGGAGACCTTCGCCGTCGGCAACGCGGTCGAACTGGCCGTCGTCGAGCGGAGCGGTTTCGTCGAGTCGAGGCATGCTGGCTCCGCCGTCGTGCTCCGGGCCGACGGCACGCTCATCCGTGCCCTGGGCGACGTGACGACCCCGATTTTCCCCCGGTCCTCGATGAAGCCGTTCCAGGCGATCGCCGTGATGGCCAGCGGCGTCACCCTCCGTGGCGAGGATGCGGCTGTCGCGACCGCCAGCCACAGCGGCACGGAGAAGCACGCCACCCTCGCGCGCGGGCTCCTCAGCCGTGCGGGCGTGCCCGAGTCCGCCCTCGGCTGCCCGGCGACCTGGCCGGATGACACGGCGTCCCGCGACGCCCTGGTGCGGCTCGGCGCCGGCAAGGCCCCGATCTACATGAACTGCTCCGGCAAGCATGCGGCCATGCTGGCGGCGTGCGCCCAGAACGACTGGCCGCTGGCCGGCTACCTCGACCCGGAACATCCGCTGCAGAAGCGGATCCTCGACGTGGTCGAGCGGTTCACCGGAGAACGCCCGGCGGCGTCCGGCATCGACGGCTGCGGGGCACCCGTGCACGCGCTCTCACTCACCGCGCTCGCCCGCGGAATCGCCCGGATCGCCACCTCCAAGTCGAGTTCGCCGTTCGCCATCTACCGGGAGGCGGGTTTCCTGGCCGAGGCCGTTCGCTCGAACGGCTGGGTGATCGCCGGACCCGGGATGCCGGACACCGTCGTGATCGACCGCCTCGGCCTCTTCATCAAGACCGGGGCCGAGGGAATCATGGTCGCCTCGGCGGACGACGGCACCACGGTTGCCTTGAAGATCCTCGACGGCAGCCTGCGCGCGGCGACCATCGTCGCGCTCAGCCTGCTCGCCGATGCCGGGGCCATCGCACGCTCCGACGTCGACGCGCTGGCACCCGACCTGCACCTCGCCGTGTCCGGCGGCGGACGCCAGGTCGGCGAAATCCGAGCCAGCTACATCTAACCCTCAAACCCCCCGCGAAACCGCAGTTGTGCGCGTTAAAACGCCCGCATAACGCGCACAACTGCGGTTTCGTGGGGAGGGCTAGCCGAGTTTGGCGAGACGTTTGGCGCGGGCCGCGGCCGAGACCTGCGTCGTGACGACCACCACGAGCGCGATCAGGAACACGGCCGAGGCGATCACGTTCGCTTCCGCCGGGATGCCGCGGGAAGCGGAGATGTAGATGTACTTCGGGAACGTCGTCACCGAACCGGAGTTGAAGTTCGTGATGATGAAGTCGTCGAAGCTGAGCGCGAACGACAGCAGCGCGGCGGCCAGGATCCCCGGCAGGAGCAGGGGGAAAGTGATCCGCATGAACACCTGGCTCGGCGAACCGTAGAGGTCCCGCCCGGCCTCCTCGAGGGCGGGGTCGAGGCTGGCGACCCTCGCCTTGACGGTCACCACCACGAAACTGATGCAGAACATCGTGTGCGCGAGGATGATCGTGGTCATATCCTTGGGCACGCCGACCGACAGGAACTGGGCGGCCAGGCCCGCGCCGAGCACGACCTCGGGCGTTGCCATCGGGAGGAAGAGCAGCAGGCTGGTCGCCGAGCGGAACTTGAACTTGTACCGCACGATGGCGATGGCGATCATGGTGCCCATGACCGTCGCCGCGACGGTTGCGACGGCACCGATGATGAGGCTGTTGCCGAACGCCTCACAGACCGCGCCGCCCTGCACCTCGCAGACGTTGAGCCACTTGTCGAGGGTGAAGCCGCGCCAGGTGATGTTGGACTTCAGGGAATCATTGAAGGAGAAGATGAAGGTATAGATGATCGGAATCATCAGGAAGGTGAGGGCCAGGACCGCGTAGACGGGAAGCAGCCACTTGCCGAGCGAGAACTTCACAGCAGCTCCTCCGTTCCGGCGCGCCGGATGTAGATCGTGACGATGACCAGGATGACGGACATCAGGATGATCGACAGCGCAGCCGCGGCCGGGTAGTTCTCGAGCACGAGGAAGTTCGCCTCGATCACGTTTCCGATCATCTGGGTGTCCGAACCGCCAAGGAACGATCTGCTCGCGTTCACGTAGTCGCCGGCGGCCGGGATGAACGTGAGCAGCGTGCCGGCAACGATTCCGGGCATCGAGAGCGGGATGGTGACCTTGCGGAACACCTGGAGCGGGCTGGCGTAGAGGTCGCTGCCGGCCTCGAGGTAGCGCACATCGAGCCGTTCGAGGGTCGTATAGAGCGGCAGCGTCATGAACGGGATGAAGTTGTAGGTCAACCCGAAGATGACCGCCACGGGTGTCCCGGTGAAGTGCGCATCCGGGGGCATCACCGACAGCGCCTTGAGCGTTGTGATGACGAACGATTCGTCGGAGAGGAGCTGCTTCCAGGCCAGCGTGCGCAGGAGGAAGCTGATGAAGAACGGCGCGATGACCAGGACGAGCATCAGGCTTTGCAGCAGGGGCCACGGCCTGGCCTTGACGCCGATGAAATAGGCGAGCGGGTAGCTGAACGCGAGCGCCAGCACGGTTGCGATCAGCGCGTAGCCGAACGAGCGCAGGATGTGCGGCAAGTAGTCGTTGATGACCGTGACGTAGTTCTCCCACTTGAAGGCTGGATCGTACACGCCGGGTTCGCCCGTCGCGGACGGCACCTGCAGGGAGGTCAGGACGAGCGAGACGAGCGGGGTGAGGAAGAACAGGGCGAGGTAGAGGATGCCCGGCAGCAGCAGGAGCAGGGCGATCGGACTCCGCCGCCTCTGTAGCTCTTCGCCCGGCCCGGTCGTGGTGGCAAACGCCGCGAAGGCCATGCCCTAGGCCTCCCCGAGCTCCGCGATCAGGGCGGCGTGCCGCTGAGCCGCGATGCTCTTCGTGTCGGTGTCGGCGGCGAACCGCGGGTTCTCCGCCGGGTCGTCTGCCAGCCCGAAGCCGTGTTCGATGTCCCAGCTCACCCAGACCTGTTCGCCCACGTGGGCCACCGGCCCGAAGGCCATGTTCTGGGCGAAGACGACGATGGTGCCGAGGGAGGGGTGCGCGATCAGGTACTGCGTGCTCACACCGCTGAAGGACACGTCGATCACATGCGCCGGCCCGATCACGTTGCGCGCCGGATCGATGACGGGCGCCTCCCTGTGCAGGCTCAGCTTCTCCGGGCGGACGCCGATGGTGACGTCGCCGGAGTGGCGGTGCGACCGTCCGACCGGCACGACGATCTTCTGGCCGGCGATGTCGACCGAGATGGCGGTGCTCGTCGTGCCGACGACCGTGCCCGTGAACAGGTTCGACTGGCCCAGGAAGTTGGCGACGAACGCCGTTTTCGGCAGCTCGTAGAGCTGCTCGGGGGCGCCCATCTGCTCAATCCGGCCCTTGTTCATCACCGCGATCGTGTCGGCCATGGTCATGGCCTCCTCCTGGTCGTGGGTCACGTGCAGGAAGGTGAGACCGACCTCCTCCTGGATGGTCTTCAGTTCCAGCTGCATCTGGCGGCGCAGCTTCAGGTCGAGGGCGCCGAGCGGCTCGTCGAGCAGCAGCAGCGCCGGACGGTTGACCAGGGCCCTGGCCAGCGCGACTCGCTGCTGCTGGCCGCCGGAGAGCTGCTGCGGCTTGCGAGCTGCGAGATGGTCGAGCTCGACCAGTCGAAGAGCTTCGTGCGCCTTGCCGACCGGGTCGGCAAGCTTGCGCCGACGCAGCCCGAACGCCACATTTTCGAGCACCGTCATGTGCGGGAACAGCGCGTAGCTTTGGAACACCGTGTTCACCGGACGCTGGTACGGCTTGAGATTCGTGACGTCCTTGCCGCCGATCAGGATGCGACCCGTCGTCGGCTCCTCAAGTCCGGCGACCAGCCGCAGGGTGGTCGTCTTGCCGCAGCCGGACGGACCGAGCAAGGCGAAGAACGAGCCCGCCGGGATGGTCAGGTCGAGGCTTTCAATCGCGGTGAAGCCGGGAAAACGTTTGGAAATGCCGACCAACTCGAGGTCGGCACCCCGTTCGGCGAATGCGCCTGTTGCCATACTCATCAACCCAGCAGCACCTTCTGGAACTCAGCGTTGTACTTGGCCTCTTCGGCCGGGGACAGCCCCCGGAAGACGTGCGCCTGGGACAGCGTTTCCTCGTTCGGGAAGATGAGCTGGTTCTCGGCCAGCTCCGGGTCGATCGCCATGGCGGCCTCCTGGGCACCCACGACCGGGGTGATGTAGTTCACCCAGGCGGCAACCTCCGCAGCCACTTCGGGCTCGTAGTAGTAGTTGATCAGCGCCTCGGCGTTGGCCTTGCGCGGCGACCCGATCGGCACGAGGAAGTTGTCGTTCCACAGGGTTCCGCCCGCCGTCGGGATGGCGAACTCCCAGTGGTCGCCGGCCTCCGCGTTGATGACGGTGATGTCACCGGACCAGACGATGGCCGCCAGGGTGTCCTCGCTCTTGAGGTCCTCCAGGTAGGCGTTGCCCTTGATGTTGCGGATCTGGCCGTCACCGACCTGCTTCGCGAAGATGTCGTTCGCGGCGTTGAACTCGTCGTCGCCCCAGTCCCCCGCGATGTCGACGCCGTTCTGCAGCATGATCAGGCCGAGGGTGTCGCGCATCTCGGAGAGCACACCGACGCGTCCCTTCAGGGACGGGTCCCAGAGGTCGTCAACCGACTTGAGTCCACCCGGGAGTTTGTCCTTGTTCCAGGCGATACCCGCGAAACCACCCTGCCAGGGGAGCGACTGGTTTCGTCCCTTGTCGAAGTCCACGTTGAGCAGGCCGGGCGTGAGGTTTTTCAGGTTCGGGATGTTGTCGTGGTCGAGCTTCTGCGTGTAGCCGAGGCGGATCCACCGGGCGACCATCCAGTCGGTCAGGCAGACGGTATCCGCGCCGATGTCCTGGCCGAGGGCGAGCTGGTCCTTGACCTTGCCGTAGTAGGTGTTGTTGTCGTCGACGGCCACGTCGTAGTTGACCTTGATTCCGGTCTCCTTGGTGAACGCCTCAATGGTGGGGTATTTGCCGGCGTCATCCTCGTCGATGTACGCGGCCCAGTTAGCCCAGTTCACTTTCTTGTCGCTGGCCGACGTGTCCTTGGCCGGGGTCGGCTTGGTGCTGCCGCCTCCGGTCGAGCAAGCGGCGAGGGCGAGGGACGCCGCGCCCGCACCGGCACCGGCAAGAACGGTGCGACGACCGACCTGCGCCCGCTGCGCCTGACGGATCAGCTCCTGGATCATCGGATCAGCTGGCATAGTCCTGGGCTTCATGGTCGGTCTCCTTGCGTATTCGGCGGGCAAACTCTCACGCCTCGCGACACTGCGAGTGGATTGATAATTGCACAATCGAGCCGCCCACACACCCCAGAATGACCAAATCGTTAATTTTCTTGGCCTTTCATCACGAAATCAGCACTTAGGCCTGACATTTGCATCTGAAAACGGCAGTCGGGCGGCGGTAGGCTGGCGTCACGGACAGAGCTGTCCCCCGCTGAGCTAAGGAGCACCATGAAGGTCGCCATTCCGAAGGAGATCAAGAACAACGAATTCCGGGTCGCGATCACCCCGGCCGGCGTGTACGACCTCGTGTCCAACGGGCATGAGGTGCTCGTTGAAACCGGCGCCGGACTCGGGTCGTCGATCACCGACGAGAGCTACGCGGCGGCCGGCGCTACGATCATGCCGACGGCCGAATCCACCTGGGCCGCCGCCGAGATGCTCCTCAAGGTCAAGGAGCCGGTCGAGAGCGAGTACGTCCACTTCCGCGCCGGGCTGGTGCTGTTCACCTACCTGCACCTGGCCGCGGAGCCGGAACTCACTCGCGCACTGCTTCAGGGCGGCGTCACGGCGATCGCCTACGAAACGGTGCAGCTGCCCTCCCGGGCGCTTCCGCTCCTCGCCCCGATGAGCGAGGTAGCCGGGCGGCTCGCCCCGATCGTCGGCGCCAACGCCATGCTCAAGCCCAACGGCGGCCCCGGCCTGCTCGTCCCCGGCGTGCCCGGGACGCACCCGGCGAAGATCACCGTGCTCGGCGGTGGCGTCGCCGGCACGGCCGCCATGCAGGTCGCCCTCGGTCTGGGCGCCGAGGTCACCGTGCTCGACACGAACCTGTTCCGGCTTCGCGAGCTCGACGCCCTGCATTACGGGCGGGTGAAGACGATCGCCTCGAACGGCTTCGAGATCGACAAGGCCGTGCTCGACTCCGACATGGTCATCGGATCCGTGCTCATCCCCGGAGCCAGGGCCCCGAAGCTCGTCAGCAACGACCTCGTCTCGCGGATGCGGCCGGGGAGCGTCCTCGTCGACATCGCAGTCGACCAGGGCGGATGCTTCGCCGACTCGCACCCCACAACGCACGCCGATCCCACCTTCACGGTGCACGGGTCGTTGTTCTACTGCGTCGCGAACATGCCCGGCGCAGTCCCGAACACCTCGACCTACGCCCTGACGAACGCGACCCTGCCGTATGTCCGCGCCGTCGCCAACCGAGGTTGGAAGGATGCCCTCCGGGCCGACCCGGCACTGGCCCTCGGCCTGAACTCCTTCGACGGCGTGCTCACGAACGGCCCGGTCGCGACCGCGCACGGCCTCGAGTACCGGCCCCTGGCCGACGTCCTGGCCTGAGGACCGCTTCACTCCAGGCGAGGAGCCACGGGGAGGGACACCCGGCCCAGAGTCCCGTCCGGGCACAGCATCCACGCGTGGCCCCTACCCGGCGCGAGCGCGGGCGGAAGCTCCCTTCGGCGGCTGATCATCCGGAAGTCGCCGACGCTGCATCCGTCGAAAACGATGACGGCGTGGGCGCGCAGCGCGGCCATCAGCGCCCACTGCGCCTGCCACGATTCCGCATCGCCCACGAACACCGTGCCCGGCGCCGCATCGCCCGGTTCGATGCGCGCGAGCCGGCCGGGGGTCGGCGCCGAGATCTCGACGACGGTACGCCGCCCACCCGGGGCGGCCCGCAGCATCCCGGCGGCGCGGCCCGGCGCCGCGGAGACCACGAGCAGGGTCCCCGCACAGTCGAGGATCGACGGGGTGGGCGTGCCGGCGGCGAGGGGGCGGGCGCCCGGCCCGGGGTGTGGCGTCTGGATGCGCAGGCCCTGCCAGCTTCCACCCCCGGGCGCCAGGGACGGGTCGAACAGCGCGCCGTCTCCCCCGGCGGCGAGATGGTCCAGGCGGGAGGGCATTCGCAGCAGCAATGTGGCCTGGCACAGGCCGGGGAGACCCTGCAGCACGGCGACGCGCTGCACGGCGATCACCAGGCGCAGCCCATAGGCCCGCCCGTCACGCAGCAGGCCGGCGAGCAGCTCCGCCGTCTTCATTTGGTACTCGGGTTCCCACCGAGCCCAGAGGGAATCCAGGTCGTCCAGCAGCAGCAGCCGCGCCTCCCCGGTCCCTCCGGCCGCGAGCTCCCCGTGCGCCTTCGCCAGCGCGTCCCAGGCGGCCTCGACGTCAGGGGCGACGAATTCGACCCGCTCGAAGCCCGGCGAGCCATTCGCCGCCAGCGCGTCGAGCACGGAACTCTTCCCCGAGCCGGCGCCGCCGATGACGAGCAGGTTCCCGTCGCGTTCGGGGAGGTAGCGGGCGACCCGGTAGCGCTGCCGGTCCGGCTCGTCGAGCAGGCCGAGCAGGTAGCCTTCCCGGTCCGCCTCGCGGCCGGCATCACGCTCGGCCGCGACGGCCGCCCGCAGATCGCGCAGGGTCACCCGCGCGGGAAGCGGGTCCAGCCAGGGCCGGCGGGAGGGCGTGCCGGCCGGGGTCAGCTCGGCGATCGCGCTGATGTCGCCCGGGAGCGTTGTGGCGACCTGGCAGGGCCGGATGCCCGCCCCGGCGTCGACCAGGCAGCGGCCCGGCTGGTCCTGCGCGAGCCGGGCTGCGCCATCCGTGCCGATCACGGCGATGCTGTCCGCCCTGTTGTTGACCCGGAGCGAGACGCGCAGGCTGCAATTGGCCAGGAGGGCGTCGCGCACCACCCCGGCCGGGCGCTGGGTGCAGAGAATGAGGTGCACTCCCAGGGAGCGACCCCGGGCCGCGATGTCAACGAACCGGGCGTGCAGCCCCGGGAAGGCGTCGAGCATCGTGGCGAATTCGTCCACCACGATCACCAGTCGCGGGAGCGCCGCTGCCGGGACGATCTCCCCGATGTCGCGCGCGCCGGCGGAGCGGATGGCCTCCTCGCGGTACCTGAGTTCGGCGGTCAGGCTCCGCAGGGCGCGTTCGGCCTCCGCCGCGTCAAGGTCGGTGATCAGGCCAACGCAGTGAGGCAGTGCGCGCAGGGGGCCAAACGCCGCCCCGCCTTTGAAGTCGACGAGGAGAAAGGTGACCTGCTCCGGTGAATAACGGGCGGCCATCGCGGCCACCCAGGTCACGAGGAGCTCGCTCTTGCCGCTCCCGGTCGTGCCGCCGACGACCGCATGGGGACCGGCGGCCACGAGGTCGAGCGACACCTCGCCATCCTCGCCCACGCCGATGACGGCCTCGAGGCCCCGCCCCGCGGACGCCGTCCCCTGCCCGTGGAGCTCCCCGAGGGCGACGCTGCGAGGAAGCGGGCGCGCGTGCCGGACCAGGCCGATGGCGACGGCGGCCTCGCGGAGCGAGGCCGCGAAGCGCGCGGCATCCTCGGTGGAGACGAGCTCGGGGCGGAACCGGGTCGCCCGCGCGTGCGCGGCCGACGCGATGATCTCCGCCCTCAGCGGGCCGTGCACGCGCACGATCGTCGCGCAGCCGGGCGGCAGTTCCCCAGCCGTTTCGGCCAGCGCGATGACCAGCGGGTCCGCCCCCGATGCCGGCGAGGCGGGGACGCGTCCTTCGGTCACGACGACAGTCTGCGCGGGCGGCCCGGCGCCGGCGTGCGGAAGCACCGCGGTCCATTCCCACCCGGCTCCGGGCTCCGCCGGCAGGGCGCACCGGTCCGGCGGGTGGGCAAAACAGACCTGGACGAGCAGCCCGCGGGCGAACGCCCGGACCAGCGGCAGCGGGCCGACGATGCCGATGCCGCCCCGCGGGTCCACCGCGAGCGGGGCGTCAGACAGCGTGGCCGCCCACCGCCGCAGTTCCCGCTCCTCGGCCGTGTCCCCGGGGCCGTTCACACGCAACCCGCTGTCCACCTCACCCGAGCCGAGAACGACCGTCGGGCCGTGTGCCCGGTGCCAGCGACCGGCGTCGTCGGCCCCGCCCAGGATGGTGCCGACGGCCGGCGACCGGGCCCAGGCACTCTGCCGCAGCGTCTCGTGACGTGCGGCCACGTCGGCCCGCAGGGCCTCGACCGCTGCCGCGTAGGCCCGGGCTTCGGCCCGCAGTCCGGTTCGGCGCGTGCGCCGGGCGTCGACCGTGCTCGCGACCGCGATCACCGGGCCGAGGGCCGCAAAGACCAGGCTGAAGGCCGAGCCGGTGATGGCCCAGATCACGCCGGCCGCGGCGAGGGGGGCGACGCCGGCGACCAGGGGGAAACGCGCCGGGGGCGGAGCCGCTGCCCGATTCGGCAGTGTGAGCTGTTCGGCGGGGTGAATCACCTGCCAAGGAGACCAGAGTCCCGGGGCCCGCGGGCGGGGCCCGTGCGATGCGGGCACCGGGCCGCGCCGCGCGGCGGTGGTGAGGAACGGTAGTCAGGACCGGCAACAGGCCGCGGGCGAATTCGGCCGCGCTGGCTGTGGGTGGCCGGCTCAGCGCAGGACGAAGAACTGGTCGGCGATGTCCACCCGGGTGCCGCGGGGAACCCGGTACCGGCGGCCGGGTTCGCACCGCAGAGCAGCCTCGCCGGGCCGGCGGATGATGGTTCCATTGCCGGAGAACCGGTCGCTCACCCAGAACTCGCCGTCCTGCTGCCCGAATTCGAGGTGGCTCTTCGACACGGACATTTCGGTGTCCGAAACCTGGATCAAGTGGTCGAAGACCTCCGACGGCTGCGGCAGGGGTCGGCGCCCGATCAGGCCGGTGCCGCCGACCGTAGCCCGCTCCCCCGTGCTGAATTGCAGTTCGAACAGCGGCGCGCTCGTCGACGCTGATTCGGCGACGGGCCTGGCCGCCGGCGTCGCGGGTGTCACCTCGGTCGGCGGTTCCGCCGCGGGAGGCGAGGAGAACAGCAGGTCCGTCGGCGGCTCGTCAGTGTCGATCGGCAGATCAGTGTCGATCGGCGGATCAGTGTTGATCGGCGCGTCGGTGTCGATCGGCACGGAGATGACTGTCGGTTGCGGCGGGAGCCGCTGGATGATCGTGGTGTCGCTGGGCCGAGGGTCGGGCCTCTTGCGCGTGGCCGGTGTGGCCGTGCTTGAGCTGCCGCATTCCCCGCAGAACATGGCGCCGCCGGGCAGTTCCGTTCCGCAGATCCGGCAATTCACGATCCGGCTCCTTCCACGGTCCGTTTGGACGCTTCTCCAGAGTACCGGCCGAAGGAGCGCACGGAGATGAGCGCCTTCACTCGCTCCCGCCGGCTGCTGGTTCCCCGGAAGGCGGCGCGCAGTTCGCCCACGGAACCCCACACCGCATCGGCGTCTGTGTGGGCCGGTTCGTCCGGCGAGAAGAGCGCACGATCGACGACGGATGCCAGTACCAGCGACCGCTGCCCGCCCACCGCTTCGGCGAGCTCGGTGCGGGTGGCCGAAGGAGGCACGGGAACGCGGAAGTCGGTCGCGGTGTCGGCGAAGTCCCGCCAGCCACCGCTGATCCGGTCGGCGGGCGAGTCGGCGGCTCGCCGCAGCCGCCTCCGTCGATGCTTGGCGGCGATGATCGCCAGGAACGGGGCGAGCAGGATGAGCAGGCCCAGCAGGGTCCAGCCGAGGGCCGTCAGGGCGGCCAGCAGGAAGGCGAGCAGAGGGTGCATCGGCGGCGGCGGGTCCTCGACCGTGCTCTCGGGCGGGCTGAGGTCTCCCGGCGCGGCAGCGTCGGGGGCCGGCGGCGGTACGACGGTCTGCGGCCGGGAAACGACGGTGGGCTCGTCGGGCTGCTTGGGCGGAACCTCCCGCACGGCGGGATTGGGGTCGATGCTGACCCATCCGTCTGCGGCGGTCTGCACCTCTATCCACGCCGATATGTCGGCGCCGGTGACGGTCACCGACTCCCCTCCGCCCGCACTGGCCGGCACGAAGCCGACGACCACGCGGCTCGGGAATCCCAGTTTCCGGGCCATCAGGGCGGCCGCGACCGCGTATTGCTCCTGATCGCCGAGCATCGGCTGGTCCCCGAACAGCTGGGTGATGCGGTCGGCGCCGTGTCCGGATCGGCTGGCGGGCTCATCCGCATTCACGCCGTGGCTGATGTAGCCGGTCGTCCGGAGGCCCTCGAGCATCGACTGGAGCTGCACTCCGGGCGGGTCGCCGGCTCGCACGTACCCGTCGAGTGCCTGGGTGATCCCGTCGGGAATCACGCTGATCGGCGAGAGGACTTCGGTGCCCGGCCGCGCACCCGCGAGTTTGGCCGCCGGGCGGGGAAGGACCGACCGGCTCCGGTAGCTGTCGCCCTCCTGCAGTCCGCCGAGGACCGCGGCCGTTGTGCTGTTGTCGTTGTAATAGAACGAGTCGGCACGCGCCGTCGCCGAGGAGCCGAGGAATTCAATCCGCTCGAGTGCGCCGGCGCCGGGCACCCAGACCCCCCGGTAGCCGTCCACGGTCACGCGCAGGGTGAGCGGCTCGCCGTCGACCTGGCCCTGGTCGATCCGGTAGGGTAGGCGCGTAAACGAGCCCGAGGCGCTGCGGACTGTGTCGCTTCCGACCGAGTAGACGATCCCGTCGTAGCTGTCGAGGGTCGCGACGCGGAGCCTGCCGCCCGCAGGCAGCCCGGCCACGGTGAGCAGGGCCCGCTCGCTCTGCTCCGGTTGCAGGTAGCCGCGGAATCCGCTGAGCGGGCTGGGATAGTCGCGCGGATCGAACGGCTGCTGCACCCGGGCGCGCAGCACGTCCCGCGGCTCCGAGACCGGCACGGCGATCGCGGCGACGGTGCCGACGGCGATGGCCAGCGCGATGATCACCGCGGCGCTGACCAGCCCGCGGGCGGCGGCGAGCGCCCGGTCGCCGGTGGACTCGAGGGTACGGCGAGACTGTTGCGCGATGAGCCGCACCGCGGTTCGGCGTCGCTGCCAGTGCACCCACAGCAGCCAGAAGAGCAGCACGACGAACAGGCCCAGGCCACCCTCGATCGGCGAAGACTCCGCTGTGGGGCCGAGCCCGATACCGGCGATGAACAGGGCGATCGGCGCCAGCAACGCGAGCTCGGCGATCCGCGACCGCAGCGCGGCGGAGAGCCCGATCACGGTGGACAGGAGCACCAGGATGAACGCGGGCACGAGCAGGGCCTGGTACGCGCCGACCGGCAGGACGATCGTGACCAGCTGCTTCCAGCTGAGGGCGGTGGCGGCGATCAGCTCGAGCAGGCCGTCCACAGACGGCAGGATGCGTTCAATCGCCCGCCCGGGGATGGCCAGGGGCACACCGGCGAGCAGGTACACGGCCACGGTCACCAGCGCGACGAGCCAGGCGGGCCAGCACAGGCGCGCGCCGGCTATGGCGATGGCGGCGCCCAGGGCGAAGGTCGCGGCCACGAGCACGATGAATTCGATGCTCTGGTAGACCGGCCACAGGGTGAGGGATGCCATCGCCGTCGCCGCCATCAGGGCCAGGGTGTTTCCCGCGATGAATCCCCAGCCCGGACGCGTGCCGGCGGCGCGCGGTCGCTCGGCGTTCATGCTCCGGCCGTCCTGGCGAGGCTCTTCTGCAGGTCGTCGAGAAAACCGATGGTGAGCACGCTGAGCTCGGCGACGCGCCGGAGGCTCGGCACCGACTCGGGGTCGCAGACGACGGCGACGACCTCGACCCCCGCGGGGAATCGCGTCGAGGCCGCGCGGAGCTCGGCCAGTGTCGCCCGCGACCCGCAGACCAGGAAGGCAACCGAGATGCCGGCCATGCTCTCGGCAGCGGCCCGAGCCAGTCCGGCCAGGGCAAGCGCCCTCGGCGACGTCTCCACTCGGCTCAGGTCATCGAGCAGGCGAGTTCGGGTGAGCGTGCTCAGCGTGCGGAGCGCCGGCCCCCGGCTCCGGCCGGACGCCGCGGTCTTGTCTCCCGCGACGACGGACACGGTCCGCCCGTCGCGGATGGCGCGCACACCGAGCGATCCGGCCACGCTGACGGCCATCTCGAACTCGTCGTCGGTCGCGTAGTCGGATTCGGCCAGGCTGAGGGCGACCATCAGGTGGCTGCGACGCGTCTCCTCGAACTGGCGCACCATGTAGGTCCCGGTCTTGGCGGTGCTTTTCCAGTGGATGTTGCGGCGCTCGTCGCCGCGGACATACTCACGCAACGCGTGAAACGACACGTCGCTGCTGGTGAGGTCTTTGGTCGGATTGCCTTCGAGGTCCCGGATGAACCCCGTGCTCATGCTGGGGATGGAGATGGTCCGCGGGTGCACGAACAGTTCGATCCGTTCGGCCCAGACGCGCTCCTTGCGCACCAGGCCGATGGGGTCGGCGCGCACCGTTCGGACGGGGCCGACCGGGATCACTCCGCGGCGCCTGGTGGGAACGATGAACACGTCGTCGAAGCTGGAATCCCTGGCCAGGCCGGGCATCGCGAATTCGGCCAGCCCGGCGCCGACGGGCACCTCGACGTGCACACCGGGGAGGCGCCGCCTGGTCGGATTGTGCACGACCACCTGGCCGGGAACGCGGTCGCCGACGACCACGCGGTCGACCGGCATGGCCAGGGAGATCACGTAAGCGGTGCGCCCGATCAGGTAGCCGGAGGCCGCGCCGATGAGCACGAGCCCGGCCCAGCCGACGGCGACCAGTTCGGTCCAGCCGAGGGAGTAGCCGGCAACGAAGCAGAGCACGACAACGGCGAGGATGCTCCAGCCCAGCGGGGTGACCACCGAGCCGAAGAGCTCCGCAACCGTTCGAAGGCGCACCCCCGCGACGCGTGCGGCGCCGACCGTCCGCGCGATGGAGTCGGCCAGGCGGCCGTCCCGGGGAACAGCGACGGCCTGGCTCACACGAGCTGCCTGTCTCCGGGCGGCGGGGTCTCGATCAGGATCTGCGCGATCACACTCGACGGGGTAACGCCGTCGAATTCGGCCTCCGGGTCGAGCAGGAGGCGGTGCGCGAGCACCGGTTCGGCCAGCTCCTTCACATCGTCCGGGATCACGTAGTGCCTGCCGTTGGCCGCGGCCAGCGTTTTGGCCGTGCGGATGAGGGCGAGCGCGCCGCGCACGCTGGCACCGAGGCGCACCTCGGTCGCGTTGCGGGTGGCGTCGACGAGCCGGGCGACGTAGTCGTTGATCGTCGCGTCCACATGCACCGTGCGCGCCAGCGCGGCGAGCTCGACGACGGTGGCTGCCGACAGCACGGGCGGAACCACGACGTCGTGGGCGCGCTTGTCGGACCCTTCGAGGATCCGGATCGTGGACGCGTGGTCGGGGTAGCCGATCGACGACTTCATAATGAACCGGTCGAGCTGGGCCTCCGGCAGCCGGTAGGTGCCCGCCTGCTCGATCGGGTTCTGGGTGGCGATGACCATGAACGGGGCAGCCACGGGGTGCGTGACCCCGTCCGCGGTGACCTGTCCCTCCTCCATCACTTCGAGAAGTGCGGCCTGCGTCTTGGGGCTGGCCCGGTTGATCTCGTCGGCCAGGACGATGTTGGCGAACACCGGTCCGCGGTGGAAGTCGAAGGAACCGCTCCGCTGGTCGTAGATGCTCACGCCGGTGATGTCGCTCGGCAGCAGGTCGGGCGTGAATTGAACCCGGTTGCTCGTGCCGCGTACGCTCTGCGCGATCGCGCGCGCGAGGGAGGTCTTGCCCGTGCCCGGCACGTCCTCGAGGAGCAGGTGCCCTTCGCTGAGCAGCGCCGTGAACGACAGGCGGATGACGTGGGATTTGCCGAGCAGCACCTGCTCGACCCCGCGCACCATCCGGTCGAAGACCTCGGCGAACTGGGTGGCCTGCTCGGGGGTCATCGTCATTGCGGGGTCTCTTTCGTTGGTGCTCGTCGCGGCGGTGCTGATCGCGTTGGTGCTCATCGGTCGTAGGTGTAGCTTCGGTCGGTGCCGTCGATCGGGACTGTCACCGTCAGGCGTACTGTACCGGCTGGCGGCGCCGGGCTCGGCAGGGTGCAGGTGTTCGGTGAGTCGGCATCCGTTACCGGCACCGTGGCATCCCCGGGAACGGAACACCGGTAGCCGGCCGGCAGAGCGGGCCCGTTGTCCGGGCCGTTGGTCCAGCTGAAGACTCCCCCGGCTTCGTCGTAGGCCAGGCCGGTCACGGCGAAACTGACCGATTCCTCCGGCGCGGCCCACATCGACGACCACTCACCGCAGCCGCCCCACGGAGCGCAGGCCTGGAGCTGGAAGGCGACGGTTTCGCCGAACGGGCGACCCAGGAGCTCCCGCGGCCAGCCGACTCCCTCGAATCGCACGGTCGGTCCGGTCCCGTCGGCGGCGCGGATGTTGTAGTGGTCGACGCCCGCGGAGGGGCTCACGCGGGTAACGCGGTAGTCCCAGGCGTCTTCGCGCTGCTCCATCGCCCCGCGCACATCGGTGATCGCTCCCGGGGCCTCGCGCACCCGCACGGTCGCCACCGGGGTGTGCGCACAGCCTGCCCGGTTGTAGCCCCAGACGATGAAGTCGTAGGTGGCGTTGGCTGCGAGCAGGTTGTCGAAGGAAACGGAACGGGTTCCAGCGGACACGGCGACCTGCTCCTCGACCGACCCGCCGGTCTGCGGCGGGTCGAGGCGACCGGGCGCCGGGGCGCTCACCGAGCACGCCTGCGCGCCCGTGGGCACGATATCGCTGCTGAGCCGCTGCACGATGTATCCGTCGATGGGGTCGCCCCTGCCCTCGAACGCGTCCCAGGAGACGATCACGGTTCCGTCGGAGTCGGAGCCGGTCGCCGAGATCCCGCCGGCTCGAGCCGGGCCGAAGGGACGCCCCGTGCCGGCCGAACTGGCCCAGGTGGAGAGCGCGGGGTACGCCTCGTTCCGCGCGCTGACTGTGTAGGCGACATCCGCGCCGTTGCTGAGGCCGGCCACGTCGATGCTGCAGGAAGACGCGTCGCATTGCGGTCCCGTGGCGCTCACTTCGCCCTGGGGTGTGCCTCCGACGGTGACGACGTAGCCGCGGACGGGCGTGCCCCCGCCTACGGCGCCGACAGCGTCCCAGCTGAGGCGAAGCCCGCCGTCCAGGGGTGCGGCCGCAAGCCCGGACGGGGCTGGCGGCACCACGTCGGACCAGACCGGGTCGGCCAGGGAGGTAGGCACGGACAGTCCCATGCCGTTACGGGCCGCGACGGAGACGCGCACGGCGCGTGACTGGCCGTTGCCCGGCGTGGGGATCTCACACGCGGTCGAGGCGCACAGGACGGTGCCCACCGATGCGCCGGAACTGACGTGGGTCAGGGTCACCTCGTAGCCGGAAATCGGCGAGTTGTTGGACGCCCCGGCGTTGAAGGAGACGGACAGTTTCTGGTCGCCGAATCCGGTCACGCGCAGGTTCGTGACCGGGTCTGCCTTGTCCTGCACGGAAATCCGCACCGTGCCCCAGGCGAAGCGGTCCGGGTCGCCCGTCGCATCGGCCACCTGGTATTCGAGGTTCGTGTCGACGGGCGCGGCCGTGTCGGACACGGTCACCGCGAGGCGGCTGCTGTCGGCGCTCCGGGTGATCGAGACGCCGGCCGGGAGCGAGGCGCGATCCAGGCCGCGCACCCCGACCACGGTCAGCGGGGTCGCCGGGAACGGGTTGGTCGCGCCGTCGTTCGCGAGCACGTCGACGACGGTGGTCCGGCCGCGCGGGGCGATCGCCGCATCCGGCGCCGGAACGGCGATCGGTCTGGTCGAACCGACAACGCGCACATCGATCCGGCCGGCCTTGCCGGCGCTGAGGTCGTCCCGGACCCCGATGGTGAGCGCGCTCCGGGCGCCCTTGCGCGTCTTCAGCGCGGCACGCACGGTGAGCAGCTGACCATCAATGGAATAGCTGAAACCCGTGGGTTTGGGTTCGAGCACCGTGTAGGCGAGCTCTGCCCGGTCGTCCGGGTAGGGGTAGGCGGTGAGTTTGCCGAGGTCGATGACCTTGGTCTCGTCCGGCTCGATGTCGATGTCGGCGCCGTCGAAGGCGGGCGGCTGGTTCGTGCGCGGCGTGACCGTGATCGGCAGGACGATGGTGGACGTGCGAGCTGCGGGGTCTTTCGCGTCGGACCCGTCGGTCACCTCGAAGGAGATAGACGCGGGGCCGTAGTACTTGTCGGCGCTGGTGAAGGCAAGGCGGCGGTCGCCCGACACCAGGCTCGCCCCGTCTGAGTGCGTCGCCTGCACCGTGGTGCGGTCGGTGAGCTTCACGCGCTTCCCGCCGACCGCGACGACGTAGTCGTTGATGTCGATCATGAGCGTCGACTCGCTCGGGATACTGAGCGCCGGTGCCCCCCTGCGCAATTGCGGGAGCGCGTCGTCGTAGCCGGGAACCCAGATGAACGCGTGGGAGACGAGCTCGGGGTCGTCGGGGTGGCTGACGGCGAACGGGATGATCCGGCTGTCATTGCCGATGCTCACCCGGATGCGTTTGGCGCTCGTCACCCGGGCGTCCCGGCCGAACCCGGGCACGACCGATACGTCCAGCTTGCGGGCCGCAGCGTCGGCGAAGAAGACGTTCGCGAGGACGTCGACGTCGATCGTTGTGCGGTCGAGCACGTCCGAGAGCGTGAGCCGGGTGTCGCTGGCCTCCGGCCGCGACAGCGGCGCGTCCGCCCGCACCACGACGGTGAGGAAGTTCGAGCTTGTGCCGCCCCGCTCGTTGCGGATCTCGTAGATGAAGCCCAACCGGCCCTCCGTCTCCGGCACCGTCACCGAGACGACGTCACCGTCGACCACCGCCTGCCCCTGGCTGCCGCTCGGCTTGACCGCGGTGATGGTGAGCGCGCCGCCGTCGGGGTCGGAGTCGTTGCCCAGGACCCGGACCGAAACGGTGCTGCCGGGCCGCACCGTGACTTCATCGGGGGCCGCGACGGGGTTCCGTGCACCGTCCAGGCGCGGGCTGATTCCCACCCGGATCGTCCCACTCGCCCGGGCGCCGAGGGCGTCGACGACCGAGTAGGTGAAGGTGTCCGTGCCGGTCGAGTATTCCCCGGACGTGTATTCAATCGAATCGGAGCCACCGGTTGCGACCGAGCCCTTCTCGGGGTTGGTGTCCTGGCCGAGCAGCTGGACCGAGTCGCCGTCGGGGTCGATTCCCGAGAGCGGAATCGGGATCCGCACCGTGTTCCCCGCGAGGACACGGGCGATCACGGTTTTCGGCACCGGCGGGTTGTTGGATTCCTCGTCGGCTTCGCGCACGGAGATGCTCACCTCGGCGTTGGCGAACTGGCCGTCCGGCGCATTGACGCGGTACACGGCGGTGAAGTTGCCGGCCATGGTCGGTGCCAGATAGCGCAGCACGGTGCCCGAGGCGAACAGCACGCCGGCTCCGCGAGGCAGGCCCGCGGCGAGCGCGGGATCCAGGGTGAGGACTTCGCCGTCCGGGTGCTCATCGTTGGCGAGAACCGGGATATCGATGGCGTCGCCGACCCGCACCGAGATGGTGTCCGCCGTGGCGATGGGGGCCTGCTTGCGCGCCGGCTCCGCGATCTCGACGACGGTCACCGTCCCCTCGGCCTCGGCCAGGCCGTTGCTCACCCGGTAGCCGAATGTCACCTGACCGGCGTCGAGTGGTTTCGTGAGCGTGAGCCGCAGCAGATGCTGGTCGAGGATCTCGACCCGGAGACCGCTGGCCGGGGCCACGTCCATCGTTCCGGTGACGAGCAGCACCCCGCCGGCGGGGTCGAAATCGGTGGCGAGCACGTCGACGACGGTCGACTGACGGCCGCGGATGAACGCCGTGTGCGGCACCGTGACGGGTTTGGTGTTCGACTCCGGCGCGGGAACGACCTCAACGCGCACCCTGCCTGTCGCCGTGGTTCGACCGTCCGTCACCGCGTATTCGACCTCATGGGTGCCGACGACGTTGCTGGTGAAACGGAACGTGCCGCCGTCGAAGGACGGGGTCACGGTGACGTCCGGTTTGGCCGGGACGCTGCTCAGGCGAAGCGGGCCGGATCCCCCGCGCACATGGAGCAGCGGGGACACGGTCATCTCCCGGCCCGCGGCGGCCAGCACGACGAACGGCTCGGCGATGATGGGAACGGCTCCGGCCGGACGAACCGTCACGGCCATCGTTCCGGCGCCGGCCAGCCGCCCGTCCGAGACGACCAGTCCGACCTGCTTGAGCTCGCCTCCGCCGCCGGCGTCCGTGTAGATCACCGACCCCTCCGGGGTGAAGCTCGCCTGGTCCGGAGGGGGGGCTGTCGCCGAGGTGAGGTAGAACGGATCGCCGTCCGGGTCGATCCAGTCGCCGAGCACCTGGCTGGTCACCCGCCCGCCCAGCTGCACCGTCGCCCGGGTCGGCCTGGCCTGCGCGGGCGGCGAGTTCTCCCCCTCCGCCCTGACCACCACCGTGACGGTCGCCGACGCGACACCCCCGCGTCCGTCGTTGACGGTGTAACCAAAGCTCAGCCGACCGGCCGCGGTGGGCGGCAGGGTCAGCTGCACCTGCTGGTTGTTGCCGATCAGTTCGAGTCGGCCGGCGTCGTCCGGGATCCGGCTGAGTGAGGCAATCACGAGCACGTCGCCGTTGGGGTCGTAGTCGTTGAGCAGGACCGGCAGGGTGACGGCCCGACCGGGTCGAGCGCCGAAGGCGTCGTCGAGGGCCACCGGCGGAACCTGCGTCTTCTCGAATTCGGGCGCGCTGTCGTCATCCGTGTCTTCGACCCGCTGCTGGTCCCGCACCGTTTCGATCAGCTCATCCCAGTTGTCGATGAGCTCGTTGTCCTGCTGGACGGCCCAGGCCGCACCGTTGCGGGCGTCGTTGAGGAGCACGGCCGAACCGTTCACTCGGAATCCCAGCCGGGCGTCGCCGGCAACCCCCGCGAGTGTTTCCATGGCACCTTTTCGGGCCTGGCCGGTGCAGGACTGCCAGACCGTGCCGTCGCCCCAGGCCGCATAGGAGCACTTTCCGGCCGAGGCCGGTGCCGCGGCGTCGCCGGTGCGCCCGGTGACCAGGACGGAAGGCTGCCCTCCCGACACCGGGACACCGAGGAGCCCTCCCCGGTGGGCGACGAGGACGCGGTCTCCGGTTACCGCCGCCTGTTGCAGCAGGGGACCATCGGCGACGGCGATCTCCGCGGACAGGTCGACCATCTGCCCCGGCAGGTACAGCTGCCTCGTCGCCTCGTTGAGGAGAGCCCAGCGCCCACCGACGCTGGTCAGCTGGTAGCCGTCTTCCCGGGCGCCGGCCTTCAGGGACACCGTGGAGACAACCGCGTCGCCCTGGGTGGTGTCGACCCGCGACAGGTCGCCCGTCGCCGGCGTGAACGCGAAAAACACGCCGTCTGCGTCCATGCTGGTGACCGAACCGGCGCCGAGCGCGAGCGTCGGCTCCGCGAGGCTGTCGAAGTCGGCGAGCGCGGCGGCCTCCAGGTTCCACATGTTGCCCTCGGAGGTGATGACCGCGCGGTCCTCGGCGAGGTAAACCGACGGTTCCACCGGCGGCAGGGGAACGCTCTCGGCGACGGTGGCCGTCGCCGGATCGATGATGTCCAGCGAGCTGTTGCCACGGTCGATCACCAGCACGGTCGCGCCCTGCTGGCGCACGTCCAGGCTGGAACTGCCCGACTGCACCACGGTGTTCAATTCCCGCACGGCGGTGTTGGCCCGCCCGACGACCTGGCGGGACTCATTGGTCACCCAGACGGCCGCGTCGCCCAGGTCCATCCGCTGGGCCGTGTAGCCGCCCGAAACCACGGCAACCCCGGCGATCAGCACCGCCACAACCGTCCCGCTCGTTGCCGTGGCGACCAGGGAGCGGTGGGTGGCCAGCCACCCCGCGATCACGGGGCTCCTTCGGCGGTTTCCACGCACTTTTCACCGCTGGGCTCGCCCGGTTTGCCTTCGCGGTTGACCGTGACGGTGAGGCAGACGTTTGCCCGCCCGGTCGCGTCAACGCTGAACTCCGTGCCCTTCTGCCTGCTCTCCTCGCCCGTGCGCAGCGTCACGACGTAGTTGTCGCCGGGGCGCAGGCCGGGGTCGGACCAGGTGAAGACGACCGTGCCGGAGCGCAACCGGCCGGCGATCTCGCTGACGACCGGTATGTCGGCGGCGTTCCGTTGAACCAGGAGCGCCGCCGCCGTGGCGGAGAGCCCCACAGTGAGCAGGGATGCGGCCATCAACGCCCACATCATGCGCCCGCGCCCTCCCCTGCGGTGGATGCGCGTCTGGGAGGCACCGGGTGTGCTGCGGCTGTGCAGGAGCTGCGGTTCGCCCCTCGAGCCCGGGCCGGTCGGCGGCTTGCGCCGGCGACGGGCCGCATGCGGGTCGATGGAGTTGACGCCGCTGACGCGCGTCTTGTCGTCCGGGTCGGCCAGGGTCGCGGCGGCCCAGTCGTCCATGGCCACCTCGAGCGGCGTCTGCGCCAGCCCCAGGTCGGCCTCGACCGACTGCAACTCCCGAATGAATTCGAGCACGGTGCGCTGCCGGGAACCCGGTCGCCGGGACATCGCCCGGTCGAGGACGATTTCGAGCCGGGCCGGAACATCCGCGCGATTGATGGCGGGGACTTTTCCCTGTGCGATGCGGGACATCAGTGCCGCGGAGCTGTTGTCGGCACCGGGCTGCTCGAATGGGGAGCGCCCGGCCAGCAGCGAATAGACGGTCGCCCCGAGAGACCAGACCTCGGCGGACACTGACCCCGAACTCTCATCGAGCAGCACCTCGGGGGCCGACCACGGGATCGAGAGGCCCACAGCGTCCGATGACTCCGCCTCGCCCAGGGTGGCCGCAATGCCGAAGTCGGACAGGACGGGGTGGCCATAGGCGGTGACCAGGATGTTCGACGGCTTGATGTCGCGGTGCAGGATCCCGAAGCGGTGGGCGGTCTCGACGGCGCTGGCGATCTTGATCCCGATCCGCAGCGCGTCGGGGACCGAGAGGGGCTCGTCGCGAAAGCGCCGGCTGAGGGCTCCCGAGCAGTACTCCATCACCAGATACGGTCGCCCGTCGGCAGAGAGGCCGGCCTGGAAGACCGTGAGGATCGACGGGTGGGAGCTGAGCTGGGCCATCACGTTCGCCTCGGCCTGGAACAGCTGCCGAACCTGGTCGTTGACGACTGCCGCGAGCAGCACCTTCACCGCCACCTGGCGCCTGGGCATGTTCTGCTCGTAGAGGAAAACGTCGGCGAACCCGCCGGATCCGAGCACCCGCAGGTAGGAAAAGCCCGGCAGATTCGGCGGCGCGGATGGCAGTCGTCGTGCCATTTTCTCGCCTCCCCGCCTACTCGTGACCCCGGCGTGCGGCGGGCGTTCCCCAATTGTAGGCAGCCCCAACCGGCCCATTGGGGCGCGGCGGCGGCCTTAACCGGACTGGGTTACCCCCAAGTCGGGGGACGGTCCTCCGCCTGGTCGGCCGGCAGATCGAGCACCTCGATGACATCGAGAACGATCACGGTGACGTTGTCACGACCGCCGTTCTCGAGGGCGGCGCCGAGCAGCGCACCGGCCGCGTCATCCGGGTTGGGATTGGACATGAGGTAGTGACGGATGCCGTAGGCCGTGAGCTCTTTGGTGAGCCCGTCGGAGCAGACCAGCAGGCGCATGCCCGGCCTCGCCGGAACGATCCGGTAGTCGGGGATGGGCGGCTCATGGAAGCCGACCGCGCGGGTGATGACGTTGCCGTGGGGGTGCACGTCGGCCTCTTCACGGGTGATCTTCCCCGCGTCGACGAGCTCCTGCACGACCGAGTGGTCGGTTGTCACCTGCTCGAGGACGCCGCTGCCGAGCTGGTAGACGCGCGAATCGCCGATGTTGAAGATGATCCACTGCGGCTCTCCGGCGACGACCGCCAGGGCCGCTCCGGTCACCGTCGTGCCGGTGCCGTTGTCGGTCACACCGGCGCCCGAGGCCATGTCCTCGACGGCAAGACTGAGCAGACGCGCGATGGATTCGGCGTCGGGGTCGGTCGCGCCGGCGAGCTCGGCGAGCCTGGTCACGACGGCCGCGCTGGCAACGTCACCCGCGGAGTGACCTCCCATGCCGTCGGCGACCGCGAAAATGGGCGCTTGGGAGAGGAGGCTGTCCTCGTTGACCTCGCGGCGGTGCCCGGTGTCGGTGACTGCCGCCCACGCCAGAGTCACGCTTGTGTGGCTGGTGGGCAGGGAAACCGTGTGCCGGGGCGAGCCTTGACCTATCTGGGTCACGCGTGGTGCCTTCCGAATTCGGTCTGATGGTGGTGGAGAACGGCTAACGCTCGCTCGCGGGGAGGACTTCGACGATATTACCGTCCCCGATGTCGACCGTCGTACCCGGGGCGACCGCCAGGGACTGTCCCGGGGCCAGCCGCTGGCTTCTTCCGATCTTTCCGCGCGGCGGATTCACCAATGTCCCGTTGGTGGAGTTGAGGTCGGTCACCACGACGGTGTCGCCCTCCTGCCGGATTTCGAGGTGCGTCGCGGAGACGGCGGACGTGGGCGAGGTGACCGTGACCAGCCGGGGCAGGGGGCCGCCGGTGATGCGCGGCGACCGCGGTCGGCGGCCGAGGAAATAGACGGCATCCAGTCGGCGCTCCTCGCCGTCCGGGAGCCGGAAACCGTAGTGGGTCCCGCGGGCGAGCGGGGCGGCCTCGGCAGCCGGCCGCCGTTCACGCCGTTCCCGGCGCCGGGCGATGACGGTGTCCTGTGCGGCCTGTGGCGGCCGGACAACGGTGTCCGCGTCCGCCACCGAAAGCGGTGCCGGCGCGGGAACCGGGAGCGGTGCGGGCGCACGGATGATCGTGTCATCGTCCTCGCGTGCGAGTGCCGCCAGCGACCAGAACAGCGTGTCGGCCGCGATTGCCCCCAGTTCGACCGTCCGGCCGGAATCCAGCCGGCTCGCAGGCACCACGTCGGCCAGCGGGGAACCGATCACCAGGCCGATCACGGATCGGAAGTCGGCGAGGAGCCAGGGGCGGATGTCCCGGTCGGTGAACCGTCGAGAGCCGCCCACCGAGAATACGTCGACCGCGATCCGGCCCCGCACGACTGCGGACACCGGGATTCCGTCGCTATCGGTCGGGTCACCCGGCACGACCACCACGAAGTTCGCGACGGCGTCTTCACCGGCCAGCGGCAGGAGGGAGACGAGGGCCTCGATGGTGATCCGGGGTTCCGAGACCAGTCCGGTCAGTTTCGTCACGATTCCGGGATGCGTGCCGGAGGGGACTGCGGCGAGGAAGGCCCGCCCCGCGACAAACGTCCACTCCCCGCTGCCCCCGGGCGTCAGCCCGTACCCGACCCGTGCCATCGTTCTCCGTCCCGTCCGGTGACTAGGCGCCGATGTAGGACATCACGTGCTTGATGCGCGTGTAGTCCTCGAAGCCATACATCGACAGGTCCTTACCGTAGCCGGAGTGCTTGAATCCGCCGTGCGGCATTTCGGCCACGATCGGGATGTGGGTGTTGATCCAGACGACACCGAAGTCGAGTCCCTTGGCGAATCGCATCGCGCGGCCGTGGTCCCTGGTCCAGACGGACGACGCCAGTCCGTAGTGCACGTCGTTCGCCCACCGCATGGCCTGCGCCTCGTCGGCGAACTTCTGCACCGTGATGACGGGGCCGAAGATCTCGTTCTGCACGGCTTCTTCCGTTTGGCGAAGGCCGCTGACGATGGTCGCCTCGTGGAAGTAGCCCGTGGCTCCCTGACGGTGGCCGCCCAGTTCGATCCGGGCGTGGTCGGGCAGCCGGTCGATGAATCCGGAAACCTGGGCGAGCTGGTTGGCATTGTTCACCGGGCCGAAGAGGATGCTCTCATCGCCCGGCGCCCCGGTGGTCGCGTTCTCCCTGGCGTAGGCGCTGAGTGCGGAGACGAACTCGTCGTGGATTCCCTCCTGCACGAGCAGGCGCGTCGCCGCCGTGCAGTCCTGTCCGGCGTTGAAGAACCCGGCGGCGACGATGCCGGCGACGGCCAGCGGAATATCGGCGTCGTCGAACACGATCACGGGGGCCTTTCCGCCGAGCTCGAGGTGGACTCGCTTGAGGTCGTTCGCGGCGGCCTTCGCCACCTCCATGCCGGCGCGGACGGATCCCGTGATCGAGACCAGTTGCGGCGTCTTGTGGTCGATCATCGCCGCGCCCGTGCCGCGGTCGCCGGTGATGACGTTGAGCACCCCCTTCGGGAGGAACTCCGCGGCGACCTCGGCGAGCAGCAGCGTCGCGCTGGGCGTGGTGTCGGAGGGCTTGAGCACGCTCGTGTTGCCGGCGGCGAGCGCCGGGGCGAATTTCCACACGGCCATATTGAGCGGATAGTTCCAGGGCGTGACCTGCCCGACGACGCCGATCGGCTCCCGCCGGATGAAGGACGTGTGGTCCTTCATGTACTCGCCGGCCGAGCGGCCCTCGAGGTTCCGTGCGGCGCCGGCGAAGAAGCGGATCTGGTCGACGGAGAGCAGGATCTCGTCCTGGACGAGGGAGGCGCGCGGTTTGCCGGTGTCACGCGACTCCGCGTCGGCGAACTCGTCGGCCCTGGCCTCCATCGCGTCGGCGATGCGGAAGAGGGCGAGCTGGCGCTCCGCCGGAGTCGACTCCCCCCACTGCTCGAACGCGCTGGACGCCGCCGTGTAGGCGTCGTCGACGTCGGCCGCATTGGACACGGGGCTGGTCGCGTAGACGGCCTCCGTCGCGGGATCGATCAGATCCAGGCGCGCCTCGGACCTCGAGTCAACGTACTCACCGTTGACGAAATTGCGTAGTTCGCGAACGCTCATGGCTCCTGGACTCCCTGCGTGATGGCCGGCGGGGCGGCCGGGCCGCTCCATCGGCTCCAGCTTATCCGGCGGAGCGGAGCGCGCGGCAGGCGAAATACTTGGATTCCGCAGCATATTGGTCGCCAAGCTGCGGATTCGCTTGCCGAGGGGCCGTTTCACTGACACAATCGATGTCATGAACCCAAATGGACGCGGAGTGGGCGGGAAGCCGGCGCAACTGGACGATGTCTCCAAGAAGATCATCGAGCAGCTGCAGGTCGACGGACGCCGCTCCTATGCCGAGATCGGCAAGGCCGTGGGCCTGAGCGAAGCCGCGGTGCGCCAGCGGGTTCAGAAACTGACGGATGCCGGCGTCATGCAGGTCGTCGCCGTGACCGACCCGATGCAGCTCGGCTTCTACCGCCAGGCCATGATCGGCATCAGGGCCACGGGCGACGCGAGGGAACTCGCCGACACCCTGGCCGCCATCCCATCCGTGGACTACGTCGTCCTCACGGCTGGATCGTTCGACATCCTGGTCGAGGTCGTCTGCGAAGACGACGAGGAGCTGATAAATCTGCTCAATTCGCAGATCCGAAATCTCAAGGGCGTCACCTCAACCGAAACCTTTGTCTACCTCAAACTCCACAAACAGTTGTACAACTGGGGAACGCGATAAAAAATGACCATGTCAGAACAGGCCGTTCCGGCCCACCACCACTCTCACATCCCCGCTTCGGCACTGGCGCCGGGCGAGTACAGCGACGCCGACAACGCGTCGATGCAGCAGAAGGCGAAAGACCACCTCTGGATGCACTTCTCGCGCCAGTCCGTGATGGAGTCCGGCGCCGGTGTGCCGATCATCACCAAGGGCCAGGGCCACCACATCTGGGACTCCACCGGCAAGAAATACATCGACGGCCTGAGCGGGCTGTTCGTCGTCAATGCCGGCCACGGCCGCAAGCGCCTCGCCGAGGTCGCCGCCAAGCAGGCCGAGGAACTGGCGTTCTTCCCGATCTGGTCCTACGCGCACCCGTCGGCGATCGAGCTCGCCGACCGCCTGGCCGCCTACGCGCCGGGCGACCTGAACCGGGTCTTCTTCTCCACCGGCGGCGGTGAAGCCGTCGAGACGGCCTTCAAGCTGGCCAAGTACTACTGGAAGCTGCAGGGCCGCCCCACCAAGCACAAGGTCATCTCGCGGGCCGTCGCCTACCACGGCACCCCGCAGGGCGCGCTGGCCATCACCGGCATCCCGGCCATGAAGGAAATGTTCGAGCCGGTCACCCCGGGCGGATTCCGTGTGCCGAACACCAACTTCTACCGGGCGGACGAGATGGGTTCCGGCCTCGGCCATGACCTCGAGGCCTTCGGCCTGTGGGCGGCCAACCGGATCGAAGAGATGATCCAGTTCGAGGGCCCGGAGACGGTCGCCGCCGTGTTCCTGGAACCCGTGCAGAACTCGGGCGGCTGCTTCACCGCCCCTCCCGGATACTTCAAGCGGGTTCGCGAAATCTGCGACCAGTACGACGTGCTGCTCGTGGCCGACGAGGTCATCACCGCGTTCGGTCGCATCGGCAACATGTTCGCCTCGACGACCTTCGGTATCGAGCCGGACATGATCACCTGCGCCAAGGGCATGACGAGCGGCTACTCGCCGATCGGCGCGACGATCGTGAGCGAGCGGATCTACGAACCGTTCAAGCACGGCGACACGGCGTTCTACCACGGCTACACCTTCGGCGGGCACCCGGTGTCCTCCGCCGTGGCGCTGGCCAACCTCGACATCTTCGAGGAGGAGAAGCTCAACGAGAACGTGCGCGAGAACTCGCCGATCTTCCGCGCGGAGCTGGAGCAGCTGCTGGACCTGCCGATCGTCGGCGACGTTCGCGGCGAGGGTTACTTCTTCGGAATCGAGCTGGTCAAGGACAAGGGCACCAAGGAGACGTTCAACGACGACGAGTCCGAGCGTCTCTTGCGCGGCTACCTGTCAAAGGCGCTGTTCGAGGCCGGGCTGTACTGCCGCGCCGACGACCGGGGCGACCCCGTCATTCAGCTCGCTCCGCCGCTGACCATCGGCCCGGCCGAGTTCCGCGAAATCGGTGAAATCCTGCACGGCGTGCTCTCCGAGGCGCCTCAGCACCTCTAGAACGGGTCCATCGATCCGGGGCCGGCGCCGAGCGCCCGCCCCGGATTGCCCTCGATACATGCGTTCAGGCCCAGGTGCCCAAGTGTGAGCGGAGGGTGCGGCGCGCTCGGGAGTACCGTGCGCGGGCGGCATCCGCTCGAATGCCGAGCACCGTCGCCGCCTGAGCGATGGTCAGGCCCTCCCAGACAACGAGGGTGACCAGCTCCTGATCGCGCGGGGAAAGTGCGGCAAGGGCGGGGGCGAGGTGGGCCGGCGAGCATCCGGCTCACTGGCGGTCGTTCGTCCCTTCTCAAACCGCCCTCCCGCGGATATCGTGACAGCGACCCGGAGGTCATGTGATCGTATCTGCCGACAGGCGAACGGTTGGACGCATGTTCATCACGGCGCTTGCGGTGACGTTCGTCGCGGTCGCGTTGAGTGGGTGCCTCAGCCCGCGCTATGTCGACATGAACACGGAAGAGCTCATCTCCACCGTGCAGGGCGGGGAGTATGACGAGGTCCGCGGCAAGGGCCCCGCTTGCGATGCCGCCTCCGCCCTGGGCCTGCGCAAGGCGGAGGCCGCAGCGGACGTCCTCATCGACGCCCTGTCCGGTCCCGCAGAAGACTGCATGGCCTCGGCGCTTGGACAGATCGGCGATCCCCGGGCCGTCGAGCCGCTCCTCGATGCAATGGCAGACGAGTGCGAAGGATTTGACCGGAAACTGAGAGATGACGACACCTACGACGTGACGGACGTCTGTCTCGACTTCCAGTCCGCCGACGATGCACTCATCGCGATCGGGAACGCGGCAGTAGATCCGCTCCTGGCCCTGGCCGGCGTCGGCGCCGAGCCCCAAGCCGAACTCGCAGTTGTTGTGCTCGGCGAAGTCGGGGACTCGCGCGCCGAGACATACCTCGTCGAAAGGTTGGCCAACTACCGGAGCTCCACGAGAGAAACGATCGAACCCGAGTTCGTCCGGCGTCGTGCCGCCGAGGCCCTCGCCAAAATCTTCCGCAGCCACGTCGAGAGTCTCCTGCCGCGGCTTCAGTCGCAATCGACGGTGGGCATCGCGTACGGGATCATCGGACTAGGCCAGTCCAGCACCGAGCCGGACCTCATCCGGGCGCTGCAGACGTTTGGCGACCTGCCACTGGCCGAGTTTTATCTCAACTGTGGGCGCCCCAGCCTCGAGGCAGCAGCGACGGACTGGGGCGTCGAACATGGCTACACGCTGCGGTATCCGCTCCCCCGGATCGGTGGCGGCACGGCCCCGCGGGGGTGGGGAGACCTCTAGCCTGGACGGTTGCGCGATGCATCGCATTCTCCGCCAGCCCGTCGACCGCTCGGAGCACATGCCGGCGCTCGCTTGCCGGCTGGGCGAGCAGCTGCGTGTCACTCATCGCCCAGGTTCGTAGCCGACGAGCCAGTGGAGTCCATGACGGTCGATGACCTGGCCATCCGAAGCGCCCCAGGGCTTTGGGGCAAGGTCGTCGACGACCTGGCCGCCAACTGCGAGTTTGTCGAACCACTCATGGAGGACGTCCGGTTCGGCGGTCCCCAGCAACGAGAGCATGACGCCTTCAAGCCGGACACTCTTCTCGCCTGCTGCTGCATCGGCTCCCGCCAAAGCAACGACGCCGTCGAGCACTCCGTGAGCTATGGCATGTGGCGGGCCGTCGCTGCGACCGAAGTCCTCGTAGGTGTGCAGGGAGAGCTCTCCACTGAATACGTCCGCGTAGAAGCCGAGCGCTTCGCGCGCTGTGCCGGGGAAAGTGACATAGATCTGCGGCGCCGTCATGTGCACAGCCTACAGATGCGACCTAACACCGATCGCGGGGGCCGCGGGGCTAGCCCGCCGCCGCCGCCTCTTCCGCCGCTTCGCCCGGAGTGACCGCGTAGGCCCACTCGGGCAGGCGGCCCGTACTGAACAGGGTGTACAGCAGCCGGGCCATGCTGTACTCGGGGTCGAGGGCCAGCGCCTGGTCGACGAAGATGCCTGCGACGGATCCGCGCCCCAGTGCCCAGGACAGCCAGGCCAGCATGCACAGCGGGGCCGGGCGTGCGCGCCGCGGCGCCAGCGCGACGATGGTCTTGAGCATGCGGATCGCGCGCTCGACCCGATCGGGGTCCGGCCGCTCGGTGCTGAGACCGAGCATGAGGTCGCCGGTGCCCGTGGGATCGCCGCGGACGCCGGATTCCTGCTCCGCCCGGATGATGTCGTCCATGCTGCGTCCGGTGATCCGCTGGATGGCCGCGTAGCGTGCATTCAGCTCGAACGTCCGCACGCCGACCTGCCGGCCGAAGGCGAATTGCAGCATCATCTGGTCGCGGTTCGCGGGGCCCTGCACGAGGTACAGCAGGATGGCCGCATCCTCCGCCTCGAGGGCGAGCACGTCCCAGTCGAGGGCGGCCTCAGCGGTGTCGACCGGGTCCAGGACGTCGCCGATCATGGCGACCAGTTCCGGCTGGGTGCCGGCCTCGCCGCCCAGGCGCTGGAACCGGGCGAAATCCCGGGAGAGGCGTACCTTCATGGCCGCGTCGACCACCGGGAGGTCGGCGAGGCTGCTCAGCGTGGCGAGGTCGCGGCGGGCCTCCTCCGGGATGGCTTGGGTGGCCGGCGAGCCGGCGATGTCGCTGAGCGGGCGCCCTCCGGCCGGGCAGTCGGGGTCGAGGTACGACCCCCACCCGTCTGCCGCCACGCAGAGGGCGTCGCGCACCAGGAAGCCGGCCAGCTCCGCCCGTTTGACCAGGGTGTCCACGAAACGCTCGTGCGGGATCCCGGAGAGTCCGCCGAATCGGGCGTCGGTGTAGCTGACGGGCACGACCGCGTCGACGCCTGGGATCTTGCACAGCGCGCCGACCAGCGACGTCGCGATGCGCTTGTACAGCTTCGGCGCCAGGGTCGGGTCCGGCAGGTTGAAGCGCAGGGCGCCGCAGGTGCGGGTGCCGCGGAAGGCGACGAGGACGATGCTGTTCTCCGGCAGGAAGCCGGCCAGCTGGGGCACGAGCGCCAGGAAGTCCTGCGCCCGCCCGGTCTTGACGATGTTGGTTGGCATGCGGCAACCCTGCCCCGCAGGCGTCGCCGCCGCACCGCAGCGTCCCGACCTGGGGATAACTCCCCCGGCCTCGGACCTGTGGGGAGCGCCGGCTGTTCGCCGAGCTTGACACTTCCGGTCGACCTTGACTGGTGTGCCCGGCAAACTCGACCGGAAGTGTCAAACTCGGCGCCGCAGCCTCGGCGCCGCAGCCTCGGCGCTAGACCTCGGCGACCGGGGCCGCGAACTGGGCGGTGTAGAGGGCGCGGTAGGCGCCGTCCGCGGCGAGGAGTGCGGTGTGGCTGCCCTGCTCGACGATGCGACCGGCCTCCATCACGAGGATGAGGTCGGCATCCCGGATGGTCGACAGCCGGTGCGCGATGACGAAGCTCGTGCGGTCGGCGCGGAGAGCGCTCATCGCCTTCTGCACGAGCACCTCCGTGCGGGTGTCCACCGAGCTCGTCGCCTCGTCGAGGATGAGCACGCTCGGCCGGGCGAGGAAGGCCCTGGCGATCGTGAGCAGCTGCTTCTCCCCCGCGCTGACGTTGCCGCCCTCGTCGTCGAGCACGGTGTCGTAGCCCTCCGGAAGCGAGTGCACGAACCGGTCGACATAGGTCGCCCTGGCCGCTTCGCGGATCTCCTCGTCCGTGGCGTCCGGCCGGCCGTAGGCGATGTTCTCGCGCACGGTTCCCCCGAACAGCCAGGTGTCCTGCAACACCATGCCCATGCGCGAGCGCAGCTCGTGGCGGGTCATCCGGGCGATGTCGACGCCGTCGAGCGTAATGCGGCCGGCGTCGAGTTCGTAGAAGCGCATCATCAGGTTGACCAGGGTGGTCTTGCCCGCCCCGGTCGGTCCGACGATGGCGATCGTCTGCCCGGGTTCGGCGACGAGGCCGAGGTCGTCGATGAGCGGCTTGTCCGGCAGGTAGCGGAAGGACACCTGCTCGAAGACCAGCCGGCCGTGGGTGCCGGCAGGGACCTTCGCCGGTTCCGGGTCCGGGCTCTGCTCCTCGGCGTCCAGGAGCTCGAACACGCGCTCGGCGGATGCCACGCCGGACTGCAGCAGGTTGGCCATCGACCCGAGCTGGGCGAGCGGCTGGGTGAACTGCCGGGAGTACTGGATGAAGGCCTGCACGTCGCCGAGCTGCATCGCGCCGGAGGCGACCTGGAGCCCCCCGACGACCGCGATCCCGACGTAGACGAGGTTGCCGATGAACGTCATCGCCGGCATGATCAGGCCGCTGACGAACTGGGCGCCGAAGCTGGCCTCGTACAGCTCCTCGTTCTTGGCACCGAAGCGCTGCTCCACCTCGCGCTGGCGGCCGAACACCTTGACCAGCGCGTGGCCGGTGAAGGTCTCCTCGATCTGGCCGTTGAGCTCGCCGGTGTTCTTCCACTGCTGGGCGAACAGCTTCTGTGACCGCCTGGCGATGAGCACCGTGGTCACGAGCGTCAGCGGAACGGTGACCAGGGCGAGCAGGGCGAGCACCGGCGACAGGATGAACATCATCACGATCACGCCGATGACCGTGAGCAGCGAGGTGACCGCCTGGCTGATCGACTGCTGCAGGCTCTGGGAGATGTTGTCGACGTCGTTGGTGACCCGGCTGAGCAGCTCGCCGCGCTGAATGCGGTCGAAGTAGCGCAGCGGGAGCCGGTTGACTTTCGCCTCGATCTCCTCACGCAGGCGGTACACCGTGCGCTGCACGACTCCGTTCAGCACGTAGGCCTGCACCCAGGCGAACACCGAGGAGAGCACGTACAGGCCCATCGCCCAGATCAGCAGGGTGGACAGTGCCACGAAGTCGATCCCGACCCCGGGCGTCAGCGTCATGGCGCTGAGCATGTCGGCCTTCGCGTCCTCGCCCGCCGCACGCAGCTGCGCGACCAGGGCCGACTGGGTCGCCCCGGCCGGCAGGCCCTTCGAGATGAAGCCGGCGAAGATCAGGTTGGTGCCTTCGCCGAGCAGCCGCGGTCCGATCACCGAAAAGGTGACGCTCGCGACGGCCAGGAAAAGCACGAGGGCCAGCCACAGCCGGTCCGGACGCAGCGTGCCGAGCAGGCGCCGCGCGGACGGCCAGAAGTCCATCGCCTTCTCGGCGGGGACGTTCATGCCCCCGAACGGACCGCCGCGGCCCATCGGCGGACGGGCCGGGGTGGCCCTGGCGCCCTCGGTCGTGCTCATGCCACTTCCTCCGCGGCCAACTGGGACGAGACGATCTCCTGGTACGTCTCCGAGGTTTCGAGCAGCTCCTCGTGCGTGCCCTGCGCGACGATCCGCCCGTCGTCGAGCACAAGGATCTGGTCGGCCTCGACGATGCTCGACACCCGCTGCGCGATGATGACCATGGTCGCTCCGTCGGTGTTGCTCTTGAGGGCCAGCCTGAGGCGGGCATCCGTCGCCGTGTCCAGCGACGAGAAGGAGTCGTCGAAGATGTAGAGCTCGGGCCGTTTGACGAGCGCCCGGGCGATCGCCAGCCGCTGCCGCTGCCCGCCGGACACGTTCGTGCCGCCCTGCGAGATGGGGGCGTCGAGGCCGCCGTCCATTTCGGCGACGAAGTCCCGGGCCTGGGCCGTGGTGAGGGCCAGCCAGAGCTCATCCTCCGTGGCATCCGGCTTGCCGTAGAGCAGGTTGCTGCGCACGGTGCCGGAGAACAGGTACGGCTTCTGCGGCACCAGCCCGATGTGGCCCCAGAGCAGGTCGGGGTTGAGCTCCTTGACGTCGACGCCGTCGACGAGCACGGATCCGCTGGTGGCGTCGAACAGCCGCGGCATCAGGTTCACCAGGGTGGTCTTGCCCGAGCCGGTGCTGCCGATGATGGCCGTGGTCTGCCCGGAGTGGGCGACGAAGCTGATGTCGCTGAGCACGGGCTCCTCGGCTCCCGGGTAGGCGAACCCGACGCCGCGCAGTTCCAGTTCGCCGTGGCCGATGGTCTCGTTGACGGGATGCTCCGGCGGGCGCACGCTGGACTCGGTCTCGAGCACCTCGCCGATACGGTCGGCCGAGACGGTGGCTCGCGGGATCATCACGGCCATGAACGTGGCCATCATGACGGCCATCAGGATCTGCATGAGGTAGCTGAGGAAGGCGATCAGCGTGCCCACCTGCATCGAACCATCCTCTATCCGGAACGAACCGAACCAGATCACGGCAACGCTGGAGGCATTGAGCACGAGCATGACGACGGGGAACATGAGCGCCATCAGGCGTCCGGCGCGCAGGGCCGTGTCGGTGACATCGGCGTTGGCCGAGGCGAAGCGCCGGCTCTCGACGTCTTCGCGCACGAACGCCCGCACCACGCGGATGCCGGTGAGCTGTTCGCGAAGCACGCGGTTGACGGCGTCGATCCGGGTTTGCATCAGCCGGAAGAGGGGCACCATGCGCGAGATGATCAGGCCGACGGCGACGAGCAGCACGGGGACGGCCACGGCGATGAGCCAGGACAGCTGAACATCCTGCCGGACGGCCATGATGATGCCGCCGATGCTGAGGATGGGCGCCGTGATCATCAGCGTGCTGGTCATCAGCACGAGCATCTGCACCTGCTGCACGTCGTTCGTCGAACGGGTGATCAGGGAGGCTGCGCCGAACCGGGTGACCTCCTGTTCGGAGAACTCGCCGACGCGGCTGAAGACGGCTCCGCGCAGGTCGCGGCCGAGCGCCATCGCCGCCTTGGCGCCGAAGTACACCGCGGTGATGGCGCAGGCGATCTGCACCAGCGTTATGAGCAGCATGAGCGCGCCGGTGCTGAGGATGTACGCGGTGTCGCCCTTGGCGACCCCTTCGTCGATGATGTCGGCGTTCAGTGTCGGCAGGTACAGCGACGCGATCGACTGCGCGAGCTGGAACACGACGACGAGCACAAGCAGGCGCCGGTGCGGGCGCAGGTAGCGCACGAGAAGCTTCCAGAGCACGGGTTCTCCTAGGTGGGCGGGGCGGGGGCCGTTGTGGGCGGGGCGGGGGCGCCGATGATGCCGTGGAGGATCAGGGAGGTGATCTCGTCGTCGTCGAATGCCGGGCCGTTGCGGACATGGGGCACGGATGCCGCGAGCGCGATCATCCGGATGACCTGGGCGGCCCTGGCCGGCTCGACTCTCAGCCGTTCGAGGTCGGGCGTGAGAGCACGGCCCAGGATCTCAGTGAATTCGTGGCGGGAGTCGTGCCCCGGCGGAGGGCCGATGGTCCCGAGCGCACTCATCAGGGCGAACACCTTCGTGAACCGACCGCGCATCAGCGCCACGATCGCACGGACCTTATCCTCGAGCGGGAGCTCGGGGTCGACCGCGCGAAGCCGCGCCCGGAACGGCTCCGGATCGAGCTGCTTGGCCATCGCCGCGCGAATGAGTTCGTCCTTGCTGCCGAACGCCCGGAAGATCGTTCCCTCGGCGATCCCGGCGCACTCCGCGATCTGCTTCGTCGTGACGGCGCGGCCGTGCTCGAGCAGCAGCGGCGTCACCGCGTCGATCAGCATGGCCTGGCGGTCTTCAACCGACAGCGACCTGGCCCGACCTTGTCTCTCCGCCACGCCCATGCGCGCCAGCCTATCTGAGTGAGCACTCACTCACAAGGATCGGCTGGGCAGGTTCCTGCTCACTCGAAGAGAGCGGAGATCCAGGCCACGTCTTCGGCGGAGGGCTTCCAGGCGGTGGCGGCATCCGCGTTCTGAATGATCTGTTCCGGCCTCGTGGCGCCGGCGATGACGCTGGTCAGGCCCGGCTGGGCGAGCAGCCAGGCGAACGTCGCGTCGAGCATGCTCACACCGCGCTCGTCGCAGAACACCTGGTAACGCTCGATCACGTCCCACGGGGCGTTGTCGACAAGGTGGCGCCGGATCATCATGATCCGGCTGTCGGCCGGCCCGCCCTCGCGGGTGAACTTGCCCGTGAACAGGCCGTTGTACAGCGGGAAGAACGGCAGGAAGCCGAGCCCGTACGCGTTGACCGCCGGCAGCACCTCGTCTTCCGCGTCGCGCACGAGCAGGCTGTATTCGTTCTGCGACGAAATGAACTTGGGGTGCCGGTGCAGTTCCGCGGTGAACTCCGCCTCCGCGATCTGCCAGCCGGCGAGGTTCGAGTGACCGATGTAGCGGATCTTGCCCTCGCTGATGAGGTCGTCGAGCGTCTGGAGCGTCTCTTCGATCGGCGTGAGCGGGTCGGGGACATGAAGCTGGTAAAGGTCGATCCAGTCCGTCTGGAGCCGACGCAGCGAGGCCTCCACGGCGAGCCGGATGTAGCGGCGCGAGCCGCGCGCGCCCCAATCGGGCCCGTTCAGCCCGCCCATGTCCATGCCGAACTTGGAGGCCAGCACGATGTCGTCGCGCCGGCCCTTCAGCGAGTGGCCCATCAGGGTCTCGCTGAGGCCCCGCTCCGCGCCGTAAATGTCTGCCGTGTCGAACAGGGTGACGCCGGCCTCGATCGCCGCGTCGATGACGGCGGTCGTGCCGTCCTGTCCCTGCGACGCGGTGCCGGTGCGGCCGAAGTTGTTGCACCCAAGCCCGATCGTGGAGACGATGAGCCCTGAGTTGCCGAGTCTGCGGTATTCGATCTGCGCCATCGTGCCAGCCTAGGGGAGGTCAGCGGCCGGGCACTGTTGAGCCTCGGGCCTGTGCTAAACAGGAAGCCGAACAAAGGGGTACCCGTGGGTCGACTCACGCTCGGAATCATGTCGCGGTCGCGCAAGCCGGATGAACGCCGGCTGCCGATTCATCCGCTGCACTTCGACCGGATCGACCCGGAGGTCCGCGCGCGGATGTTCCTCGAAAGCGGGTATGGCGAAGACTTCGGAGTCTCCGACGAACAGCTCGCACCGCTGGTCGCCGGCCTGCGTTCGCGGGACGAGCTCATCGCCGAATGCGATGTCATCCTGCTCGCCAAGCCGTTGCTCGCCGACGTCGAGCAACTGCGCGAGGGACAGACCCTCTGGGGCTGGCCGCACTGCGTGCAGGATGCCGCGCTCACCCAGCTCGCCATCGACAAACGGTTGACCCTGATCGCCTTCGAGGCGATGAACCATTGGACCGCCTCCGGCCAGTTCAACCTGCACGTGCTGCACAAGAACAACGAACTCGCCGGCTACTGCTCGGTGCTGCATTCGCTGCAGCTGATCGGTTCGACCGGCGACTACGGCCGCAAGCTGCGTGCCGCGGTGATCGGCTTCGGGGCGACCGCCCGCGGCGCCGTGACCGCGTTGAACGCCCACGGAATCTACGACGTGAGCATCCTCACCAACCGCGAGATCTCCGCCGTCAGCTCCCCGATCCACTCCGCACAGATCGTGCAGCTCGACCAGAGCTACGACGGGCCGGAGCATTTCGCGCTCGTTGAGGAAGGTCGCGTGCCCGTTCCGGAGTTCCTCGCCGGCCACGACATCATCGTCAACTGCGTGCTCCAGGATCCGAACGCGCCGCTCACGTTCCTGTCCGAGGCCGACCTGCCCACGCTCGCCCCTGGGTCGCTCATCGTGGACGTGTCCTGCGACGAGGGAATGGGCTTCAGCTGGGCCAGGCCCACGTCCTTCCGCGAGCCCACGTTCACCGTCGGCAACCACGTAACGTACTACGCGGTCGACCACAGCCCGTCGTACCTCTGGAACTCCGCGACCTGGGAGATCAGCGAGGCCCTGCTGCCCTATCTCGAGGATGTGCTCGCCGGCGAGGACGCGTGGCAAGCGAACGAGACGCTCCGTCGGGCCATCGAGATCAGCGACGGCGTCATCCAAAATCCCAGCATCCTCGCGTTCCAGGGCCGGACGCCCGACTACCCGCACCCTCGCGCGGACTAAGACGTGAGCGGCTCGCGGTGGGCGCTGTTCCTCCACCGCAGCCGCGATCGGCGGCTCTCGCACCGCTGTCCGAAACCCGCCAGATCGGCCCGTCCGCGCCGACTACAGTCGACTTATGACCAGCACAGCAACGCGAATCATGACCAGCACCGCAACGTCCCTGATCCGGGTTTCGAGCCCCCTGGGTCGCCTGGAACTCACCAGCGACGAAGAGCAGATCCTGTCGCTCTCGATCGAACGCGGCGGGCACCTGCCGCTCGAGGGGGCACCCGAGGTTCACTCCCCCGTGCTCGATGAGGCCGCGCGCCAGCTGGGCGAGTACTTCGCCGGTACGCGCACCGCGTTCGACCTCCCGGTGCGCCTCGCCGGGGGCACCGAGTTCCAGCAGGCGGTCTGGAACCGGCTCGCCCAGATCGGCTTCGGCGAGTTCCTGTCCTACGGCGAACTCGGCCTCGAGATCGGCCGGCCGGGCTCCGGCCGCGCAATCGGCGGCGCCGTCGGGGCGAACCCGGTTCCGATCATCATCGCCTGCCACCGGGTACTGGCCTCCAACGGACGCATCACCGGGTACAGCGGCGGCAACGGCATCCCGACCAAGGTCTGGCTGCTCGACCACGAGGGAATCGGGCACGTGGCGTGAGCGAGCTCCCCGAGCGGGCATCCGTCATCGCCGGGCCGGACCGCCTTGCGCGCTGCGCCTGGGTCGGGTCGGATGCCGAGTACCGGCGGTACCACGACGAGGAATGGGGCCGCCCCCTCCTCGGCGACCAGCCCCTGTTCGAGAAGCTCTGCCTCGAGGGGTTCCAGGCCGGGCTGTCCTGGATCACGATCCTGCGACGCCGCCCGGCGTTCCGGGCCGCCTTCCACGACTTCGACATCGACCGGGTCGCCGCGATGGACGAGGCGGACGTGGAGCGGCTCGTCGCCGACGCCGCCATCATCCGCCACCGGGGCAAGATCGAGGCCGCCATCGGCAACGCCCGCGTCACGCGAGACCTGGGCGAGAGCCTCACCGATCTGATCTGGAGCTTCGCCCCGCCGCGCCGGCCGCAGCGCCTGGGCTCGCTGCACGATGTCCCGGCGATCACGCCCGAGTCGACCGCGCTCAGCGCCGAGCTGCGCCACCGAGGCTACCGCTTCGTCGGCCCAACCACGATGTACGCCCTCATGCAGTCCGCCGGCCTGGTCGACGACCACGTCCAACTCTGCCACCGCGCTCCCCGCGAAACCGCAGTTGTGCGCGTTAAAACGCCCGAATGACGCGCACAACTGCAGTTTCGCGGGGATGGAAGGCGGGTCAGACGACGAGTTCGAGCTCGTTGGGGGCGCCGGGGCGCAGGCGGAACCCGGCCGAGGGCGCCCAATCGAGCAGATCGTCCGCGCAGCCGAAATCCTGCCCGAGCTCGAGGATGGCGCGGGTGAACTCGCCCTTCGACTTCTTGTTGAAGTGGTTGAGCGCACGGGTCTGCCCGCCGGGCGCCTCGGTCACGACCCGAAGGAACAGCGACTCCGCCCGGGCCGGAGCCGCGCCAAGCGCCACGTAGCCCTCCGACCGCAGATCGAGCACGAGACCCTCCGCACCGGCCAGCGCCTTCGTGACCGCGCCACCCCAGTGCTTCTTCAACGGATGCCCGGGCAGCCGGGAATCGTGCGACAAACGGTACGCCGGAACGCCGTCCAGGGCGCCGACCGGCCCGAACAGTGCCGAGTGCACGAGCACGTGCCGCCCGGCGAACTCCCGAGCAGCCGGCGCCAGGGTCGGCGCATCCAGCGCGTCGTAGAGCACGCCGGTATAGCGGTCGAGTGCGGGCATCGTCGGCGAACTGGCCAGGGCGCGATTGCGGTCTACCTCGGACGCCTGCGTGCGGCCGAGCTTGAGGGCCGCCATCATCGCATCCGGATCTTTCGCCAGCGCACGCAGCGCACGCACAAGTACCCGTCGCGCAGAGTTCAGCGACGGGTACGTGAGTGCGGCGAATTCAAGCGGGCCGCCGGTGCCACCGGAGCGTTTCGTCTCCGACGGCGGAAGCAGTACGAGCAAGGCGGGTTAGACGAGCCCCGCCTGGCGGGCGACGATCGTGACGGTGTCGTTCTCGACCGAGAGGAAGCCGTCGGCCGCCTCCGCCACAACCTTCGAGCCGTCGGCCAGCGTCACGCGAACCTCACCGCTGGCCAGGATCGCGAGCATGGGCTCGTGGCCGGCGAGAATACCGATCTCGCCTTCCGTGGTGCGTGCAACGACCATGGTCGCCTCGCCGGCCCAGACCTGCTGGTCCGCCGAGACAACGCTGACCTTGAGCGGCGCTGCCATGCTTAGCCGTTCTCCTTCTGGATCTGAGCCCACTTCTCTTCGACGTCGCCGATGCCGCCGACGTTGAAGAAGGCCTGCTCGGCCACGTGGTCGAAGTCACCGTTGGAGATCGCGGTGAACGCCTCGATGGTGTCCTTCAGCGGAACCGTGGAGCCCTCGACACCGGTGAACTTCTTCGCCATGTAGGTGTTCTGGGACAGGAACTGCTGGATGCGACGGGCACGCGAAACGGTGACCTTGTCTTCTTCAGAGAGCTCGTCAACACCGAGGATCGCGATGATCTCCTGGAGTTCCTTGTTCTTCTGCAGGATCGCCTTGACGCGAACGGCCGTGTTGTAGTGGTCGGCGCCCAGGTAGCGGGGGTCGAGGATACGGCTGGTCGAGGTGAGCGGGTCAACGGCCGGGTACAGGCCCTTCGACGCGATCTCACGCGACAGCTCGGTCGTCGCGTCGAGGTGCGCGAACGTCGTTGCCGGCGCCGGGTCGGTGTAGTCGTCGGCGGGGACGTAGATCGCCTGCAGCGAGGTGATCGAGTGTCCACGCGTCGAGGTGATGCGCTCCTGGAGGATGCCCATCTCGTCGGCGAGGTTCGGCTGGTAACCCACGGCGGACGGCATGCGGCCCAGCAGGGTCGACACCTCGGAACCGGCCTGGGTGAAGCGGAAGATGTTGTCGATGAAGAGCAGAACGTCCTGCTTCTCCACGTCGCGGAAGTACTCGGCCATGGTCAGGGCGGAGAGCGCGACGCGCAGACGCGTTCCCGGCGGCTCGTCCATCTGGCCGAACACGAGGGCGGTCTTGTCGAAGACGCCCGCCTCTTCCATCTCGGCGATGAGGTCGTTGCCCTCACGGGTACGCTCGCCGACACCGGCGAACACGGACACTCCACCGTGGTCCTGCGCAACGCGCTGGATCATTTCCTGGATCAGGACGGTCTTGCCGACACCGGCACCACCGAAGAGGCCGATCTTTCCGCCGAGAACGTACGGCGTGAGAAGGTCGATGACCTTGATTCCGGTCTCGAACAGCTGGGTCTTGGACTCCAGCTGGTCGAATGCCGGGGGCTTGCGGTGGATGGGCCAGCGCTCGGTGATCTCGATCTTCTCGCCGGGTGCAGCGTTCAGCACCTCGCCGATGACGTTGAATACCTTGCCCTTGGTGACGTTTCCGACGGGTACCGTGATGGGTCCGCCGGTGTCGCGCACTTCCTGGCCGCGGACGAGTCCGTCGGTTGGCTTCAGGGCGATGGCGCGAACGAGGTCGTCGCCGAGGTGCAGTGCGACCTCGAGCGTGATCTCGGTCGACTCTTCGCCGATCGTGATCGTGGTCTTCAGCGCGTTGTAGATGCCCGGGATCGAATCATGCGGGAACTCGATGTCGACGACGGGGCCAGTGACGCGCGCGATTCGGCCCACAGCGCCTGCTGTGTCCTCCGCGCGAACTGGCGCGCTCATGGTGTCAGTCATAGCTCTCTCTTCTCTGGTTACTTCTTGGCGGATGAGAGCGCATCGGCTCCACCCACGATCTCGGAAATCTGCTGGGTGATCTCGGACTGGCGCGCGTTGTTCGACAACCGCGTGTAGTCCGTGATCAGCTTGTCGGCGTTGTCGCTGGCCGACTTCATTGCCTTCTGGCGGCTCGCGTGCTCTGAAGCTGCCGACTGCAACATGGCGTTGAAGAGGCGGCTCTCGATGTACACGGGCAGGAGCCCGTCGAGCACGGACTCGACATCCGGTTCGAACTCGTACAACGGCAGGATTGTCTGCTCGCCCGGCTCTTCGACGCCTTCGACGACCTCGAGGGGAAGCAATCGCACGACCTCGGGAACCTGGGTGACCATGCTCACGAAGCGGTTGTAGACGATATGGATCTCGTCGACGCCGCCGTCCTCCGAGTCCCGCAGGAAGGATTCGAGCAGGGCGTCGCCGATGTCCTTGGCCGTTTCGAACTGGGGCTGGTCGGTTCCGCCGGTCCAGATCCGCTCGGAGGCGCGGCGTCGGAAGCCGAAGTAGGCCACCGCCTTGCGGCCGACGAGGAAGTAGACGACATCCTTGCCCTGGCTGCGCAGCAGCTCGCTGAGCTCTTCGGCCTCGCGCAGCACCTGGGAGCTGAACGCCCCGGCGAGGCCGCGGTCGGACGCGAAGATGAGCACGGCGGCGCGATCGACCCTGGCCGGCTCGGTCGTGAGCACGTGCTCAACGTTCGAGTACGTGGCCACGGCCGATACGGCGCGCGTGATCGCCCGAGAATACGGGGTGGACGCAGCGACCCTCGCCTGCGCCTTCTGAATGCGCGAGGCGGAGATCAGCTCCATGGCCCGAGTGATCTTCTTGGTCGTCTGGGCAGATTTGATCTTCTGCCGGTAGACCCGAAGTTGCGCTCCCATGTGTCTCCTGTGGTTACTTGTCTGTCAACGGATGATCGTGGCGAAGGCGGGTTAGCGCCTGCGCTTCACGATCTTTTCCTGGTTGACGTCTTCTTCGGCGATGGCTTCGAACTGCTCTTTGCCCACGGAAGCGAGCGGCTTGCCCTCGCCCGTCTGGAACTCGAGCTTGAACTTGTCGATCGAGCTGGTCAGCTCGGCGACGGTGTCATCGGAGAGCACGTTCGTCTCGCGCAGCGTCGACAGCACGGTAGTGTTCCGGGCCAGGAAGTCGAGCAACTCGCGCTCGAAACGCAGCACGTCTTCGACCGGGACCTCGTCGAGCTTGCCGTTGATGCCGGCCCAGATCGAAACAACCTGGTCCTCGACCGGGTAGGGCGAGTACTGCGGCTGACGGAGGAGCTCGGTGAGTCGGGCACCGCGAGCGAGCTGGCGACGGCTGGCCGCGTCCAGGTCGGACGCGAACATCGCGAAGGCTTCGAGCGAGCGGTACTGGGCCAGCTCGAGCTTCAGCGTTCCGGAGACCTTCTTGATCGACTTGACCTGCGCGTCGCCACCGACACGGGACACCGAGATGCCCACGTCGACTGCGGGGCGCTGGTTGGCGTTGAACAGGTCGGACTGCAGGAAGATCTGGCCGTCGGTGATCGAGATCACGTTGGTCGGGATGTACGCCGCGACGTCATTGGCCTTGGTTTCGATGATCGGCAGGCCGGTCATCGAGCCGGCACCGAGCTCGTCGGAGAGCTTGGCACAACGCTCGAGCAGACGGGAGTGCAGGTAGAACACGTCACCCGGGTAGGCCTCGCGTCCCGGCGGGCGACGCAGCAGCAGCGAAACGGCGCGGTACGCCTCGGCCTGCTTGGACAGGTCGTCGAAGACGATGAGGACGTGCTTGCCGCCGTACATCCAGTGCTGGCCGATGGCCGAGCCGGTGTAGGGCGCGAGGTACTTGAAGCCGGCCGGGTCAGAGGCCGGGGCAGCGACGATGGTGGTGTACTCCATCGCGCCGGCGTCTTCCAGGGCGCCCTTCACCGAAGCGATGGTGGAGCCCTTCTGGCCAATGGCGACGTAGATGCAGCGAACCTGCTTGTTCGTGTCGCCGGACTCCCAGTTGGCCTTCTGGTTGATGATCGTGTCGATCGCGATGGCCGTCTTGCCGGTCTGGCGGTCACCGATGATCAGCTGGCGCTGGCCGCGGCCGATCGGGATCATGGCGTCGATGGCCTTGATGCCGGTCTGCATCGGCTCGTGCACGGACTTGCGGCTCATGACGCCGGGCGCCTGCAGCTCGAGGGCGCGGCGGCCTTCGGTCGCAATGGCGCCGAGGCCGTCGATCGGGGCGCCGAGCGGGTCGACGACACGGCCGAGGTAGCCGTCGCCGACGGGAACGGAGAGAACCTCGCCGGTGCGGTGCACCTCCATGCCCTCAACGATTCCGCCGAACTCGCCGAGCACGACGACGCCGATCTCATCTTCGTCGAGGTTCTGGGCGAGGCCCAGGGTTCCGTCGGCGAACTTGATGAGCTCGTTGGCCATCACGCCGGGCAGGCCCGAAACGTGGGCAATTCCGTCGCCGGCCGTGGTGACGTAACCCACCTCGGTCGTTGCGGTCTTGTTCGGCTCATAGGACTTCACGAAGTCCTGGAGAGCGTCGCGGATCTCATCCGGGCTGATCGTTAGTTCTGCCATCATCTTCCCTTTTCTGTACTGGGTGTACAGGTCTTGTCATTTTCGAAACGCTGCCGCTTCGAAGTTTCTATGTTCTGGCTGACCGTGGGTCAGCCAGCAAGCTGGAGTCTCAGGTCCTTGAGTCTGGTGGCGATGCTGCCGTCGATCACGTCATCGCCGATCTGAACGCGAACACCGCCGACAAGGCCGGGGTCGACGATCTGGTTGATCGTGAGTTCGCGGCCGTAACGCGCCGCGAGGCTCTTGTTCAGTCGTTCCAGCTGCGCCGGGGCGAGCTCGGTGGCGGAGGTGACCGTCGCAATCGACGTTCCCGACTGGTCCGCCACAACGGATGCCGCGTGGCGCAGCAACTGGCCGATCCGCCGGCCGCGAGGCTGGCGCACCAGGTGCCGAACGATCGCGAGCGTCTGGGGTGAAACCTTGTCGGCCAGCAGCGCGTTCACCAGGTCGAGCTTGGCGTCGGCGCGGCCGAGCTTGCTCGTGAGGGCAAGTTCGAGTCCGGCATCGGAGGACACTGCGGCGGCGAACGCGAACAGTTCGGCCTCGATCAACACGTTCCTCGGCGCGGAAGCGGCGGTTGCCCGCAGCCCCAACTCCTCGATGCCGGCCAGCAGGTCATCCTGGCTGGACCAGCGCACCGAAGCCGCTGCCTTCAACAAGGCAAGGGCGCTCGGGGTGAGGGCGGAGGAGAACACTCGCTCGACGAGAGCAAGTCGTGCCTTCTCGTCCGACGACGAATCAGCCAGCGCGGAACGCAGCTGGGACGAGTCGCCGACAACTCGACCGGCCGTAAACAGGCTTTCGCCCGTCGCCAGATCGACCGAGCTGCCGAGGGCAGCCAGTGCGTCCCTCGACGAGGCCAAAGCTTCTCTGGTGGCGCTTCCCATTACTTAGCTGCTTTCTCCGAGGCCTCAAGGTCGGCCAGGAAACGGTCGACGATGGCGGCGGCCTTCGCGTCGTCGGTCAGGCTCTCGCCGATGACCCCGGACGCCAGGTCGATGGCCAGCGATCCCACTTCTGAGCGGAGCGACACGACTGCTGCCTGGCGCTCTGCCTCGATCTGGGTCTTGGCACCGGCCGCGATGCGTGCGGCCTCGGTCGACGCCAGCTCCTTGTGCTCTGCCACAATCCGCTGACCGTCGGCGCGAGCCTGGTCACGGATCTGGCCGGCTTCGGAACGTGCGTCGGCGAGCTGGGCCGTGTACTGCTCGAGAGCAGCTTCGGCCTTGCGCTGTGCCTCGTCGGCCTTGGCGATGTTGCCTTCAATGGCCTCGGCGCGGTCGTCAAGGAGCTTCTGCATCCTCGGAAGCACGAGCTTCCAGAAGAAGAACAAGATCACCACGAACACGACCGAGGACCAGATGATGTCGTAGATCTCCGGGATGAGCGGATTCTTCTGCTCAGCCTCCGCGGCAGCTGCAATCACTGCGTGAAACATCATGCCTCCTAACTAGGTGTAAAGAGGACTAGACGAAGATGAAGCCGACGGCGATACCAATGAAGGCGAGCGCCTCGGTGAAAGCGATACCGATGTACATCAGGACCTGCAGGCGGCCGGCCAGTTCGGGCTGACGTGCGACACCCTCGATGGTCTTGCCGACGACGATACCGACGCCGATTGCCGGGCCGATGGCTGCGAGGCCGTAACCGACGGTCGCGATGTTGCCGTTGATTGCCGCGAGAACGGTTGTTGCGTCCACGTGTGTTTCCTTCCGTAAGGCGAATAAGGCAGGTGCCGAATTCGTGTTTAGTGTTCCTCAGCCAGCGCGAGCTGGATGTAGACAGCAGTGAGCAGTGCGAAAACGTAGGCCTGCAGAACGGCCACCAGGAGTTCGAACAGCGTGAACGCGAGCCCGAAGGCCAACGTGCCGATGCCGAACGCTTTGAAGCCGCCGTCTGCGGTGAAGAAGAAGAACTGCGTCGCCGCGAAGAAGAGCACCAGGAGCAGGTGGCCGACCACCATGTTCATCAGCAGTCGGAGCGTCAGCGTGATCGGTCGAATCACGAAGGTCGAGATGAACTCGATCGGCGTCACGATGATGTACAGCGCCGGCGGCACGCCGGGCGGGAAGAGTGAGTTGCGGAAGAACTTGCTTGGGCTCTTCTTGACACCGGCGTAAATGAATGCGCCGTAGGCCACGAGGCCCAGGACCAGCGGAGTGCCGATCACGGCCGTGCCCGCGATATTGAGGAACGGGATGACACCGGTGAAGTTCATGAACAGGACCATGAAGAAGATGGTCGTGATCAGGGGCAGGAAGCGCTGCCCGTCCTTCTTGCCGAGCAGGTCCTCGGCGATGTTCACGCGGACGAGGTCCAGGCCCATCTCGACGAGGCTCTGCAAGCGGGTCGGAACGACCTTCATGCGGCGGGTGCCGATCCAGAACACGAGCATCAACACGGCGACCGCGAGGAAACGGATCAGAATGACCCGGTTTATCTCAAACGGGGTGTCCGCGAAGAAGATGGCATCCGGGAAGAATTCGTTGATGGACGGACCGTAAAAAGTTCCGTCGTCAGTGGCAGACGGGACCAGCAGGTTTACAGCGGTTTCTAGCAGCGCTTTCTCCTGTTTCGGGGCGGTGAGCTCGGCTCGCGCAGCGACGGATAAGTGAGAGATTTACGACGCTGTAAGAGCAGTGGCAAACCGGGGTGGGATCGCGTCAACTCTAGCAAGAAACGGGCGTGTAACCCAATCGAGAGGCGAGTCCTGGTGCGGTTCAGTCGTCGCTGGGTGCCTTCGGCAGCGTCACGTCGCTCGCGTACGGCATCCGGCTCTTCATCACGACGACCACGTCGACGACCAGCGAGCCGATCACGCCGGCGATGATGCTGAGCAACAGGACCACGGGCTGGATCCACGGCTGGCCGCGCAGCAGGAACATCAGGGCCAAAAAGACCACGAACTTGACGAGCCACCCGCCCATCACGATTCCGAAGAATGCTCCGATGGCCGCCTCAGAGCCGGCGAAGCGGTTGGCGAGCAGGATGCTGCCTGCCGTGATCCCCATGAACACCACGGCCATGACGGTGCCGATCAGGGCGCTGACCACCCCGGAGGCGCCCGCGACGAGTCCGCCGACGATGGCGCCGATCACCATGATGCCCACTGCCAGGAACGCCCCGTAGACGAGGATCCTGCGAAGAACCGGGACTGAGGTCGGCTGGCTGGGATGGGGCGTCGTGCTGGTCATACGGTCTCCTCGAGTTTCTCTGACGCCTCGTCGAGAGGGTCGAGCAGGGCGGTTGCATCGCTGCTTCCGGGCTCACTGGGTGCGAGCTGGCTGGCGGCCTCGACGGCCTTGCGCCGGCTGAGCGGCGCGAGCGTGACAATGGTGCAGGCCAGCAGCGTGATCACCAGGAACATCGTCGCGTACCAGCTGGGCAGCCCGAAGTAGACCGGCAGCACGAAGTAGAGCAGGCTGCCCACGGAGGCCGCGGCCGTCCAGCCATAGAAGATGAGCACGGCGTGCAGCTGCGAGTGCCCCATGTCGAGGAGGCGGTGGTGCAGGTGCTTCCGGTCTGCGCTGAACGGCGATTTGCCGGCGCGCACACGGCGGAAGACGGCCAGCCCGAAGTCCAGCAGGGGGATGATGAGGATCGCGATGGGCAGGATGATCGGTATGAACGCCGGGAAGAGCTGGGAATTGTTAACCGCGGTCGGGTCGATCTGGCCGGTGATCGCGATGGCGGCAGTGGCCATCAGCAGGCCGACGAGCAGGGCGCCAGCGTCTCCCATGAACAGCTTGGCCGGATGCCAGTTGAGCGGCAGGAACCCGACGCAGGCCCCGACCAGGACCGCTGCGATCAGCGAGGCTAGGTTGAAGTAGTTGGTGGGCGAGGTGTCGCGCACGAGCAGGTAGCTGTAGAGGAAGAACACGCCGTTGGCGATCAGGGCGACGCCGGCAACGAGGCCGTCGAGTCCGTCGATGAAATTGATCATGTTCATCACGATCACGATCGCCATCACGGTGATCAGCATGGACATCCACCCGGATCCGACGGTGAGACCGCCGATCGGGAGCGAGTAGATCTGCACACCCTGCCAGGCCACGAGGCCGGCCGCGATGAACTGCCCGGCGAGCTTGGTCATCCAGTCCAGGTCCCACAGGTCGTCGGCCACGCCCAGCAGCACGATCAGCAGAGCGGCGCCGAGGATCGCCAGGATCTTATTGGGTTCGGCGAAGATCAGCCGGAGGGGCGCGAACTGGGAGGCGACCAGGTAGGAGACGCCGAAGGCGACGAGGATGCCGGCGAACATCGCCACCCCGCCGAGCCGCGGGGTGGGGGTGATGTGCACGTCCCGCGACCGGATCTTCGGGTACAGGCGGTAGCGGTGGCTGAGCTTCAAGACCACGATCGACAGCCCGAAGGTGACCGCCGCGGAGACGAGGGCGAGCAGGACGAAAAGAGTCATGGGTCAGCCTGCGCTGGACGCCTCGCCCGCCGGAGCGGGCGCGCCGTCGGGCCGGGCGGGATCGGGCCGGGCTGCAGGGACCTCGGCAGCGGCGGGCTCGGCGGCAGGGACCTCGGCAGCGGCAGGGACCTCGGCAGCGGCAGGGACCTCGGTCACCGGTGCCGCCTCGGGGGCGAGCGCGTCGCCGATGACGGCCGCAATGGCCTCCCGGGAGATGACGCCGCCGCGCACGATGGTCAGTTTGCCGCCGTTGGTGTCGAAGGCCGTGGCATCCACGATCGTCGACGACGTGTCGCCGGCGCGGTCGCCGATGGGCTCGTAGCCCTCTCCGGCCACTCCCCCGTCGAGGTAGACGGAAACGCTGTTGCCGAGCATTGCCTCGGCTCCCTCGGCGTCGATCGCCGCCGGCAGCCCGCTGCGGTTGGCGGAGGACACGGCGAGCGGGCCCGTCTCGGCGAGCAGCTCCAGCGCAATCTTGTCGCTGGGCATGCGCAGGGCAACGGTTCCCCGGGTCTCGCCGAGGTCCCAGACGAGCGAGGGCTGGGCGTTGAGCACGACGGTCAGGCCGCCGGGCCAGAACTCGGCGACGAGGTCGCGAACCGGCTGCGGAACGTCCTGCGCCAGAGCATCGAGCGTCGGGATGCCGGGGATGAGCACGGGCGGCGGCGACTCGCGGCCGCGACCCTTGGCATCCAGCAGGCGTTGCACTGCGTCGGGGTTGAACGCGTCGGCGGCGATGCCGTAGACGGTGTCGGTGGGGATGACAACGAGCGCGCCGCGGCCGATCGCCGAGCGTGCCAGTCTCATGCCGGTCAGGAGTTCCGTGTCGACCGAGCAGTCATAGATGCGTGTCATATGCGGTCGATTCTAGTGCAGCCGCTGGACGGCCACTCCCCGCGAACCCGCAGTTGTGCGCGTTATCCGGGCGGAATGACGCGCACAACTGCAGTTTCGCGGACGGTGGTCAGGGCGCGAGGGCGGTGGTCGCCCGGTCTCGGGTCGTGTAGTCGCGGTGGGTGGCGGGGGCGCGCCAGCCGTCCTGCGCCAGGAGCGCGCGGATCTCGGCGCCCTGCAGCTCCCCGTGCTCGATCACGAGCACCCCGCCTGGCCGCAGCAGGCGCAACGCCGTGCGGGAGACGTGCCGCACGACATCCAGCCCGTCGGCCCCGCCGTACAGGGCGTGGGCCGGATCGAAGAGACGCACCTCCGGGTCGCGCGGGATGGCGTCGGCCGGGATGTAGGGCGGGTTCGAGATGACCACGGCCACGGTGCCGTCGAGCTCGGGAAGGGCGTCGGCGAGGTCACCGAACACGAGCGTGGCGTTCGCTGCGCCGACCTGGCTGAAGTTCCGGGTCGTCCAGGGGAATGCCTCCGGCGAGTTCTCCACCGCCCAGATCCGCGCGTTCGGCACCTCGACCGCCAGGGCCAGGGCGATGGCGCCGCTGCCCGTTCCGAGGTCCACACCGATCGGCTCCGGGTCTGGCAGCGACCGGAGGGCGTCAATGGCGAACTGGGCCACCTGCTCGGTCTCGGGCCGGGGCACGAAGACGCCGGGGCCGACCTGCAACTCCAGGGAGCGAAATGGCGCACGTCCGGTGATGTGCTGGAGCGGCTCACGGAGCGCCCGGCGCCGGAGCAGCTCCCGGATGGCGACGGCATCCGTGTCGGCAAAGGGGGTGCCGATGATGGCAAGCGCCTGCACCCGGCCGCGGCTCAGCCCGAGCACATGGCCGATCAGGAGATCGGCGTCGACCTCGGCATCGGCGATCCCGGCGAGGGTCAGCTCCCGGGCCGCGTGCGCGCGCATGGCCTCGACGGTGGGCGGAAGGGGGGAATCAGCTGGCGTCACAGTCACCCCGCCAGTGTCACACACGCGAATGCACAGCGTTCACGCACGCAATGAGCCGTAGGCTGAACGAGATTGTTTACCCCGAGCGAAAGGTGCCCTCCGTGGCGGCGAACATCTACTCAGACATTACCGGAGCCGTCGGCGGCACACCGCTCGTGCGGCTGAACCGGATCACGGAGGGTGCGGCCGCGACCGTGCTCGCGAAGCTCGAGTTCTACAACCCCTCAGGCAGCGTGAAGGACCGCATCGGCATCGCCATCGTCGACGCCGCGGAGGCGTCCGGCGAACTGCTTCCCGGCGGCACCATCGTCGAGAGCACGAGCGGCAACACCGGCATCGCCCTGGCGATGGTCGGAGCTGCCCGCGGCTATCGGGTCATCCTCGCGATGCCCGAGTCGGCGAGCAAGGAGCGCCGCGTGCTGCTCCGCGCCTACGGCGCCGAGCTCGTGCTGACCCCGGGGCCCGACGGCATGCGCGGCGCGGTCGAGAAGGCGAAGGAAATCGTCGCGAGCACCCCCGGCGCGATCATGGCCCGTCAGTTCGACAACCCCGCCAACCCGGCCATCCACAAGGCAACGACGGGCGTGGAGATCTGGAACGACACCGACGGGGCTGTCGACATCCTCGTTGCCGGCATCGGCACCGGCGGCACCATCACCGGCACCGGCCGTCTGCTCAAGGAGCGGAAGCCCGAGGTCGTCGTCATCGGCGTCGAGCCGATCGACTCCCCCATCCTCACCGGCGGCACGCCCGGGCCGCACAAGATCCAGGGCATCGGCGCCAACTTCGTGCCGGCCATCCTCGACCGCACCGTCTACGACTCGGTCACCGACGTGACGCTGGCCGATTCCCTCGCGACCGCGCGCCGGCTCGCGACGGATGAGGGCATCCTGGCCGGCATCTCCGGCGGGGCAGCCGTCTGGGCGGCACTGGAGCAGGCAAAACTGCCCGAGAATGCCGGCAAGACCATCGTCGTCATCGTGCCGGGCTTCGGGGAGCGGTACATCTCCACGGTGCTCTACGAGGACTTGCTGGACTAGCGCATGAGACCCATTTCGCGCATCCGTGAGGATGTCGCCATGGCCCGAGCCCATGACCCGGCCGCGCGCAGCGCCAGCGAGGTGTTCCTCACCTACAGCGGGCTGCACGCGGTCTGGGCGTACCGGATTGCGCACAGCTGGTGGGTTGGCGGCCTGCGGTTGCCGGCCAGGATGCTCTCCCAGTTCGCGAGGTTCCTGACCGGCATAGAGATCCACCCCGGTGCGACGATCGGGCGGCGGTTGTTCATCGACCACGGCATGGGCGTCGTCATCGGCGAGACGGCAGAACTCGGCGACGACGTGATGCTCTACCACGCGGTCACCCTGGGCGGCAAGAGCCGACACGGCGTGCAGCGCGGCGCCAAGCGGCATCCGACCCTCGAAGACGGCGTGACGGTCGGCGCCGGGGCGAAGATCCTCGGACCGGTGACGATCGGCGCGTGGAGCACGGTGGGCGCCAACGCCGTCGTCACGAAGGATGCTCCGCCGAAATCCCTGCTCCTCGGGATCCCGGCGACGATACAGCCGGCCTCGGTCGACACGATCGAGACCACACGGGGACTCCACTACTCCGAAGAATAAGACCCGCGAAAACGCAGTTGTGCGCGTTATGAGGGACTCATAACGCGCACAACTGCGTTTTCGCGGTGTGGGTGAGGGGGGACGGGTCAGTCGTGGTCGCCGATTTCGGCGAGGCGGGTCGCCTCGTCGGCGGTGATGCACGACTCGATCACGGCATCCAGGGCGCCGTTCATCACGGTGTCCAGGTTGTACGCCTTGTAGCCCGTGCGGTGGTCGGCGATGCGGTTCTCCGGGAAGTTGTACGTGCGGATGCGCTCCGACCGGTCCATCGTGCGGATCTGGCCCTTGCGAACGAGGGATGCCGCGGCGTCGATCTCTTCCTGCTGACGGGCCAGCACGCGGGCACGCAGAACACGCATGCCGGCTTCCTTGTTCTGGAGCTGGCTCTTCTCGTTCTGCATCGCCACCACGATGCCGGTGGGCAAGTGGGTGATCCGCACGGCGGAGTCGGTCGTGTTGACCGACTGGCCGCCGGGGCCGCTCGACCGGTAGACATCGATCTTGAGGTCGTTCGGGTGAATCTCGACTTCCTCGGGCTCATCCACCTCGGGGAAGACCAGCACGCCGGCCGCCGAGGTGTGGATGCGCCCCTGCGACTCGGTAGCCGGCACCCGCTGCACGCGGTGCACGCCGCCCTCGTACTTCAGGTGCGCCCAGACGCCCTCTGCGGGGTCGCTGGAGTTGCCCTTGATCGCGAGCTGGATGTCCTTGATGCCGCCGAGGTCGCTCGTGGTCTGCTCGATGATCTCGGTTTTCCACCGCTTGGATTCCGCGTAGTGCAGGTACATGCGCAGGAGGTCGGCGGCGAACAGCGCCGATTCGGCGCCGCCCTCCCCCATCTTGATCTCCATGATCACGTCGCGTGCGTCCAGCGGGTCCCGCGGGATCAGCAGGCGCCGCAGCTTCTCGGCTGCGGCCTCCTGCGCCTGAACGAGGTCGGGGATCTCCTCGGCGAAAGACTCGTCTTCGTCCGCGAGTTCGCGGGCGGCATCGAGGTTCTCGCCGATCTCTTTCCACTCGTACCAGGCCGCGATGATGCGGCTCAGTTCGGCATACCGACGGTTGACCTTCTTCGAGCGGGCCGGATTCGCATGCAATTCCGGATCCGCCAACTGGGCCTGCAGCTCGTCGTGCTCAGCCAGCAGGGTCAGGACAGATTCGAACATCAGTGGTCCTTGTCTGACCCGTTCGGGGTCGGCATCGACTTCTGCACCTGCATCAGGAACTCAACGTTGGAGGAGGTCTCCTTGAGGCGGCCGAGGATGACCTCGAGCGCCTGCTGCTGCTCGAGCCCGGCGAGGGCGCGGCGCAGCTTCCAGGTGATCTTGACCTCGTCGGCGCTCATCAGCATCTCCTCGCGGCGGGTGCCGGATGCGTTCACATCGACCGCGGGGAAGATGCGCTTGTCGGCCAGCTGGCGCGACAGGCGAAGCTCCATGTTGCCGGTGCCCTTGAACTCCTCGAAGATGACGTCGTCCATCTTGGAGCCGGTCTCGACGAGCGCCGAGGCGAGGATGGTGAGCGAGCCACCGTTCTCGATGTTGCGTGCGGCTCCGAAGAAACGCTTCGGCGGGTACAGCGCGGATGCGTCGACGCCACCGGAGAGGATCCGGCCCGATGCCGGGGCCGTCAGGTTGTAAGCGCGTCCGAGGCGGGTGATCGAGTCGAGGAGCACGACCACGTCGTGGCCCAGCTCGACCAGACGCTTGGCGCGCTCGATGGCGAGCTCGGCGACGGTCGTGTGGTCCTCGGCCGGACGGTCGAAGGTGGAGGCGATGACCTCACCCTTGACCGTGCGCTGCATGTCGGTGACCTCTTCCGGACGCTCGTCGACCAGGACGACCATGAGGTGAACCTCGGGGTTGTTCGTGGCGATGGCGTTGGCGATCTGCTGCAGGACGATGGTCTTGCCGGCCTTGGGCGGCGAGACGATCAGGCCGCGCTGGCCCTTACCGATCGGCGCGACCAGGTCGATGATGCGCTGCGTCAGCTTGCCCGGCTCGGTCTCGAGGCGCAGGCGCTCCTGCGGGTAGAGCGGAGTGAGCTTCTGGAACTCGACGCGGTTGGCGGCTTCTTCAACGGTGAGGCCGTTGATCGAGTCGACCTTGACGATCGCGTTGTACTTCTGGCGACCGCTCTGGTCGCCCTCGTGCGGCTGACGGATCGAGCCGACAACGGCGTCACCCTTGCGCAGGTTGTACTTCTTGACCTGGCCGAGTGAAACGTACACGTCGCTGGCACCCGGCAGGTAGCCGGAGGTGCGCACGAAGGCGTAGTTGTCGAGAACGTCGAGGATGCCGGCGACCGGGATCAGCACGTCGTCGTCGCTCAGCTCGGGCTCGAAGTCGTCTCCGGTGCTCGGGCCGCGACGCTTGCGGTCACGGAAGCGGTTGCGGTTGCCACGGCCGCCCAGGTCCTCGTCGGGACCGTTGCGGTCCTGACCCTGACGGTCCTGACCCTGACGGTCCTGACCCTGACGGTCCTGACCCTGCTGACGATCCTGGCCCTGCTGGCGATCCTGGCCCTGCTGGCGGTCCTGGCCCTGCTGGCGATCCTGCACCTGCTGGCCCTGCTGGCCCTGCTGACGGTCCTGGCCCTGCTGACGATCCTGGCGGGCGGATGCCTGGCGCTGGTTCTGCTGGCGTCCACCGTCTTCGGTGCGCTCAACGGCCTGGCCGCGGTCGCCGCCGCGGCTGCGGCTGCGGCTGCGGCCCTGGCGAGGCTGCTCGCCCTGCTCGGACTCGTCGGCTGACTCGGTCGACTCGGCTGATTCGGTCGGCTCGCCCTGCTCGGACTCTTCGGTCGGCTGGACGCGTTCGGCCTGCTCGGTCGGCTCAGCGGACCGGGCCTGCTGCTCTTCCTGGTTCCGGGCGTCGATGCTCTCGCGAGCATCGATGCTGTTGCGTGCGCCGCCGCGGCCCCGACGGGCGTTCCGGCCGGAGCCGGCGGTGGCCTCGGTTGCAACCTCGGTGGTTGCCTCGGCTTCAGGCGCGGCCTCGGTGGGCGCTGCCGGAGCAGCCTCGGCCTCGAGCGTCGCGGCGGCGGCCGCGATAACGGTGGCCGAGCTGGCGCGCTTGCGTGCCTGGCGAACCGGCTTCTCGACCGCAACGGGCGGCTGCGCCGCATCGGTGTCGGTGGAGCCGGCGTAGGTCGCCGGTGCGGCGGTCTTGCGGGAGTTGGCGGCGGGCGCATCCGGAAGGATGATGCCGAAGTCGAGGGCACCGTCAGCGCTGACGTGTGCGCCGGCCGGCGCGGCGGTCGCCGTGGTGACGCGACGAGAGGCGCGCTTGCGCGGCGCCTCGGTGACGGCCGGGACAGCGACGTCGGTCGCTGCTTCGGCAACTGCTTCGGCGCTCACGGGAGCGGCGGAGCCGGCGTTCCTGGACTGGATCTCGGAAATTGCTTCCACGAGTTCTCCTTTACGAAGCTTCGAGGCACCCGGGAGGCCCAGCTCGCCGGCCAGAGCCTGGAGCTCGGCGACGCGAAGGGTGTTGAGGTGGGCTGTGCCCGCACCGGAGGTGCGGAGGTTGACATCGGTCACGAAGGGGGTTCCTTTCGCCTGGTGCTCGATGAGCTGAACCAGGAGACATGTTGCAGCGACTGACGCGCTGCGGGTGAACCAATCCGAAGATGGAAAGGATTGGCGTAAACCACACAGCCACGCACGTAAGACGCGATAGCAGTGAGTTACAGGGAATACACCGGAGAACAGATCCGCACGTTACGCGGTTTCTATCGGGTGCAGTTCGACTCTAACACTCCACCCCGGCACGCCGACGAATCCGCGCACGACACGCGGCCCCCAATCCGAGTGTGGCGGCCGCGGAGGCCGGCGGCCTACGTGTCGGTGCGGGTGACCGTCGCGCCCTGGGAGTCCACGGCCAGCATGAGCGCCTGCCACGGGGTCTCCGAGCGCGCGGCGACGAGGTCGGCCGCCACGAGTCGCTGGCCTGGATCGCTGGCGAGCACGAGCACGGATGGCCCGGCACCGGAGACGACGGCGGCGAACCCGTGCTCGCGCAGCAGCGTGATCAACCGGTCGGTTTCGGGCATCGCGGCGGCGCGGTAACGCTGGTGGAGCTTGTCTTCCGTGCCCGCGAGGAGCAGTTCGGGGCTCTGGATCAGCGCGGCGATGAGCAGCGCCGACCGGGACACGTTGAAGACGGCGTCCTCGTGGGGAACCGACTCGGGCTGGAGGCTCCGGGCGAGCGCGGTCGACATGGCGTGCTCCGGCACGAGGACCAGGGGCTTCACCCCGCGGTGCACGATGAGCTTCTTGTGCCGCGGACCCTCCGGCGTCACCCAGGCGATCGTGAGGCCGCCGAACAGGGCGGGCGCGACATTGTCCGGGTGGCCTTCGAGCTCGGTCGCCAGGGACAGGAGCGCCTCGGCGTCGATGTCGACGATGCCCTCGAGCAGCCCCTTCGCGGCCACGATGCCGGACACGATGGCCGCACCCGACGATCCGAGGCCCCGTCCGTGCGGGATCACGTTGTGGGCGACCAGCTTCAGGCCGGGCAGGTCCTGGCCGTACGCGGCGAAGGTGTGCGCGATGGCCCGGACGACGAGGTTGGTTTCGTCGGTGGGGACTTCACCCTCGCCGACGCCGTGTACCTCGACGAGCACGCCGGGGGTGTCCACGACGGTGACGTCGAGGTGGTCGTAGAGGGCCAGGGCCAGGCCGAGGGTGTCGAACCCCGGGCCCAGGTTGGCCGTGGTCGCCGGCACCTGCACGGTGACCGCACGGCCGGACAGGACCGGCCGGCCGGCCAGTGCGCTGGTCGTGGTCATGCCTTCGCCAGGCCCAGCACGGAGGCGATCTCGGCCGTGTCGACGGGCACGATCGTCGGCTTCACGTCGGAGCCGTCGGGGGTGCGCAGGGCCCACTGGGGGTCTTTCAGGCCGTGGCCGGTGACCGTGAGCACCACGGTGGAGCCGGCCGGGATGTGCCCGGACTCGGCACGTTCGAGTAGTCCGGCGACGCTGATCGCGGAGGCCGGCTCGACGAAAATGCCGACCTCGGCCGAGAGGATGCGCTGGGCCTCGAGGATCTTCTCATCGGTGATGGCGCCGAAGTATCCGTTGCTCTCCTCGCGGGCGTTGATCGCCAGCTCCCACGACGCCGGGTTGCCGATGCGGATGGCGCTGGCGATGGTCTCGGGGTGCTCGACCCGGTGGCCGAGCACGAGCGGGGCGCTGCCCGCGGCCTGGAAGCCGAACATCCGCGGCAGTTTCGTGGTCGCACCGCGCACGAGCTCTTCGCTGTAGCCGCGGTAGTAGGCGGTGTAGTTGCCGGCGTTGCCGACCGGGACGAAGTGGAAGTCGGGGGCGTCCCCGAGCACCTCGACCACCTCGAACGCGGCGGTCTTCTGGCCCTCGATGCGGTCGGGGTTGACGGAGTTCACGAGGTGCACCGGGTAGTTGGTCGCGAGCTCGCGCGCGATGTCGAGGCAGTCGTCGAAGTTGCCCTGCACCTGGAGCAGCTGGGCGTTGTGGGCGATCGCCTGGCTGAGCTTGCCCATGGCGATCTTGCCTTCGGGCACCAGCACGACCGCGGTCAGCCCGGCGTGGGTCGCGTAGGCGGCGGCGGAGGCCGAGGTGTTGCCGGTCGAGGCGCAAATGACGGCCTTGGCGCCGGCCTCGACGGCCTTCGAGATGGCCATGGTCATGCCGCGGTCCTTGAACGACCCGGTCGGGTTCATGCCTTCGTACTTGACCCAGACCTTCGCGCCCGTGCGGGCGGAGAGGGCCGCGGCCGGAATGAGCGGGGTTCCGCCTTCGCCGAGGGTGACGATCGGCGTGGCATCCGTGATGTTCAGGCGGTCCGCGTACTCGTGCAGCACGCCGCGCCACTGCCTCGACACGGGCCGGCGGGACTTGTCTTCGCTGGACATCAGACTCCTTCAACTCTCAAAACGGATGCGACCTGGGTGACAACGGGGTTGGCCGCCAGGTCATTGACGGTCGCGGCGAGCGCGGCCTCGGTGGCCTCGTGAGTTCCAATCACAAGGGTAGCCGTGGACGAAACGGGCGCGTGGCTGGCGGTTCCCGGCTGCGCGGGCGTCATCGACTGCTCCACGAGCGCGAGCGAAACATGGTGGTCGGCGAACACGCTCGCGATGGTGGCGAGCACGCCGGGCTCGTCGGTGACCTCGAGGGTGACCGCGTAGCGCGTGGTCACGCTGCCGATGTCGAAAACGGGAAGGTCGGCGTGGCTGGACGCCGCAAACCCGGGCCCGCCGGCGACGTGCCGCCTGGCGAGCGACACGAGGTCGCCGAGCACTGCGGATGCCGTCTCCACTCCCCCGGCGCCGGCGCCGTAGAACATCAGACTGCCGGCGGCCTCCGCCTCGACGAAGACGGCGTTGTTGGCGCCGTGCACCGCTGCGAGCGGGTGGCTGCGGGGCACCATGGCCGGGTAGACCCTGGCCGACACCCCTGCGCGGCCCTCTTCGTCGACGAGCCGCTCGCAGATCGCGAGCAGCTTGACGACATAGCCGGCCTTCCGGGCCGATTCGATCTGTTCCGGCGTGACCGACGTGATGCCCTCGCGGTACACGGATGCGAGGGGGACGGTGGTGTGGAAGGCCAGGCTGGCGAGGATCGCGGCCTTCTGCGCCGCGTCGTAGCCGCCGATGTCCGCGGTCGGGTCTGCTTCGGCGTAGCCGAGCTCGGTGGCGACGGCCAGGGCTTCCTCGAGGGTATCGCCGGCGACATCCATCCGGTCGAGGATGAAGTTCGTGGTGCCGTTGACGATGCCGAGGATGCGGTTGACCTGGTCGCCGGCCAGGCTGTCGCGCAGCGGGCGCACAATGGGGATGGCGCCGGCAACGGCAGCCTCGTAGTTGAGTTGGGCGCCGACGTGATCGGCGGCCTCAAACAGTTCCGGGCCGTGGGCGGCGAGCAGCGCCTTGTTGGCGGTGACGACATCCGCGCCGGAGTTGATCGCCATCAGGATGTAGCTGCGGGCCGGCTCGAGGCCGCCGATCAGCTCGATCACCACGTCCGCGCCGAGGATGAGGGATTCGGCATCCGTCGTGAACAGCTCCTGCGGCAGGTCGACCGTGCGCTCGGCGTTGACGTCGCGCACCAGGATGCCGACGAGGTCGAGCCCGGCGCCCACCCGGTTCGCGAGTTCCTCCTTCTGTTCGAGCAGCAGTCGCGCCACCTGGGCACCGACGGAGCCGCCGCCGAGCAGGGCAACACGCAGGTTGCGGTATTCGATCATCGGAGAACGTCCTTTTGTTCGGTGGTCGAGCCTGTCGAGACCCCCGTGTCGCGCGCCAGCAGGTCCGCGATGCTCTCGCCCCGCACGAGCACGCGCGCGGCGCCGTCCCGCACGGCGACGACCGGGGCCCGGCCCTGGAAGTTGTAGTTGTTCGACAGCGACCAGCAGTATGCCCCGGTCGCCGGCACCGCGAGCAGGTCGCCCGGTGCCACGTCGGCGGGCAAGTAGTCGGCGTCCACGACGATGTCGCCGCTTTCGCAGTGCTTGCCGGCGATGCGCACGAGCGCCGGAGCGGCGCCCGACACGCGATCGGCGATCCGCACCGAGTAGTCGGCTCCGTACAGCGCCGGGCGGGCGTTGTCGCTCATCCCGCCGTCAATGCTCACGTAGAGCCGGGTTCCCCCGGCCACCTCGACCGGTTTGATCGTGCCCACCTCGTACAGGGTGACCCCGGCCGGGCCGATGATGGCTCGCCCGGGCTCGAAGGCGATCGCGGGAATCGGGATGCCGCGGCGCCGGCACTCGACGGACACGATGTCGGCCAGCCCGGCGGCGAGTTCGTGGATGGGGGTGGGCGCGTCGGCGGTCGTGTAGGCGATGCCGAATCCGCCGCCCAGGTTGAGCTCGGGAACGGGGCCGTCGGCGAGGAGGCCTGCGTGCACGGCGAGGAGCCGGGCGGCCGACTCGGCGAACCCGTCCACGCCGAAGATCTGCGAGCCGATGTGGCAGTGCAGGCCGAGGAAGCGGAGGCTCTGTTCGGCGCGGATGGCGGCGACCAGGCGAGGCGCATCCTCGAGCACGACGCCGAACTTCTGGTCTTCGTGCGCCGTCGCGAGGAATTCGTGGGTGTGGGCGTGCACCCCGCTGTTGACCCGCAGGCGCACGGCCTGGACCGTGCCGTTGCGCGCGGCGGCTGCGGCGACACGGTCGATTTCGATCGGACTGTCGATGATGATCGTTCCCACGCCCACCCGGGTGGCCTCGTCGATTTCGGCGAGCGACTTGTTGTTGCCGTGGAAGCCGAGCCTGGCCGGGTCGACGCCTGCTGCCAGGGCGACGGCGAGCTCGCCGCCGGTGCAGATGTCGATGTTGAGCCCCTCGGCCACCATCCAGCGGGCGACCTCGGTCGACAGGAAGGCCTTGCCGGCGTAGTACACCCGCGCCGAGGTGCCGATGCGCGCGAACTCGGCCTCGAAGGCCGTGCGGAGTGCGGCCGCGCGGGTGCGGGCATCCGTTTCGTCAATGACGTACAGCGGCGTGCCGAACTCGGCGGCCAGTGCGGAGGCGGTCACACCGCCGATCACCAGCTCACCATCGGCGTTGCGCGTCGTCGTCGACGGCCAGAGTCCCTCGGCGAGGTCGTTGGCGTCGCCGGGCAGGCTGAGCCAGTCGGGGGCGAGCGGATTGGTGGCCACGAGTGAAAACCTCATTGCAAATCGAGTGTGTGTCTCACTCGGCGGCGAGCGAACCCGGATTGGTCCCTGGAGCCAGGGAGGAGAAGTCGCCGTCAACGGTGGGGGCGAGTTACCGCAGATTCTAGCGAACGCGTGGTGTGCGTGCCGAATCAGCCGGCCGAGCAGGAGCCCAGGGTGGTGAGCGACTGCCGGGTGAGCATCAGCGTGCTCGACTCCAGCTTAATGCGTGCGCGCTCGGGTGTGACGTCCACGCCCGCCAGTGTTACGCCGTCGGGCAGGTACTGGGCGATGCAGATGGAGAGAGGCTCCTGGCCGAGGATGAGCGGGATGACGCCGCTCACGTCAACGCTGCCGGCGTCGCTCGTGAGGTCGGCGCCGGTCGGGGTGAAGAGCAGGCTGTCCGCCGAGGTGCTCGGGGTTGCCGTGGCCTCGTAGCCGATCTCGAAACCGAACACGGGGAACGTGCCGGAATAGCTCACCTCACCCGTGCCGAGGGTGAGTTCGGCGTCGCCGGTCTCTCCGCCGGCGGCGAGGAGGGTGTTGAGCGACTCCTGCCCCAGGTCGACGGTGCCCGTCACGTCGCGGACGGGCTTCGTCCGGTCCACCGGTACGCCGCTCGCCACCACGTGCACGGCCGCCGGAACGCCGTCCAGGGCGAACGTCGGGGCATCCAGCTCGACCCGGTCGAAGCTCCCTGCGAGGTACTGGGCAATCACCGAGGCGCCGCCGATCGACACATCGACGTCGCCCGTCGCTCCCTCGGGGAGGTTGGCTGTGATCTCGGCCTTGACGCGGTCTTCGGCCAGGGCACGCAGGCCCGAGTCGACGATGAAGAACGCGACCACGAGCCCGACCACCAGGACGACGGAGATGACGAGCGCGCCGATCCCCCGGCGTTTGCCGGCCATCGCTACATCCGCTCCGGCGCCGATACGCCAAGCAGGCCGAGGCCGTTGCGGATGACCTGGCCAGTGGCGTCGTTGAGCCAGAGCCGGGTGCGGTGCAGGTCGGTCACGGGCTCGTCGCCCAGCGGGATGACGCGGCAGTTGTCGTACCAACGGTGGTAATAGCCGGCGAGCTCTTCGATGTAGCGGGCGATTCGGTGCGGCTCGCGCAGCTCCGCGGCCAGCGCGACGATGCGCGGGTACTCCTGCAGCACGCCGAGCAGCGCGGACTCGGAGTCGTGGGTGAGCATTTCCGGCGCGAACGCCGTGCGCTCCACCCCGGAGGTTGCCGCGTTGCGGGCGACCGAACGGGTGCGGGCGTGCGCGTATTGAACGTAGAAGACCGGGTTGTCGTTGGTGCGCTTGCCCCACTGGTCGAGGTCGATGTCGACCTGCGAGTCGCTGCTGGAGCGCACGAGCGCGTACCGCCCGGCATCCACGCCGACGGCGTCGACGAGGTCGTCGAGGGTGACGATGGTTCCGGCGCGCTTGCTCATCCGCACCGGCTCGCCCTCGCGGACGAGGTTGACCATCTGACCGATCAGGATCTCGTGGTGTTGCCCCGGGATGTCGCCGAATGCCTCGGTCATGGCCATCAGACGGCCGACATAGCCGTGGTGGTCGGCGCCGAGCATGACCAGGTTCTGGTCGAAGCCGCGCTCGCGCTTGTCGAGGTAGTAGCCGAGGTCGCCGGAGATGTACGCCGGCTCGCCGCTCGAGCGGATGATCACACGGTCGCGGTCGTCGCCGAACGTGGTCGTGCGCAGCCAGATGGCACCCTCGGACTCGAAGATATGGCCCTGCTCGCGCAGGCGTTCGATCGCGCGCTCGACCGCACCGGACTCGTGCAGGGAATCCTCGTGGAAGAAGACGTCGAAGTCGACGCCGAAGCTGTGCAGCTTGTCCTTGATCTCGGTGAACATGAGATCAACGCCGATCGATCGGAAGACCTCCTGCTGCTCGTCGCGCGGCAGCGCGGCGAGGTCGCCTTCGTAGAGTTCGACCACCTTGTTGGCGATGTCGGAGATGTACGCACCGCCGTAGCCGTCCTCCGGCGTGGGCTCCCCCAGGTAGCTGGCGAGCACGCTGCGGGCGAAACGGTCGATCTGCGAACCGTGGTCGTTGAAGTAGTACTCGCGCGTGACATCCGCGCCCTCCGCCTTGAGCACCCGGGCGAGGCTGTCACCGACGGCGGCCCACCGGACGCCGCCCATGTGGATCGGACCGGTCGGGTTGGCCGAGACGAACTCGAGGTTGATCTTGATGCCGGCATAGGTGGATCCCGTGCCGTAGTTTTCGCCGGCGTCGACGATCGTCTTCGCGAGCGCTCCGGCTGCCGCCGCTTCCAGGCGGATGTTGATGAAGCCGGGGCCGGCCACCTCGACGGAGGCCACGCCGGGGATCTGCTCGAGCCCGGCGGCCAGTTCGCCGGCGATTTCGCGCGGGTTGGCGCCGAGGGCCTTGGCGATCTTCATCGAGATGCTGGACGCCCAGTCGCCGTGGTCGCGGTTCCTGGGCCGTTCGAGGGTGACGTCGGCGACGGTCAGTCCCAGGTCAGCGCTCGCGCTGCCGGCCTCCCGACGACGCTCGATCAGGCGCAGGACGAGGTCGAACAGGGATTGAGAAAGTTCAGCAGGGGTCACGGCGTTCAATCCTACCGGCCGCCCCTGTTGGTAGGGTCAACCCGTGACCCTCTCCCCTGCTCTCGCTTCCATCCGCGCCCGCCGTGTTCGCTCCGGCGCGGCCCTGGCCACCGGCGCCTTCGCGCTCATCGTTCTCGCGGGCTGCGCGCCCAGCGCCGAACCGGCCCCGAGCGCTTCGGCGACGGCCGAAGCGACCGCCAGCACCGAGCCGACGCCCACCCCCACGGAGGACCCGGCCACCGTGGTCGCGCTCGGCTGCGACGAGGTTCTCACCCCGGATGACGTCTACGCTTTCAACCCGAACTTCGGAGCGGCCCCGGACTACAAGCCGGCCGACGGCAGTGCTGCGTCGGTCGCGGTCTCCCAGAAGGGAGTCGCCTGCAGCTGGCTCAACCAGACCAGCGGCGACGTGATCGAAATATCCATCGCCCAGCCCAACGACTCCACGTTGACCGACCTCAAGAACCAGGCCGTGTCGGCGAGCACCCCGGTGCCGACGTACGGCACCGGCGTTGACGTCGAGGGATACTTCACGGCGACCGGCGGCAAGGGCGAAGCCCAGTTCTTCACCGGCAAGTACTGGGTCGTCGCAAGCTCGGTCGAGTTCGGCGAGCCCGGCGACGCCGAGCCGCTGATCGCCGCCGCGGTCTCGCACCTGCCCTAGACTCCGGGCGCCTGCGTGCGGTCAGGACGCCCGCAGATGCTGGTAACGTAGTAGCGAACCTGGCCCCCATAGCTCAGGGGATAGAGCACTGCCCTCCGGAGGCAGGGGCGGCAGTTCGAATCTGCCTGGGGGCACATCATGTCACGTGACAGGCCAGTTCGGACTTTTGCCACCTAGTTCGGACAAACCGGCCGCCAAGCTCGTTGAGAGCCATGCCGCTGTCTTGCGCAGCCGTAACGCGAATGCGGGCCTCACCCTGTTGCAGTTGACGCACCTGAGCGAGATTTCTCTACGGACAGGTCAAACGCGACAATTCTGCATGGGCGGGCGGTGCTTATCCAGTCTCCGCGGGTCCGTTCCCGTTGGAGGTCCGGCTTGCGGGCACGGTAAAGGAATCAGTTGGAAGAGTCGCCATCTCCCAGTGCGCCCACGACGGCGTCCAGGGAGGCCAGCGTTTCGCGCAAGGAGTCGACTTGTGCTGAGATCCGTGCACGTTCGCCGATGAGTCGATCGCGCAGCAGCGGTGTTCGTGCCGCAGGATCCGTGATGCAGGGAAGAAGTTCTGCGATTGTCGAGCTACACAGGCCAGCTTGATAAAGACGCTGAATGAGAAGAACGCGCTCCTGCGCCTCATTCGAATAGAACCGTTGACCGCTGGTCGAACGGTTCGACGAGAGCAGATGCTGCTCCTCGTAGTACCGGAGTGATCTCGGGCTTGCGCCGGTTACTCTGGCCAGTTCGCCAATTCTCATCAGCCGCTTGCCCCTCACATTGATGTCAGGTTTTTGTGTAGCGATCATGAGTACACACACGAACGATTCTGCCAACGTCCTCCAGCTTCGCGTCATTGTGGAGGCGGAGGACTTCGACGCCGCCATCGCCTTCTACCGCGACACTCTGGGGCTGCCTGAACAGGTCGCATTCGGGGGAGACGGTGACGCGCGTGTCTCGATTCTGGATGTCCTTACGGGCGCGGAATTTGTCAAGGTGAATGAGGCCACCGTGTGTCGTGCGGCAGGAGCTTTCGACGCGGCAGATCGCGTTGCTTTTTGTCGGTGATCTCATCCCCTGGCTGCACGAACGAAGAGCCGGTGAGACCGGCGATCGAGACTGAGCCGGGGCGCCAGGACGCCGGTTGCGCTCGCCCGGTTCACAGTGACATCACAGGAACTGAACTATCTCGGCACCGAGCCGAGACGCGGCAGGCGAGGAACAGTGACTGAGGCTGAGGCGCCCGCATCCGGCGGTACGATCACCACCTGCCTGGCTGGTATGTCACGGCTAGTGGTTCGCACGAGAAGTTCGGTAGTTGGATCGGTGCCGCGTTTGATGACCGCGAGTGCGATCGGTCCTAATTCGAAGTGCCGGGCAACCGAGGTTACCTGGCCAACACTCTTGTCCTGGCCGTCTCTGTTCAGCGCCACAACGTCGTCTCCGCGCGACGGCAGCACGGTATCTGTATCGTCCAGGTAGAGCATGACGAGTCTGCGCGGTGGATGGCCGACGTTGTGAACCTTGGCCACCGTCTGCTGGCCGCGATAACCGCCTTTGTTCAGGTGCACGGCTGTGCGCAACCAATCCAGTTCATGGGGAATCGTTTTGTCATCGACTTCGGTGGCAAAGCTTGGACGCCAGGCGGCGATGCGCAACGCTTCGAGAGCGAGCAGTCCAGCGACAGGAATATCGGAGGCGGCGATGCCGGCGAGTTTGGTTCGGGGCAGCAGCAACTCGCTGTAGGTCCAGCCCGCGGCCGGATGTCTGGTCGCTTCCGCGTACTGGTGCCCACCTTGGCTCACGTTCATCCACGGGTCGCGCCAGACCAGTGGGAGGCCATGCGGGGCAGCTACCGGAAGCGCGGGCTGGCCAAGGGTGCCGATTGTCGCGAAATCGACGGATCGATTGGCAAGTTTCACCCGCAACGCGAATTGCATGCTGCCCAGCCACTGCAGAAGCCCTGATGCCTTTTCCCGCTCAAGCAATAGCCACAGGTCGGTACCGTCATCGATCAAACGAACCGCATATTCGATCCGACCAGTCATTTCGAGCAGCAGGGTCTCTGTGGATTCGCCTGGTGCCAGGTGGGCGACACTCTGACTGGTCAGCGAGTTGATCCAGCTAAGACGATCGGGGCCTGTGATGGTGATCACTGCCCGGTGGGAGAGGTCGACGATTGCGGTTCCTGCAGCCAGCTCGCGCTGCTCGGAGAGCGGGTTCCCGTAATGGGCGGCAACACCGGTATTTGTCGCATCACCGGCATCGACGGCGCCGGGCTTGTTCAGAAATTCACTCGACATGAGCGAGCCGACTCCTTCGTTCATCGTTGGCGTTGTGCTGCCGTCATTATCGGAGCTCCCCACAGCACACGATGCTCGGGGGTCAGGTAACACGGGGCCGGGGGCATCCGGCCATGGGTGCGGCGTCAGTACATTCCGAGTTGGAGACGAGCGGCTTCCGACATCCGGTCCTGGCCCCAGGGCGGGTCCCAGACGAGTTCGATATCGATCTCGCCGACGCCGGGAACCGATTGGATTGCAGTGCGGGCATCTTCCTTGAGAACATCGCCCATCCCGCAGCCGGGAGCGGTCATCGACATTTTGACTTCGACCCGGTGAGTACCATCGGGCCGCGGCTCTGCCTGGCAGAGATAAATCAGCCCCAGGTCCACGACGTTGATGGGGATTTCCGGGTCAAAAACGTTCCGAAGTTGCGCGAACACCTGGTCCAGTTCGAACGGACCCTCGGTTGTGGCCCGTGTTTCGGCCACGGGCTGGCTCAGTCCGAGCGCGGCCGAGTCCTCGGCGCTGATCCGCACCAGGTATCCCATAGCGGTTTGGACCGTCACGCTGTGACCGAGGGTCTGCGTCACGACAACCTCTTCGCCGGCCTGGAGCAGCATCGGCTGCCCGCCCGGGATCACCGTCGCCTGGCAGTTCTGGCTGAGCGTAATTAGTGTGTACCGGCCTGAGTCCATGGTCGTCTACTCCTTCTCGTCCTGGCGGTCGCCGGCTTCGAGGGCGTTTCGCAATGCCTGCCAGGCCAGGGTCGCGCACTTGACCCGTGCCGGGTATTCCCACACCCCTGACAGCACGGCCAGCTTGCCCACATTGACGAGTGCTGGTTCATCCACGGTTTCGGTGGTGAGCATGCTGTGCACGCGGCTGAACAGGGTGAGTGCCTCGCTGTGTGGCAGACCCTTCACCGCCATGGTCATCAGTGATGCGGAGGCCTGCGAGATGGCGCATCCGCTGCCCTGGAACGCAATGTCGGCGACGGTACCATCGGTGAGGTCAAGCTGGAGGGTCAACCGGTCGCCGCAGAGCGGGTTGACCACGTCAACCGTTTGGGTCGCGCCCGCAAGGTCTCCAAAGTTTCGGGGATTGTGGGCGTGGTCGATGATCATTTCCTGGTAGAGGCCGGCCATGCCCTCACGCACGTGCCCGCTCACGCTCCGACCGGACGGTCGTCTTTTCTGAACCGGCCAGCGACCAGCGGTTCCAGCTGCGTCCGCAGCGGCGCGATGTCAATCCGATCAACCATCTCGTGCACGAACGCGTAGATGAGCAGACCGCGGGCTTCCTCCAACGGGATTCCGCGAGTTTGCAGGTACAGCAGCGCCTCCTCGTCCATTTGGCCGACCGCTGCACCGTGTGTGCACTTCACGTCGTCGGTGTAGATCTCCAGCCGCGGCCTGGTGTCGACCTCGGCGCGGTCGGAGAGAATCAGGTTTTTGTTCTTCTGATTCGCATCGGTTCCGTCGGCATCATGGCGAACCATGATGTGTCCGTTGAACACCCCGTGTCCGCGTCCGTCCAGCACGCCCTTGTACAACTGGTGGCTCGTGCAGTTGGTCGCGGCGTGATCGATGAAGATCGTATTGTCGTGGAGTTGATCGCCTTGCGGCAGGTAGACGCCGTCGAGGCTGACCTCGGCGCCGACGCCGTCCAGCAGCACCCGCACCTCGTGGCGGGCGATGCTAGCGCCGAGCATGACGGACCGGGAGGTCAAGCGACTATTGCGCCCTTGACGCACATCGAGCAGTGCCAGATGGAACGCGGTCACGGGTTCGAGCTGAACCTTGTAGTGCTCAATCTGCGCGTCATCTGCCAGGACGAACTCGGTAACGGCATTGGTGAGATACACGTCGCCATCGATCCCCGCGTACGTCTCGACAATCGTCGCGCGACTGCCAGAATCGGCGATGATCACCGACCGTGGACTTGATATCAGCGGGACTCCGCCGGCATTGGAGAAGAACACGAACTGGATCGGCTCGTCCACAATCGCACCGGAAGTGAGGTGAATGAATGCACCGTCCTCGGCGAGTGCGTCGTTGAAGGCGGCGAACGCGTGATGCTCTCCCGGCGCATGCGAGAAGAAGGGTTCGAGGCGATCAGACCCAGCAGTCAGCACCGCGGCGAGAGTCGTCACGACAGCGCCGGATGGCAACCCGGTCAGCCGCGAAAGCTCGGGCGCGAAGTGTCCGTTGACGAAGACCAACCGTGGGCCACCGAGGTCGACCGCTGCTGCGTCGATCATTTCTGCCGTGACCCGGCTGCCAGAGGCCACGGTGGCGGCTTCGAACGGCACGGCGAGGATCGGGGCCAGCGCTGTGTATTTCCAGTCCTCGTCCTTGTGGGTCGGGAAGCCGTGCTGGCCCACCCACTGGAGAGCGTTCAATCGCGCATCGACGAGCCACTCGGGATCGCGGCCGCTGCCTTGCTGGGGTTCGAGGCCCGCGAGCACTCCGCCGGCCGCGCGCGTCAGCGTCACCTCGCCACCCCGACCGGTGCCAGACGCCCGGCGTTGGCTTGTTGCGTGCTCGTGTAGCCGTTCGCTTCGAGTTCGACGGCCAGGTCTTTATCCCCGGAACGCACGATTTGGCCAGCGGTCATCACGTGCACCCGGTCGGGAACGATGTAATCCAGGAGCCGCTGGTGGTGGGTGATGACCAGCATGCTGCGGCCTTCGCTCCGCAGAGCGTTCACGCCGTTCGCGACGATCCGGAGGGCGTCGATGTCGAGGCCGGAGTCCGTCTCATCCAGGATGGCGAGTTTGGGTTCTAGGATCGCCATCTGCAGGATTTCGTTGCGTTTCTTCTCGCCACCAGAGAATCCTTCATTGACTGACCGGCTCATAAAGCTTTGGTCCATCTCGACCAGCTTCATCCGCTCCTGGGCCAGCGCCAGAAAATCCACCGGATCCAGTTCTTCCTGCCCGCGTTGGCGGCGGACGGAGTTCAACGCGGTGCGCATAAAGTACATGTTGCCAACGCCCGGAATTTCCACCGGATGCTGGAAGGCCAGGAACACGCCGGCGGCAGCGCGCTCCTCCGGCGAGAGAGCGAGCAGGTCTTGGCCCTGGTAGCGCACGCTGCCTGAAACGTCATAGCCGTCGCGGCCAATGAGCACGCTCGCCAAGGTGCTTTTTCCCGACCCGTTGGGCCCCATGATCGCGTGCACTTCGCCCGCCTTCAGGTCAAGATTGACCCCCCGCAGAATTTCTTTGCCCTCAATACTGGCGTGCAGTTCTTCGATTTTCAGCATTATCCAACGCTTCCTTCCAGGCTTACGGTTAACAGTTTTTGCGCTTCGACGGCGAATTCCATCGGCAGCATCTTGAAGACTTCACGGCAGAAACCGTTGACGATCATCGAGACCGCCTCCTCTTCCGGAATGCCTCGCTGCCGGCAGTACAGGAGTTGTTCCTCGCCGATTTTGGAGGTGGAGGCCTCGTGTTCAACCTGCCCGGTCTTGTTCTTTACCACGATGTAGGGCAGGGTGTGTGCGCCGCTGTCCTTGCCGATCAACAGCGAATCGCATTGGGTGAAGTTTCGGGCGCCGACGGCCGAATGCCGCATGTCCACCAGCCCCCGGTAAGTGTTCTGGCCGTGACCGGCCGAAATCGCCTTCGAGATGATGGTGCTCTTGGTGTTTTTACCGATGTGCACCATTTTGCTGCCGGTATCGGCCTGCTGACGCCTAGCGGTCAACGCGACCGAATAGAACTCTCCGACCGAGTTGTCACCCTTCATCACGACGCCGGGGTACTTCCAGGTGATCGCCGAACCGGTCTCAACCTGAGTCCAGGAAATCCGTGAGTTGCGGCCGGCGGCCAGACCCCGTTTGGTGACGAAGTTGTACACGCCACCGTTGCCGTCCGCATCCCCCGGATACCAGTTCTGCACCGTCGAGTACTTGATCTGGGCGTCATCGAGGGCGACCAGCTCGACCACTGCGGCATGCAGCTGATTTGTATCGCGCACCGGAGCGGTGCACCCCTCGAGGTAGCTCACATAGGCGCCCTCCTCGGCAATGATCAGGGTGCGCTCGAACTGACCGGTATCCGCAGCGTTAATGCGGAAGTAGGTGGACAGTTCCATCGGGCAGTGCACCCCCTTGGGGATGTAGCAGAACGAGCCGTCGGTGAACACCGCAGCGTTCAGGGAAGCGAAGAAGTTGTCGTTGTACGGGACCACCGAGCCGAGGTATGGACGCACCAGGTCCGGGTGGTTTTGAACGGCCTCCGAGAAGGAGCAGAAAATGACACCGACCTCGGCGAGCTTGTCTTTGAACGTGGTCGCCACTGACACCGAATCGACGATGGCGTCCACGGCGACGCCGCTGAGCCGCTCTTGCTCGCCGAGGGAGATGCCGAGCTTGTCGAACATTTCTCGCACCTCCGGATCGACCTCGTCCAGGCTCGCCAGATTTTTCTTGGGCTTGGGGGCGGCGTAGTAAATGATGTCCTGGTAGTCGACCGGCCCGTAGGAGACGTGCTGCCAGGTGGGTGGTGTGAGCGTAATCCAGTGCCGGTAGGCACGAAGCCGAGACTCCAACAGCCAATCCGGCTCATTTTTCTTGCTCGAAATCAGCCGGATGATGTCCTCGTTCAGCCCTCGGGGCGCGACGTCAGTATCGAGATCGGTGACGAACCCGTACTTGTACTCTTGATTCGCTAAATCACGGACCTCGTCAGAGATACCAGTCGTGATTGTGGGTGCGCTCATCTTCGTCTCCATGTCAGTTGGTGGTAATTACGGGCGGCCAGATCGTGTCGGCCGGAATGGTGTGCCGATCAGTGCCCCTGCGGGGGCAGGCTGGCCACGAGCGGGTGATCCTTGGCGATTACGCCCACCTTGGCCGCTCCGCCCGGGGAGCCGATGTCGTCGAAGAAGTCGACATTGACCTTGTAATAGTCGGCCCACTTCTCCGGCACGTCATCCTCGTAGAAGATCGCCTCGACCGGGCAGACGGGTTCACAGGCACCGCAGTCGACGCACTCATCGGGGTGGATGTAGAGCGAGCGCTCGCCCTCATAAATGCAGTCGACCGGACATTCGTCAATACACGCCCGGTCCTTGACGTCCACGCACGGCAGCGCGATAACGTACGTCACAGTGTCGCCACCCCAAACACCGCGGGGACCTGATCGAGCGCGTCCAGCAGCGCGTCGACCTCGGCCACCGTGTTGTAGGCCGCGAAGCTGGCTCGCGTCGTCGCCGTCACGTTCATCCGCTGATGGAGCGGCATGGCGCAATGGTGACCGACCCGAACGGCGACCCCCGCATCGTCAAGGATTTGGCCGACATCATGCGCGTGCACACCGTCGACCACGAAGGAGACCACACCAGAACGGTCCTGGCCGTCGACCGGCCCGATGACACGGGCCCACGGACGTTTCGCGAGGCCGGCGAGCAGAACCTCGGTGAGGGCGTGCTCATGGGCGCTCACCCGCGGCATACCCAGACGGGTCAGGTAGTCGCAGGCCGCGGCCAGGCCTACGGCCTGCGCAGCCACCGGGACACCCGCCTCGAAGCGTTGCGGCGGAGCGGCGTAGGTCGAGCCTTCCATCCGCACGGCCTCGATCATCGAGCCCCCGGTGAGGAACGGGGGCATGGCCTCCAGGAGGCCATAGCGACCCCAGAGGACACCCACGCCCAGTGGGCCGAACATCTTGTGGCCGCTGAAAGCCACGAAGTCGACGCCGAGATCGCCCACATCAACGGCCAAGTGCGGCACCGACTGGCTGGCGTCCAGAACTGTCAACGCACCGACCATCCGGGCTCGATCCACAATGGCTGCAACCGGATTGATCGTACCCAGAACGTTCGACACCTGGGTGAAGGCGACGACCTTGGCACGGTCGGTGATCACCGTCTCCAGATCGGTCAGGTCCAGGCGGCCGTCGTCGGTGACACCGATCCAGCGCAGGGTAGCGCCGCTGCGTCGGGCAAGTTCCTGCCACGGAACGAGATTGGCGTGGTGCTCCATCTCGGTGATCACTATCTCGTCTCCGGCGCCAAGCGCGAACCGCGCCGCAACATCCGCGTCGATGCCGTCCATGGCCCCCGCCGCAGACGCATTGGTGAAGGAATACGCCACGAGATTCAGCGCTTCGGTCGCGTTTTTGGTGAACACCACCTCCTGAGTGTGCGCACCGATGAAACGGGCAATCGTCTCTCGTGCAGACTCAAACGCTTCGGTGGCTTCTTCGGCCAGCTGATGGGCACCACGGTGAACCGCGGAGTTGTGCTGCTCATAGAACGTGCGCTCGGCATCGAGCACCTGACGCGGTTTGTGTGACGTCGCCCCGGAATCCAAATACACCAACGGTTTGCCGCCACGCACGGAGCGCGACAGGATCGGGAAATCGCCACGTATGGCGGCCGACTCCTGGGCCGTGAATGCCCTGGCGCTTTCAGACGGTGTGGTTCCCGTCAGGCCCGAGTTCGACCCTTGGAGGGTTCTCATAGATTGGACCTTTCACCAGAGTTGTTCGTTTCGGATGGCGTCGTAATTGGGAGAGCGTCCAGGGGGATGAAAGTAGTGCAGACGTGCTCACCCCGGACAAGAGTTGTTCGTCGTTCAACGTCAACCCCGAGCAGTCGCGAGAAGGCTTCGGTCTCAACGTCGCAGAACACCGGGAACTCGGCTGCGACATGTAAAACTGGGCAATGCCCCTGGCACAGCTGCACGCCGGCCACGGGCAGGTCCGCCCCGACCGGCCGGATCGACGCTGCGAAACCGTCAGCGCTCAGGGCCGACGCCAGCGCCTGTGCGCGGGCGCGCACATCCCCGCCCGTCGAGGGCAGCTGTGTGGCATACCGTCGCTCGAGCTGTGCGCCACGTTCACGGGCGAACTCGCCCACGGCATCCGTCCCGGCGCGTTCTGCGAGAAAGCGTAAGGCCGAGGTGGCCACATCGGCATAGTCACTATCCATCCCGGCATGACCGGCCGCGGAGAGAATGTACGCGCGGGCTGGCCTGCCACGACCACGACCACCTGCCGTGGCGAGCTCTCGTTCCTCGATGGCGCCTTGCTCGGCGAGCAGGTCGAGGTGGCGGCGTACCGCGGCGGGCGTCAACCCTAAACGCGAGGCGAGGTCGGCAGCGGTAAGCGGGCCATCCTCGGCGAGCAGCTGCTGGACCCGGTCCCACGTGCGGGTCTCAGTACCATTCGGTCCGGGTTTCGACCAGTCTGTACCCTCGGATCCTCGGCGGTGGGTTATTAACATTACATAAGCATGTCCTAATTTGACTCGGCTATCAAGTCGGCGCGTCGACTCACTCACCGGGGGTACGACCTGTGGCCTTGCGCAGGGGCTGGCGTGCCCCGGAAACAGTGGGATCCGGGTTTGGTAGATTCAGGCGCGCCTGAATCGACTCTATTCTTCGCCGAACCGAGATCTAAGTCGCTTCCGACGCGCACCGAAGCGGTTTAGATCTCGGTTCGGCGCAGGAAGGTGGAGGGGTTAGAAGGGGAGCAGGGGGTCGACTGCGACGGCGACGAAGAGGAGCGTGAGGTATGCGATCGAGCCATGGAAGACGCGCATGGGCGACACCTGCTCGTGATGGATGGCCCGGTTGTAGAGCCGGTGGGTCTCGTAGATGAACCACCCGCCTGTCACGATAGCCATGAAGGTGTAGACCAGCCCCATGTTCGCAATTGGGATGAGAAGCAGAGAACAGGCGACGGTCGCCCACGCGTACAGGATGACCTGTAAGCCCACTTGGGTGCGGCCGCGAACAACGGCGAGCATCGGCACGCCGGCGGCCTGGTAGTCACTGCGATACTTCATCGACAGCGGCCAGTAGTGCGGTGGTGTCCAGAGGAAAATGACGGTGAACAGGATGAACGGTGGCCAGGCAAGGTCCCCGGTCACGGCGGCCCAGCCGATGAGCACGGGCATGCACCCGGCGACACCGCCCCAGACGATGTTCTGTGCGGTGCGGCGTTTGAGGATCATCGTGTAGAACACGACGTACAGGAGAATCGCCCCCAGAGAGAGTGCCGCGGCGAGCCAGTTTGTGAAGGCCCAAAGCCAGGCGATGGATGCGATGCCGAGCCCCCACGCGAAGACGAGCGCCTGCCGATCGGTCAGCTCGCCCGTGACCAGGGGGCGCCCTTGAGTGCGGTGCATCACCCGGTCGATGTCACGGTCGATGTAGCAGTTGAAAGCTCCGGCCGACCCGGCACTCAACGCCCCGCCAACGAGCGTCGCGAGCACGAGCCAGAGGCTCGGAACACCGTTCTCCGCGAGGAACATCGTCGGCACGGTGACCAGGAGAAGCAATTCAATTACCCGGGGTTTCGTCAGGGCAATGTATGCGTTCAGGGTGCTGCGGATGCTCCGCGGTCCGCCCCAAATGGGGATTTCTACGGCAACGTCCATAACTCCTCTGACACTGTGCAAGTCACGCCAATTCTAGATCACACCCGTGACAGCGCCCGAAGCGGGCGCCTGGCTGACTGACTGGCCTCGGTACTGGTTCAGTCGTCCAGGGCTTCGCCTTGTTTCTCGGGGAGTCCGAAAGCGCCGAGGGCCGCAACCATGAAGAACATGGCGAAGACCGTGAACAGGAGGCCGGTCCCGCCCGTTTCGCGCAGCGACGGTACGGCCAGCGGCGCCAGGATTGCGGCGATCCGCCCGATGCCGGCCGCCCAGCCGGCCCCGGTGGCTCGGATGCGGGTGGGGTAGAGCTCGGGAGTCACGGCATACAGCGCTCCCCATGCGCCGAGGTTGAAGAAAGAGAGCAGCATGCCGGCACCGATCACCTGACTGGCGTCTCCGGCGACCCCGAAAAGCGCCGCCGAGAGTGCCGAGCCGATGAGGAACACGGCCAGGGTCCGGCGCCGCCCCCACCGTTCGATCAAGTACGCCGAGGCAGCGTATCCCGGCAGCTGCGCCACGGTGATGATGAGCGTGTACGCGAAGGAGCGAACAAGGGAGAATCCCGACGCGACCAGGATGGTCGGAAGCCAGATAAACGCGCCGTAGTAGGAGAAGTTCACGCAGAACCAGACCAGCCACAACGCACCGGTTCGGCGCCGCAGGCCGCGCGACCACAGCGCGGTGACGCGTGTCTTGGCCGCGGGATTGGACGGACCTGTACCCGTCGCCGCAGACAGTGCCAAATCACCGGGTGCAGCGGTGACTCCGGCGGACTTCTCGAAGCGTCGGACGGTCGACTCCGCCTCCCGGAAGCGCCCACGCGACTCGAGGAAGCGAACCGACTCCGGCAGCCGCAGCCGCACGACCACCGCGTAAACGGCCGGAGCCGCTCCAATAGCGAGCGCCCAGCGCCATCCGTCGGCCGAAGACGGCACAACGAGAAACCCGATCACGGCGGACAGGGTCCAGCCGATGGCCCAGAACGATTCAAGGAAGACGATGATGCGGCCACGAATTCGTGGCGGCGCGAACTCGCTCACGAGCGTCGAGGCGACCGGAAGCTCACCGCCGAGACCGAGCCCCACGACGAATCGCCAGGCAATGAGTACGGCCACGGACCCGGACAATGCCGACGCTCCCGTCGCGAGTCCGTAGACGAGCAGGGTGAGTGCGAACACCTGGCGTCGACCGATGCGGTCGGCCAGCAAGCCGCCGAGAACTGCGCCAATGGCCATGCCGATGAACCCGGCGGACGCGATCCAGGACAGTTCCGCGTCTGTGGTATTCCATTGCACCGCCAATTGGGCAAGGACGAAGGAGATGAGTCCAACGTCCATCGCATCCAGGGCCCAGCCCAGGCCGGAACCCACGAGCACACTGCGGTGCTCCCGGGTAAACGGAAGCGCATCCAATCGCTCGGATCGACTGGAACGTGCGCGAACTTCAGCCATCAGGTGTCCACTTCAGCGTTGGCGGCAATGCGGCGAATTGAGGGTGAAGCGTCCACCGGATGATCGAACCCTATTGCACGCCTTGCCCTCGCCTCCCTCGCGGCGGGGGTTGTTACGCCGTCGCGGGGCGGTGCGGGCCAGGTAGATTTCCCCGGGGATCGCACCGCGCTGGGTGTGGCCACCCGCGGATTCCGCTCCGCCTACGCCTCATCGCCCTGGCCATCTTCAACCTTGGAGGCCACGAACCCTCCCTCTCCCGCCGAAAATAGCCCACGGATGTGTCAGGTGGGCCAGAAAAGCCTAGAGTGTTTCTGAAACCTTGTGCAGGCGAGACCGCAGCAGCGTGAAGCCCAGCGTGGATAGCCCAACGTAGATAGCCCAAAGGAGCACCATGACCGGCACCATTGCCCCCAGTACCACCTCACATGGCGTTGGCCTCACTGAGGCCGCTGCGCAGAAGATTCGTAGCCTGCTTGCCCAGGAGGGCCGCGAGGACCTTCACCTCCGTGTTGCCGTTCAGCCCGGAGGGTGCTCCGGCCTGATCTACCAGCTCTATTTTGACGAGCGTGTGCTCGACGGTGACGCCGTGGTCGACTTTGACGGTGTTGGGGTGGTCTTGGACAAGATGAGCGTGCCGTACCTTGAGGGGGCGTCCATCGACTTCGAGGACACCATTGCGAAGCAGGGCTTCACCATTGACAACCCGAACGCGGGCAGCAGTTGCGCCTGTGGAGATTCCTTCAGCTAGACGCGATTCACACGGTTTCCGGGGAGATCATCCGCAGGGGTGGTCTCCCAATCGCGGTTACTCCACGGAAATTCGGTTCTCCTGACTCGAAATGCAGGTGGTTTGGGTGCTCCTCAGCGTGCCGAGTACTGTTGAGGATTCTGGCGGTCAAGGTTGGGAAATATTTGGAGTGGAACGACCTCACTTGGCGCGACGACGGCCGCCAGGCGATCGAACGCCTCCACCCCACCAACAACTTCCCCGAATTCACCGGTCGGCTCTGCCCGGCCCCGTGCACGCACGTATGCGGGGGCCGCGTAGCCACGGCGTCAGGACGCCGCAGCCGTCGTACTGAGGGTTAGGCGCGGCTGAAGCGCACCCGCCAGACCTCCGGGCCTCGTTCGATGTAGCTCACGTCGAAGGTGTCCGGCTGCCTCTGCTGCAGTTCCGCGAGCATCCGTTGGGGGTCGTGCGGTTCGATCACGTCCAGGGCGAACCCCGGCACAACGGCGTCGAGCGCGCCGAAGACGGCCGCGTGCCGGATGGCGTGCGGGATGGTGCGGGCGTCGAGCACGATGGTTTCCGTCCCCTCGGCCGTCTCGTCAACGACCCCATCTGCCGTCGGCCGGCCGAGTGCAATCGGCTCAGGACGCCGCGCCGGAGCGATGAGCTTGGCCACGGTGAGCAGGATGACCGCGTCCTCCACAGCCTCCAGCGAGTTGCGGCCCGGCGGCACCGTGATCAGGTCCCCGCGCCATCCAGACCACGATGCCTCACCCGAGGCGAGAACGACCCGCCCCTCGAGGACCTGCACGGTCGCTTCAGCCAGGTTGTCGTGTTCTTCGAGGCGTTGCCCGGCACGGAGTGCGATCAGCGTTTGCCGGAGGACATGCACGTGGCCGCCGTACACTGTCTCCGCGCTGCGACCGCTGGACGCGTCCCGTGCGTGATTGAGATGGTGGCGCACGAGTGCGGTGAGCGATTTCTTTTGCATGTCGTTCTCAACTTCCATTTCCCTCATGCTCCGCTACCGCCGTGCGCGTGTCAACGATGCTGTGACTGCCGCGCGCGGCCGGTCGGTGCGCCCGTTCTCACTTCGGAGTCGGCCACGCTGCCAGCCCGAGGAGCGCATCTCATGCTGGTAGATCTCCGGTTGCCGCGCTGTCTAGGCGCATGGTGACCGCCGGTGGGTTGAAGGTCAATTAGATGACGAAGGGGCGGTCCGCTGGCCTGACCGGAGAGGGCAACTGCGTCTCACCTTCGAGGAAACGATCGACGGCTGCTGCTGCGCGACCTTCAGCGATGGCCCAGACGATGAGCGACTGTCCCCGGCCGGCATCACCGGCGACGAACACGCCCTCGTGGCTGGTCTGGTACTCACAGTCACGTGGGGGCGGTTACCGTCACAGAACGGAATTTCGCCGCAAAATGAAATGGCGCGGGCCTATTTGGTTTCCTCAGGGACGGCGGCTCCGCGCGCGCTCCGGGCGCGCAGCCACGGGATGAGGCCACCGACGAGGAGCATCTCGATCTGCCGGGTCGAGAGTTCGTGGCGCACGGAGTAGACCTCATCACGGGTTGTGTTGCGCACGAGGATCTCCGTTCCGTTCGAGAGAGCCTCACGGATCCCGTCGAGCACGAGCACGTCATCCTGCGCGATGCGATCGTGATCGGCCGCATCCGCGAACTGGAGCGCCAGCGCGCCGAAGTTGGCCAGGTTCTGCCAGTGGATGCGTGCGAACGAGACCGCCAGCACCACCCGCAGTCCGAGGAAGCGCGGGGTGATCGCGGCGTGCTCCCTAGAGGAGCCCTGCCCATAGTTGGCACCGGCGACGATCATGTGGCCGGTCGTGTCTCGGGTTTGGGCGGCGCGAGTCGGGTAGGTCGGGTCGACCTGGTCGAAGGTGAATTCGGCGAGCTTGGGGACGTTGCTGCGGAAAGGGAGCACGCGCGCACCCGCCGGCAGGATTTCATCCGTCGAAATGTCATCGCCTACGATCAGGGCGACGGGTGCCTCGATCCGCTCGGCGAGCGGCCCGAAGACCGGCAATGAGGAGATGTTTTCTCCCTTGACCAGGTGCACTTTGAGAGCTTCATCCGGTGGCAACGGCTTCTCGAGCATGGTCAGGTTCACGCTCGACACGGCGGGCAGTGTGATCTGGGGATACTCCAAGCCGAAGAGCTCGGTCAGGTCTCGCGGATCGGTAATCTTTCCGGTCAGCGCGGCAGCCGCCCCCGTCTCCGGCGAACACAGGTAGACCGAGTCTTCTTGGGTACCCGATCGACCCGGAAAGTTACGCGGCATCGTGCGCAGGCTGATGCTTCCATTCGCCGGGGCCTGACCCATGCCAATGCAGCCCATGCATCCGGACTGATGCAGCCGGGCACCCGCCCCGATCAGATCCAGGGTGGCCCCCATGATGGTCAGGTCCTGCAGAATCTGACGGGAGCTCGGATTGACGTCGAGGGACAGGCCGGGGAATGACTGCCGCCCCTTCGTGATCGCGGCCACGATCGCGAAATCGCGCAGGCCCGGATTCGCGGATGACCCGATCACGACCTGCTCGACCGGGCGCCCCGCGACCTCCCTGACTGGAACGACATTACCCGGCGAGCTGGGGAGGGCGATCAGTGGCTCGATCGTCGCCAGGTCGATCTCCTCGGTCACCTCGTACGTCGCATCCTCGTCCGCGAGCAGTTCGGTGAAATCCTGCTCGCGCTGTTCGGCGCGCAGGAAGGTTCGCACCTGCTCGTCGGCCGGGAAAACGGTGGTGGTCGCGCCCAGCTCGGCGCCCATATTGGCGATCACGTGCCGATCCATCGCGGTCAGGGTGGCGAGGCCGGGGCCGTAGTACTCGACGATCCGATTGACGCCGCCCTTGACACCGTGTCGGCGCAGCATTTCGAGGATGACATCCTTGGCGCTGGTCCACGGCGGCAGTTGTCCGGTGAGCCGCACACCCCAGATTTCGGGCATCCTGATGTACAAGGGCTCGCCGGCGATCGCCAGGGCCACCTCGGTGCCGCCGACGCCGATGGCCAGCATCCCCAGCGAGCCGGCGGCCGGGGTATGGCTGTCGGAGCCGACCATGGTCTTGCCGGGGATGCCGAACCGCTGCATGTGCGTGGGGTGGGACACCCCGTTGCCGGCCTTCGAGAACCACAGGCCGAACCGCCTACAGGCGGAGCGGAGAAAGTCGTGGTCCTCCGCGTTCTTGCTGTCGGCCTGCAACAGGTTGTGGTCGACGTACTGCACGGAAACCTCCGTGCGCGCGCGATCCAGTCCCAGCGCCTCCAACTCCAGCATGACCAGGGTCCCGGTCGCGTCCTGGGTGAGGGTCTGGTCGATGTGCAGGCCGATTTCGGTCCCCGGCACCATCTCCCCGGAGACCAGGTGCGACGCGATGAGTTTCTGGGTGACGTTGTATGCCACGGTGAGCTTCCTGACTCGATAGCGGTGCCCGCCGACATTCGTCGGTAACGATTTGGCCTCCGGGGCATTCCGCTGATCCCCAGGGTAGGCCACTCGTGGCGCTGGGGCTAGCCTTCCCAGGGAGACTGGACGTCTTCTGTGCCGGATGCGCGCTGTCGCTTCGTCAAGTTCTCATCGTCGATCCACCGGTCGTTCAGGGTCTGTAGTTGGGCGACAGCGTCGACGATGGGCCTGATGGCACGACGTGCGTCAGCGTGAAATAGGTTGTGCAGCGACGCTGATCAGTGGGGCATCGACGGCAACACCGTGCTCCTCAGCGATGACCCAGGCCGGACTTCTCCCGGGCCCGGAATTTGTCAAGGTGGATGAGGCCAGTGGGAGTTTAGGAAGCTAGTTGGTCCTCGGGTTTCGGGGCTGGTTTGTTGATATATGACACGTTTGGGACGCTCAATATCTTCGGCGCGTGATTCGTGCTGAACCGTTCGGGGTTCCTCTTAACCATCCTCCGAGGGAAGAACAGCTAGCCCGCGATGTCGTACAAGGTGTCGTTGCGGAAGCGCTTTGTGAAATTGTCCAGTGCGAAGTTGCGAAGGTCGAATTCACCGGCGAGGTCTGCGGCTGCCGCGACTTGCAGCGGCAGCGAGGCGCGGTGTCTCTGTGCACACTCCAAGAGTTCTGCATCCGCTATCTCTCCGACCGCCTCCGCTCCGAACATTCCAATCAGCGGGGCGAGGTCAATCGCGGGATCGCCGACAGCGGCATTGTCCCAATCGATGACCGCCAGCAGGTCGTGCCCGCCCCACAACAGATTATGGAGTCCGAAATCACCGTGGACGAGCGTGCGGCCGTGGTGAGGTTCGGCGGTGAGCACGTCAGCCACGACACGACGAGCCGCACCCGCGACAGTTTCATCCAGCGCAGAAGTGACCTGTTCGATGATCGTCGGCCATCGGTCCCCGCCGCACCACTGCCGTACTGGGCGCAACGTGTGGAGTTCGGCAACGGGCGTTTCACGCAGCGAATGAAGAATGTCCGCGACAGGTTCCCGGACCTGGTTCCAAGTCATTTTCAAGTCGTGCTCTCCGGGAACGAAAGAGTTGACGAACGCAGAAAAACCGGCCCTCACCACGGGGTGGCAGCGAGCAGTGGGCGTGCGCAACGGTAAGCCAAGCAACTGGATTGCACACAGGTTTCGGTACTCCTGCAGCGTTTGTTCCTCATGGCGCGTAGCCGTGGAGACGCGAACGACCGCTGAATCGCCAAGTAAGGCGACGTGATGGAAAGCTCCATGCTTCGAGTCCAGCCGAGCCCAGTCCAAGTCGGGCCAGACCTCGCGTAGGTCCTGCCAAATCATGGATGTGTCCTGGGCCAGTGTGCTCACAACACCGATCCTGTCAGGAACCCGACGCAATCGCCCTCAAGCGAAGGCCGCCCGCAAGCGGTTCCCCGCGGCACCTGGACGCGATCACCAGCCACTCCCCCGTTTCGCGCAAACCGAGTGCCAGAAAACGTCGGATCATCGGAGGCGCCGCCGGTGTGCCAGCGCGGCCAGGAATCTACCGCGCATGTCATCACCATGGGCGCCGTGACACGGTAGCCTCGGGGCAGACAACGGAGTCGGAGCGTAGGCAATGGTTGATTCAAGAATTTGGGCAGGCGCACTCCTCTGCACGACAGCCCTGATCCTCACCGGGTGCGCAACTGATGATTCGACCTCGCAAATCCGAAGGTTCCTGGCTACCGATAGTGGGCCGGACGACGTGCTCCCGACCGGGCTTGAAGACTCGACGAGCGATCCGGAGTCCAGCCGTCTCGTCGGCGAGCACGCCGGTGTCAGCTACTTCGTCACGGAATACGTCGATCCGGACTCAGGGAGGCCCGGTTTCTGCCTTGTGCTCTCCAAACCGTCGGAGGGTGCAGCGTCAGGCTGCGCGGCGGATGCCAACGCAACACGTATGCAGGTTAGTGGCTCCGGGACGGGCAGCGCCAGAGTCGTGGTCTCCAACGACATCATCCCGGACGGGTGGACGAAGCTCGGCGACTTCCTGATCGTTAACCCCGAAACGTAATCTCGGGACTGCCCCGAGTTCAGTTGACTCAAACGGTTAGGCTAATGGGCGCCCAGCCTCGCGCACATTTACCGAGAGGGCTGACACAGATGGTGCCCCAGTAGGACGTTGTTGGCTCAGAGAGCCCCCGCGTGCCTGGCGATCCAGCCATTTTGGAGGCCGACGTTCCGCCATATAGCGCCATGCCCACGCCAGCGTGCACTGGGCCGCTTCCGAGGAAGGCGATTAAGTGAGATTCCTCGTCCGTGAGCGCCTGAGTGCGGAGGTACCGATCCCAGTCAGCGTGCAGAAGGCGGCCGTAGAGCACGTCATCGAACGTGGCCCTGTCGATCAGAGTAAACGCGCGCGCGCTCCGGATTGACTGCTCCAATCTGAAGGTCAACCTGCGCGACCGCGTCGAACGCCCGCATGGGGTTCCCCTTGTGTCCAGCCCTTGGACTGGCTGCACCCGAACAGAGCGACCGTCACGCGTGTCCGAACTAGGTTGGCAAAACCACAGCCATCCTTCACCGCGACTTCCGCGTCGTTCCGCGAGTCCGGACTTGGCAATTTGTCCGGACTACCGTGTCACGCGACAACCGGTGTCACGTGACAGGCCAGTTCGGACTTTTAGGCCCTCCGACATCCTCGACTGGCTCGCATCGTGATGAGTGTCCTTTCAGGCCACACTTTTCTTGTCGCAGTTGACGCGCCTTTGTGAGAATCTGATTCGGGCGGGTCATACGGGAAAGGCCCGAAATGCGAACGATTCATGCCCCCTGAATCCGGCCGCTGCCCGTTCGAGGTCCGCTTCTGGGACTTGGCCGTCGAGTCAATCGGCTACCGCAAGGAGTGAGCGGCTTGGGTCCCGCAAGGAGTGAGCGGCTTGGGTCCCGCAAGGGTTCGCAACGGTGTTCCACCGTGAGCAGAATTCCTTGCATATATGCAATGCTTTGCGTAGCATGAATGTGTGATCACTACGTCCGCAGCCGCGCTTGTCACCCGAATGCGCCTCAAGCGTCAACTCAGTAAGACAGCCTTCGCTCAGCTCGTCGGAGTGCCGGCGTCGACGATCACTCGAATCGAGTCAGGCATCGTTGACCCGACCTACTCGATGCTGGAGAAACTTGCTTCCGGCGCGGGGTTCAAACTCTCGGAAACTCTCTCGGACGTAGGCAGCGATGCGCCCTACGCGGTAGCGGTGTCCCGCATCCAGAACGCCACGGCCGCCGAGCGCCGCCGTCTCGTGAAAAAGCTCGCGCAGACGGCCACACTCGCGCCGGTCACCAAACGACCCGGAGCGCGGGTCTTCGCGCTAGACCAGTCGGTCGGCGAGTTCGTCCGGTACCTAGCGGATCGCGGCGCGAATCCGGCTGTCTCTTCGCTCGAGGCCGTGGCCGAAGACATCACGTCCACGCGTTCCTTCACCCCGGTCGTGTACGTGGAGCGGCCGGAGGATCTCGATGATCTCCCGGCAATGTCGCCGACGGCGAGGGGCAGCGTCATAGTGCTTCCGATCACAGAGAACGTTCGCCGATTCACTCGATGGGTTGATGGCACCGCAATGCTTGCGCCGGAGTGGGGCATGCTCGACGCGCTGGCGTCGCCCGGCCGGCAGGCCGACGTAGCGCTGAGCGTCCTGCCGCAACTGGCGGGACGCGTCAACAAGGCCCGCGAAGTCGGAGCGGCGTAATGGCACTCCGACTCGAGGACGCGCGGTATGGCGCGGAACGATCCCGGCGTCTGCTCATCACGACCATCGTGGCGTTGGGTGAGCACGCGAATGCCATGACCGTTGTTGGCGCGCACGCTGTCCACGTCTGGGTGCAGAAGAAGTGGGGGCCCGTTGATATGGAATCAACCCGTGACGGCGACCTCGCCGTCAACCCGGTCCTGATAGCTGAAGACCCAAAGATCATGCAAATCATGGCTGAGATCGGGCTTGAGCCGGCACGCCCCGAACGACCGGGGATCTACGGTTACGTCAACGAACGAGGGCTTTCGTGGGAGCAGCGCACAACCGTGGACCTCCTGGTACCGGAAACCTACGCCGGCTCGAAGGGGCGATCAGCTCGAATCCCCGGCCAGAAGAGCGCGACAACCCGTGCCTACGGTCTCGAACTTGCCATCCACGACCGCACTCTGATCAGGATTTCAACGACTGATGGCGAACCCGAGATGTCGGTCGAAGTGAACGTCGCGGGACCGGCGGCACTGCTCATTGCGAAGGCACACAAGGTGTCTGAGCGGCTTGCCGACGTTGACAAACGTCCGGACCGTCTACGCCCCAAAGACTCTGGTGACATAGCCCTCCTCATGATGGTCACCGATGGAGCCGAGATGGCGAAGACAATGACGAGACACGTGGCCGAAACGCCGGAGATACGCGGCGTCGTCCAGGACGGGGCCCAATACCTCGTTGACATGTATTCCACGGACAACGACACCATCGTCCGCGAGCACATGGCTGACAGCTTGAGCGCACGATTTCCCGAATCCACCGTGTTCAACGCAGTCGATGCCTGGCTCGCTTCGTTCTCCGCCAACTTCCCTGAATCGGGCGACTAGTCTCTTGGCTCCACCTCGCCGCTGACGCACTTCCGGACTCAGCTGGTGTCGCGTTCGACCGTTAGACGTTCCGCTTCGGGCACTGGCATAAGAGCTCTGAGACACGGACGCACCTAGTCGACCGACCAGCCGGCGTTGAATTCAGAACACATTCGGAATAGACTCTGTTCATGGCGCTAATAACACTCACCCCTGCAGAACGACGCGTCGTGCAGTCGTCGGAATTGTCCCGCAATTCTGCTGCAGTCTTCGCTGCCGCTGAGGAAGCACCCGTCGAAGTCACTCGGCGCGATGGCGAAACGTTGGTTCTCACCACGAAGCGTGAAGCGGCCGCCCATGAACGGATCCTCGAGGTCGCCGCACAGCTGATCGCCGTGTCACTGGATGACATCGGCACGCTGGAGGATCGCCTCGCACGACCGTTTCCCTGGATCAAGCTGCTCAGCGTTCAGGATCAGAGAACCTGCGCACAGGACATCATCGACACGGCTCGCGGCGCATTCGTTGTCAATCAGCCTGGGCGGATACTCACTGAGATCAAGGCGTGGCAGAACACCGCGGAGGCTGTTGCTGCTGGCTGGGGACAGGATGAACCGGATTGGCTTCGTGAACCTGTGGCGGTCAAGAAGCCCCGCGTTTAATGTCGCCGAAGAAGGGGCTCGTCGCACGCCCCCTGAAGTCATCAGAATTCGCTATCGAGCATGTGACGAGTCAAGCCGCAACTGGATGGCGCGACATCGTCGCCACCCAAAAGAGCTCAGCCGCTGATGCCTGGGACCGGCTCACGAAGGCCCCGAACCAGTCGGACCCCAAATGCCACCAGCTGAAGGGCCAACTCGCAACTATTGTTCGTGACGGCGTCGAACACGATCAATGGCAGTACGAACTCTCCGGGGGCGCACGCATTTGGTTTTACGTCGAGGGCAGAACAGTGAAGATTGTCAACGTGTTCACGAGGCACCCGAACCAAACGAAGTAGGCGTGAGCAATCGCTGGCGGCCTCGGCCTCGAGCTGTGTGCGATCTCTCCCGCAGAGGGTTCCGCTATCGGCGCCTCTTCGCTCGGGCGGCGAACTCGTCAAGGACCCGGACGACGTCCTTCGCTAGCCACATTCGGTTTCGTCGTCCGTCTGTGATTTGGGTCAGAATGTTGGCGTCAACGAGGCGGTCGATAGCGACCTGAGCGTTGACGGTCGAGATACCAAGCTGAGCTGAGGCTGCCGCTGCGCCGATCACCGGTTGGCGAAGGAGAATATCTACGAGCCGGTGTGCTGCTGAGTCTTGTCTCGCGCGGATGCGCCCGCGCCATTCGACCTGGACGGTTTCCAGATCGTCCACGAGGATGCGACCGTTGTGCACCGCCGCGAACGATGCGTCCGCTATGCAGCGGATTATCGGGGCGACATCCCCGGACCGGTACGCGCTCAGGGCATCGAAATATCGACCGGTGTCGTGGAGCAGCCCCGCTGAGACCGGAACAGCCACGTTTCGCGTGAGCTGCCCCCCGCGCAGCATCGCCTGGATGAGTGAGCGACCGACTCTTCCGTTGCCGTCGGGGAACGGGTGGATCGTTTCGAATTGGGCGTGAGCGATCGCGGTCTGAGCGAGCACGGGAAGGTCGACGCGATTGGCGAAGGCGACGAGGTCGCCCATGAGCGCGGGGACCCGATCCTGATGGGGCGGGACGAACTGTGCGGTGTGCGGCCCGAGGCTCCCGCCTCCGATCCAGACCTGCTGGTCACGCCAGTGACCGACGATGTCGGGATTGCTGTGCTCAAGGAGTGCGCGATGCATTTCCAGGATGGCGTGGCCGTCGATGGACTCGGACAGGGCAAGAGCCGCTTGCATAGCTCGGACATTGCCGACGATGAGCTGCGCATTCTTCGAGGCGTGCTCACCGAGCTCCGCCAGGGCGATCTGCCGTGCGCCGCTCGTGAGGTTCTCAATCTCTGAGCTGGAAGCGCTCTCGGTGCGCAGGAGAATGGATGCGAATGGTGCCGCGATTTGCCCAACTTCGGCATCGAAGCGGGCAAGCTCGCTGGCGGCCTCTTCGGTCAGCGCATGCAACTCACTGTCGAGCGAGATTGTCTGATTTGCGATCAGTGGGGGCACCGACGCCAAGTACGGGCCTGCTGCAAGACGCTTCTGCGTTCGTGAGCCATACTCGTCCTGGACGCTGTGCCAGGGTCGTTCTTCATAGCCAAGGGACGGCCAGGGTGACTTCTCCTCAGACGTGGACATGAATCAATCATACCAATGCTTAGTTACTTATCCATTGTTATGCCCCTCGATATTCTGACTTATTCCAAACGCCGGCTCCGAATGCTTGCGAAACGCACTTTCTGAAGCCAGAAAGAACTCGGCGACCAGAGATGGTCTCCGCATGCCCGCTGACCGTTCCGCAAAGGGCTGCTGAGGACACCTATGCTGGGCCGGTGCAGTTCTCTCTCTGGCTGGCCCTGCTCGGCGCCGGCACCCTGATCAGTTTCACGCCCGGCGCGGGGGCGATCAACACCATGAGCAACGCCCTCAACTCGGGCTTCCGCCGCTCGATCTGGGGAATCCTCGGCCAGCAGGCCGCGCTGCTCGCCCACATCGTGACCGTGGCACTCGGTGTTGGTGTCCTCGTCGCCGGCTCTCCGCTCGCCTTCAACGTGATTCGCTTCGTGGGTGCCGCGTACCTCGTGTACCTCGGCATCCGCCAGTTTCTCGCCAAACCGGCGCTCGATGCCGAGCGCGAGTCAGTGCTGCGCAACGATCCGGCCTGGTCGATGTTCCGGCGCGGGCTGTGGGTGAACATGTTGAACCCCAAGGCGATTGTGTTCTTTCTGGCGTTCCTGCCCCAGTTCATCCGTCTCGATCGACCGCTGCTGCCGCAATATTTCATCGTCGCCGCCACCGTCATCGTGGTCGACATCCTGGTGATGTGGTTCTTCTTTGCGCTGACGGCACGTTCGCTTCAGAGATTCACCGGCGACGCTCGCGGTCAGCGAGTTGTGAACCGAGTATTCGGCGTTCTGTTCGTGGCGGTCGGCGTGCTGCTCGCAGTCATCCACTGATCGCGCTCACGACAGGACCGATCGCCCACAGATTCGGAGGTCATCCATCGCTCACGGCGCCGCAGCCGTGCGACATTCAGGCAGTTATTTCGGCGTCGGGCGTGACACATTCGCCTCGAGCTACGTCCTATAAGTAGATACGCCTGACCGCCTGTGGTGGAGGCGCCACGAAACAAAGGTTCACTATGGACGTCATCACACTGGCCGAGCGCTCTCCGGAGGTCTCCGAAGCCGGCGCACCGCGCCTGCGCGGACGCTACCGGTTGCAGAAACTGATCGGTCGAGGCGGCGCGGGGTCTGTATACCGCGCCCGGGACGAAACGCTGGGACGCGACGTCGCGGTGAAGGTCTTCGAGGCGTCCGCGACAAGCGAGAAGGACATTCGTCGTCAGGAAGACGAGGTGAACCTCCTGGCGAGCCTGAGCCACCACAGCCTCGTCACCCTGCTTGATGCGGGCGTCGACCGCACGGATGCGGACCGGCCGCGTGTCTACTTCGTCATGGAGCTCGTCACGGGCGCCGATCTCAAGGTGCAGCTCGAGGGGGGCTCCCTGACCGCTCGTCAGATAGCGCACATCGGCTTCGACCTGGCCGAAGGCCTGCAATACATTCACCATCGGGGTGTTGTGCATCGAGACGTCAAGCCGGCCAACATCCTGCTTGTCGACTACAGCCAGAGCGGAGCACGGTACCGCGCGAAGCTGACCGATTTTGGCATTGCCCTGGTCGGCGCCATCGAGCGCCGCGACACGGACACCGTGACGACGGGCACGGCCGCCTACCTCAGCCCCGAACAGGCGCGGGGACAGACGCTGGGGTCGGCCAGCGACATCTACTCGCTGGGGCTCGTTCTCCTCGAGTGCTTCACCCGCACCGTCGCGTTTCCCGGCGACCCGATCCCGTCGGCACTGGCCCGGCTGCGAAGCGATCCGCCCATTCCGCCGGGCATCGCGCCGGAATGGAGGGCGCTGCTGGCGGCCATGACCGCTCGCAACCCGAAGGACCGTCCCTCCATCCACGATCTGGTCGCGGCGCTTCGCCAGATGGTTGCTGCCGAGACCGGCCGGCACAGGGATGTGGTGGCCTTTCCCGAGCCGTCGACCGAGGAGGCCCGGATGCTCGCGGTCGCGCGCTATCGGCTGCCGGAGGCACCGGTGGACGGGGCCTTCGACCGCATCACGGCGATTGCCGCCCGCGTGTTCTCCGTTCCGGTCGCGCTCGTCACGATCGTCGATCACGATCGGATCTGGTTCGAGTCCCACCACGGTCTCGAGATCGACCACATTGACAGGCACCCCGGGCTCTGCGCCTCGGCGATCATGGATGACGTGCCCTGGGTCGTCGAGGATGCCCGGTTCGACCCCCGAACACTGGCCAACCCCCTCGTCGCCGACGATTTCGGCCTGCAGTTCTACGCCGGGGTGCCCTTGCGCACGCAGGACGGACACAACCTCGGCACGCTCTGCGTACTCGACTTCGAACCGCGCCTGGCGACGGAACAGGAACTCGCCACCCTCGGCGACCTCGCCGCGCTTGTCATGAGCGAAATGGAACTGCGCCTGGAGAGCCGGCGCTCCGTGGCGGCGCTGGAGGGCGCTACTCCGCCACCGAGCTGAAACCAGAACTACATCCGGGCATTGGAGTCCGGCAAGAACAGGATCAGCGCGACCGCGTACCCCGAGTTGCCCTCGCCACGTCGCTCGCGTCAGACTGGAGGTACCGGATCGCTACAGAGTCTTCCGCCTGCGGCTGAGGAGCTCACCATGACTGAACCGAACGATGCACGCGTCGGCCTCTATATCGACTTCGACAACATCGTCATCTCGCGCTATCAGCAGCTGCACGGGCGCAATGCCTTCCAGCGCGACGGCATCCGCGACTTCGATAAGTCGAGCCGGGATGCCGACCCCGAGGTCGCCGCGAAGCTCGCCGCCGCGACGGTCGACTTCAACGCCATCATCGACTTTGCCGCGTCATTCGGCACCTTGGTCGTCAACCGCGCCTACGCCGACTGGTCAGTGCCCGTCAATGCGAGTTACCAGCGCCAGCTGATGTCTCGCGCGGTGGACCTGACCCAGCTGTTCACCACGACCACCAGGGGAACCAAGAACGGCGCCGACATCCGTCTGGCCGTCGACGTGGTCGAAGACCTCTTCCAACTGCCCGACCTCACCCACGTGATCATCATCGCCGGCGACTCCGACTACATCGCCCTCGCCCAGAAGTCGAAGCGACTGGGTCGCTACGTCGTCGGCATCGGCGTCGCGGGCTCGACGAGCACCTCGCTCGCGGCCGCGTGCGACGAGTTCGAGGACTACGACTCGCTGCCCGGAGTCGACAAGTCGGCCGCTACCGCCGCTGCCGCCAGCGCGGAGAGGCCCAAGGCGAGCAAGAAGGCCGCGGAACCTGCCGAGACTGCACCCGACACGGCCCCAGAGGCCCGCAAGCTCACGACGATTCCGATGTTCTCGCACACCGACGACGCGCAGTTCGACGAGCCGGAGGCCGAGGACGACATCGACCCCCAGACACTGGCAACGGAGCTCCTCGTGCGCGCGCTGCAGATCGGTCACGCCAAGGGCGACGGCGACGAGTGGCTCAACACGGGCACGATCAAGAACCAGATGCGCCGCATGGACCCCTCCTTCAACGAGAAGCCGCTCGGCTTCCGTTCCTTCAGCGATTTCCTCTCCTCGCGCAGCGACCTGGCCGAGCTGAAAGAGGACGGCCCGCAGCGGCTCATCCGGCTGCGCCCCGAGGCAGACAGCAGACGCTAAGCCTCTGGCAGGGTGGTGCCATCGCTGGGGTGAAGTCGGCGCCTGGCCGGCGCCGGCGAAGGTCCAACGGCCACCCTCGAGCGTCCAGTACGCTCGGCGCATGCTGGAATTCGGCGTGTTCGTCATCGGCCTGCTCGCCGTGATCGGCGGTGCGGAGCTCGTGGTGCGCGGCGGCACCCGGATCTCCGCGCGACTCGGGATTTCACCAATGGTCATCGGCGTCACGATTGTGGCCATCGGCACGAGCGCGCCGGAACTGGCGATTGGGATCGACGCGGCCCTGCGCGGCAGCGGCTCGCTCGCGGTCGGGAACATCGCCGGCACGAACACGCTCAACCTGCTCTTGATCCTCGGCCTGGTTGCGCTCCTGCAGCCGCTGAAGCTGCGGTCGCAGACACTGCTGCTCGATCTGCCGATGATCGTCGGCGCGGCCGTTCTACTTCTGTTTCTCGCCGCGGATGGGCTGCTCAACCGACTCGACGGTGGCATCCTGATCCTGCTCGGTGTGGCCTACACCGCTCTCATCGTGCGGGCCGCGCGGCGGGAGACCGTCGCCGTGCGCACCGAGTTCGCCCGAGAATACGGCACGCCCAAACGGGAGCTCGCCTTCACCGGCCAGCTGGTGCGCGATTCGGTCTGGCTCCTGGCCGGCATCGCTGTCATCGTGGTCGGTGCGGACTGGCTCGTCGATGGCGCGGTCGGGATGGCGCGCGGATTTGGCGTGTCCGAGGCCTTCATCGGGCTCACGATTGTGGCGATGGGCACCTCGGCTCCGGAACTGGTCACCGCGATGGTGGCCACGCTGCACAAGGAGCGCGACATCGCCGTGGGCAACCTGCTGGGCAGCAGTGTCTACAACATCGTGTTCATTCTTGGCGTGACCGCGATGGTTCCCCCAGACGGGATTTCGATCGACGCGCCTCTCATCGCGATCGACATCCCGGTCATGCTCGGCGCGGCGATCGCCTGCGTGCCCGTGTTCCTCACCGGCCGCCGCATCCGAAGGCTCGAGGGAGCGGCATTTCTTGCCGCCTATCTGATCTACCTCGCGTACCTGCTCATCGCGCGGACATGATCCTGGCCGAGTTGGATTGCGGGAGGTACAACTAGGGCGTCCACCACGGACGCAGCGGCAGGTCGTCGACGCCGCCACCGCCATCGGGCTTGACCGCCAGCACCTGGTGCAGCTGGATCCCACCGGTCTCGAAAGCGAGCCGTGACCCGGCCATGTACAGGCCCCACACCTTCGCGGTGGGCAACCCCACTTCGGCGACCGCCTCATCCCAGTGCCGGACGAGGTTGGCGCACCAGTCGCGCAGGGTCATCGCGTAGTGATGGCGCAGATTCTCGTCGTGCACCACCTCCAGGCCGACATCCTGTGCTGCGCTGATGATGCGGCCCGAGCCGGTGAGCTCCCCGTCGGGGAAGACATAGCGGTCGATGAAGCCGCGGGTGGAGGGTTCGGATCGGTTGTCCGGCCGGGTGATGCAGTGGTTGAGCAGCAGCCCGCCGGGGCGCAGCCGCGATTGCAGGAAGGCGAAGTAGGACGAATAGTTGCGCACTCCGATGTGCTCGAGCAGCCCGATCGACGACACGGCGTCGAAGCCGGTCTCTGCGATGTCACGGTAGTCGCCATAGCGGACCTCGGCCAGATCGGCCAGGCCCTCCTCGGCGATTGCCCGCTGTGCCCACGCGGTCTGCTGTTCCGACAGGGTCACGCCGGTGGCCGTGACGCCGCGGCGGGCGGCGTAGCGCACCATGCCGCCCCAGCCGCACCCGACGTCGAGCAGCCGGTCGCCCGGCTTCAGCCGCAGCTTTTCGAACACCAGCCGGTACTTGTTCTCCTGCGCCTCGTCCAGCGATGCGTCGGGACGCGGGTAGCACGCGCAGGTGTAGGTCATCGACGGCCCGAGCACCCACTCATAGAAGGTATTCGATACGTCGTAGTGGTGGTGGATCGCTTCGGCGTCCCGGGTCTTGCTGTGCCGGAGCCCCTCGGCGACGCGGCGCCAGCGCGGCGGCGCCTCCTGCGGCGGCGGCGCGATCGGGCGCAGGTGCTCCACGCCGATGGAGCGGATGATGTTGGCCGTCACCCGCGGTGGTGGCAGCTTGAAGACCAACTCACCGGCGAGCGCCTTGAGGAGCTCGTAGGGGTCACCGGGGTGCACCCCGTTGACTTCGAGGTCACCGGCGATGTAGGCGCGGGCAAGGCCCAGATCGCCGCGGCCGGTGGCCAGATAGGTCGTGCCTCGCGGCGTCTTCAGCTCCAGCCCGAGCGGTGCGTCGGTCGGACCGGCCGAACTCCCGTCGTAGGCGGTGAATCTCAGCGGGAGCCGCCCGCCGGCGAGGATCTCCAGGATCTGGGCGAGGGTGAGCTTGCCCGCCGCCTCCGGCTTCTCCGCCGTTTCTGCATCCTCCGGCAAACGTTCCTTGAACGTGGTCATCGTCGTTGCACCGCCTTCGCATAGAGATCGAGCAGACGTGAATCGGGGTCGTAGCGCTTCTTCACGGTGCGATAGGTTTCTCCGCCATAGAGTTCGCCGAATTCCTCCGGGGAGTAATAGGAGTCGGAATAGAGCGACTTGTGCCCGTGGAGCTCGCTGACCTTACGTTCGATCAGACGGTTCGTCTCCCCTTCGATCGACCCCACCGGAACCGTTGACCAGAAGCCGACGTTGACGTAGGTCTGCCGAGGCCGCATCGGGTAGAGCGGCCAGCCGTCGCCGCGCAACCGAAGCGGGCACAGCCAGATCGGCTCGATCGACACGTTGGCAAGGAACCAGTCCAGGAACTCCGCACATCGCTCGATCGGCACTTCGACGTCCTGCACGACGCGTTCGCGTGGCGGACGGCCGCCCAGCCGCTCGATGCGATCGCCGATGTGGAATCGCTGTTCGTAGCGCATCAGCTTGGAGTAGAAGCTGCTGCGCCGAAGCGTTCGCGGCCAGAGCCGGCGGATCCGCGGACGCTGCGCGCCGAACGCCTCCGAGCACCAGAACCAATCCGTGTCCCACCGCCACAGGTAGTCGTGAATCGTGAGCCGATCGTGCTTGATGCCGTCATCGTGCTGGATGGAGCGGTAGTAGATCTGCTGGCCGGTGTAGTCGCTCACCGGGCCGGATGCCGCTGTCTGCGTGCCCACGCACAGGTAGCTCTCGTCGGCGCTGAACACCACGCCGTCGAGGTAGTCCACGCGGTCGCCGTCCACCGCGCCGGTCGCGATGATGCGGTCCATCGCCGCGACCAGGTCGGTGAGCGCGTGGAACCGCAGGTGCCGGAGCGCGACGAACGGTTCGACCGGCTCCAGTTCGATGCGCAGGCGCACCGCGTAGCCGAGCGTTCCGTACGAGTTGGGGAAGGCGCGGTAGAGGTCTTCATGCTCGATCGGCGAGGCGGTGACCACCTCCCCCGCGCCGGTGAGGATGTCCATCTCCAGCACCGACTCGTGCGGCAGTCCGTTGCGGAAGGACGTCGACTCGATGCCGAGGCCGGTGACCGCGCCGCCCAGGGTGATCGTCTTCAGCTGCGGCACCACCAGCGGCGCCAACCCGTGGGGCAGCGTCGCGGCGACGAGATCCTCGTAGGTGCACATGCCGCCCACGTCGGCCGTCCGCGCTTGCGGGTCGACCGCGATGACGCCCGTCAATCCCGATGTCTCGAGGCCCCTGGCGTTCGGCTTCGCGCGTGACCGGAACAGGTTCGAGGTGGGCTTGGCGAGCCGAACGGAGGCCGTCGGCGGCACTGCCCGATAGCTCTCGAGGAGGCGCTCCACGCCGGCGGCGTGAGCGGTGCGTGCGTCGATCGCGGGAGGGGACACGCCCCCACGCTAGTCCTCGGCCACTGCGACCGCACCGGCTGGCTGCGATTCATCCTCTCTGCGTGAAGGACCCGAGCGCGGCCTGGCGGAACACGCGGGAGAGTAGAGTCCGCCCCATGCATACACACTGGTCGAGACTGGCAGTGCTTGGATCGGCTGTGGCTTTGGTGACGGCGCTCAGTGCGTGTTCATCCGCCCCTCTCCGACTCGTCACATCTGATACATCGGCGCTGAGCGGCATGGAAGCGCTTCTCCGGGGCACGTTGGCAGTTGACGGGGACGGCTGTGTTCAGGCGAAGACGGCCGGAGATCCGGTGACTCTCGTGTGGCCCCGGGGGTACACCGTCAGAGGCGATTCGAGGTCCTTCGAAGTCCTGGACGGCAGCAAAAACGTTGTGGCGAGTTCGGGATCATCCCTTGCCATCGGCGGAGGCGGTGCTGACTCGTTCAGCGACACGTGGACCGAACGCGACTGTGCCAAGGGCAAACTGTGGCTGGTCGGAGGCGTCGAAACGAACTGACAAGCGGCTCGTGTCGGAAGGTTCGGGCTCGAGGGCTCCCAACGCCGCGTCAGGTGCGGGCCGGTAGGTTCGTTGCATAATGGTGACTGCGCCCGTGCGGAGCCCCGCTCGTGGATTGTCTAACCAGAATCGTTCTGTGCTCATCACGGGTCGATTCGCTTCGTGAAAGTCATGCGAAACCTTCTTTCTTCGTTTTCCCGGCCGCCCCTTGGCGCCACCGATCGCGGAGGCACCCGCGTTCAGAACACTCGCCGGCGCCGCGGCCGTCGCCGGTTTGCCGCAGCGGGGAGCCTCATTGCCGTCGGAATAGTTGTCGGCACCGGTCTTGTGTTGCGGCCCGCGACGATCGCCCAAAACGAGCGCCCCGCGACCCCGCCCTCGGAAAGTATCGACCCCCAGGCGGCAGGCCTGGCGGACCACGGCGGTGCAGCGCAGGCCCGTGCCGCGCAGAGGACCGCGGACGCTACCGCCGCCGCCGACATCCTGATGGCAGCCGAAGCCGATCGCGTTGCCGCGGAGCAGTCCGCAGCCGATCGCATTGCCGCGGAGCAGTCCGCGGCCGATCGCATTGCCGCGGAACATGCCGCGGCCGCAGCAGCTGCCGCCGAAGCCGAAGCCATCCTGGCGGAGACCACAGCTCCCGCCCACCCGTCGGCTCCGGCTAAGTCCCAGCGGGACGCAATCCATCGCAAGTAATTTTTCCCGTGTGCCATGCACGGTCTCGACGACACGGCTCAGTGGCCGCCGTCCACGAATTTGAGACCGACGATGCACCCCACGAGCCCGAGGATGAGCAAGACCTTCGCAAGCGAGGCCGGCTCCGCACCGAAGACCATCGCGTACAGCACGGTGAGCGCCGCCCCGATTCCGACCCAGACGGCATATGCCGTGCCGGTGGGAATTTCCCGCATGGCCAGGGCAAGGCCGCCCATGCTGAGCAGGAGCGCCCCCACGAATACGACCGATGGCCACAACTTGGTGAGGCCGTCAGACCGGCCCAGCGCCGTGGCCCAGACGGCTTCCAGAACGCCGGACACAATGAGAACGATCCAAGACATGACAAGCACTCCTGTGGCCAGTCTTGTCGCGTGCCGGGTACTGATCCCTCGTCCGGAGCCACATTTTGCGGCTTGGGATGAGGTTATCGCGGTCGAAGGTCGTCTGGTGTTCACGCGAAGAGACCTGTGGCGCCCCTCACCCCTCCGAGAGGATCGAGACAATCCGCTGAATCGACACGTTCCGGCTCGCGGTCGAACCGAGGAGTCCCGATGACACGCCCATCCCCCACCCTGCTCCTGATCGGCGCACTTGTCGTTGCAGCCACTCAGGTGACGGCCACCCAGGCCTACGCCTCCCCGCCGGACCCGCCTGCGCCCAGCACGATCAGCAGCGAGCTTGCCGCGATCCCGACCCAGGTCGAGACGGGTTCGGCCGGGTACTCCCGGGACCTCTTCCCGCACTGGTCTACGCAGTCCGGCAGCTGCAACACACGAGAGATCGTGCTCCAGCGCGATGGCGAAAACGTCGTGACCAGCTCGACCTGCGCTGCGACCTCGGGCAGCTGGTACTCGGTCTACGACGGCGCCTGGAACTACGCTTCGTCGGATGTAGACATCGACCACGTCGTCGCACTCTCCGAGGCCTGGGGGTCCGGAGCGTCGACCTGGACCACGAGCAAGCGTCAACAGTTCGCCAACAGCCTGAGCGACGGTCAGCTGATCGCGGTCACCGACAATGTCAACGCCTCGAAATCCGACCGGGACGCGGCGGAGTGGCAGCCGCCGCTCGCCTCGTACCGCTGCACGTACGCCAAGCACGTCGTGCACGTGAAATACGGATGGGGCCTGTCAATGGACTCCGCTGAAAAGACTGCGATCAACTCAATGCTGGCAACCTGCTGACCGGGTCGCTCCGAACCCGGGCGGCGCCCCGCCCCGCTTATGCCACAATCACTCCGACGGCGCCCCGTGCGCCGAGAAGCGAGGAGAGCGCATGGCTGAGGTGTTGTTGTTCCATCACGCGCACGGGCTGACCTCCGGGGTCCTGGACTTCGCTGAAGAGCTCAGGCGCGCCGGTCACGTCATTCACGTGCCCGACCTCTACGAGGGGCAGGTCTTCGACGACCTTGACGAGGGCGTGGCCTACGCCCAGGGGGTGGGGTTCGGATCGATCATGGAGCGTGGACGGGCTGCCAGCGACGGGATGCCCAGAGAGCTGGTCTACGCCGGGTTCTCCATCGGGGTGTTGTCGGCGCAGATGCTGGCCCAGACCCGACCCGGAGCCAGGGGCGCGCTGCTGTTCCATTCGTGCATCCCGACCGCTGAGTTCGGCGGGGCCTGGCCCCAGGGAGTGCCGGTCCAGATCCACGGCATGGATGCCGACGAGTACTTCGTCGACGAAGGCGACATTGACGCGGCCCTCGCGCTCGTGCAGGCAACGCCGGATGCCGAGTTGTTCCTGTACCCCGGCGACCAGCATCTGTTCGCCGACCGCAGCCTGCCGTCCTACGACGAGCCGGCCGCCACGTTGCTCACAGAACGGGTGCTGGGCTTCCTCCGCAACGCCGGCTAATGCGGGCTGCCCTGTGGCCGCGCCCTCCGCGCACGGCTTTGTTCGGGAGTTCTAGCTGGTCATTCCGGCCTGGACCGGAACGAACTGGATGTTCTTCGAGGGGTGGACGGTCTTCGCCGGGGCCCGCGAGAATCCCTTCGCGTCAAGGTGGTTCGATGCCCGGAACACGGCCAGGGCGTCGTCAAAGATCGCGTTGAGCCGGTGCCCGGAAAACTCCCCCGTCGACCCGTCGGTGAAGGTGATGGAAATGAGCGAGTTGGCCGGAAAGTGCCGGTTCATCCGGATGAAGCCGTCGGCGTACTGCGTGAGATTGATCATGTGATTCCTACCTTCGTGAACTGTAATTCTCCCGCAATCCGGATGGCCCCGCGGAACGCGAGAGCTCAGGCGGCCTTTTTCAGCGCGTCGCCATCGAGCCGGAACGTGGTCCACCCGTCGAGCGGCACGGCGCCGAGCGACCGGTAGAAGCCGATCGCGGGATCGTTCCAGTCGAGGACATCCCACTCGAGGCGCGCGTAGCCGCGCTCGACGCAGATCGCGGCGAGCCGCGTCAGCAGCGCCGTCCCGTACCCGCTGCCCCGATAGGCCGGTCGCACGTAGAGGTCCTCCAGGTGAATGCCGTGCACGCCTTCCCAGGTCGAGAACGTGAGGTACCAGAGGGCCACCCCGGCCAGGGTTCCTTTCTCCGTGCCGCCGACGACGAGCGCGAAGACCGCTGGGCTCTCGCCGAACAGCGCTGACCGCAGACCGTCCTCAGTTGCCACCACCGCGTCGGGCTCTTTCTCGTAGACGGCGAGCTCCACGATGAGGCGGAGAATCTCGCGGATATCTGACGGTTCGGCGGCGCGCAGCAGGCTCATCCCCTCAGCGTACTTTCTCGGAAGCCCTCCCCCGGCACCGGCATCAGCGCAGGTTGAAGTACTCGCGGTGCACGTTCGCCGTTCGGGCGCCGGACCGCGTCAGGCCCCTCTGGAAGGCGTTCACCATCGCCTCGGGCCCGCAGATGAACGCCGACAGGTCGCGGGGCGGGCAGCCGGCCGTGGCGAGAACGTCCTCCACCGTCAGCCTGGGCCCGGTGCTGGTGTCGATCAGGTGCAGGTGGATGGCGTCATGCCGCGCCGCGAGCTCGCGAATCTCAGCGCCGTAGGGAGCGGGTCCGCGGGAGCTGAAGTAGAGGTCCACGCGCGTCGGTAAGGTCTCGGAGGTCACATCCCGCAGCCAGCTGAGGATCGGCGCCACGCCGATGCCGCCGGCGATCCAGACCTGGTGTTCGGTGCCCCGGCGATAGTCGAAGTGACCGTGCGGGCTGTTGATCACGGCCGGCATGCCCGGTGCGACCAGGTCGACGATGTTGGAGGTGAAGTCGCCCAGCGCCCCTACAGCGACGCGCACGTTGGCATCCGCCGGCGCGCTGGCGATGCTGAACGGATGCCGGTGCCACCCATCCTTCGCCTCGAGGTACAGGATCGCGAACTGGCCCGCCCTGTACTCGAAGCGCCGTCCCAGCGGCTTCAGCGAGATCTCGACCAGATTCGCGTCGATCGGCAGCACGGATTCCACCTGGTAGTCGTAGGTGCGGGCGAAGCGGCGGGCGAGCAACTCCCGGTAGACGTAGAACGCCAGGCCCGTGCCGCCGATGCCGAGGTAGGTCCACCGCAGCACCGCCGAGTCGAACATGCTCGCGTCCAGCAGCCCGTGCAGGAACCCGACGGCCACGAACACGCCCGTGAAGCGATGGAAGAAGCGCCAGACGGCATAGCTCCGGAAGGGGATTCCGGCCAGGCGCACCAGCCGCGAGCCGGTGACCCTGGGGACGAGTCCCCGAAACCGTTGCGGAACGAAGGACAGCCAGCGCGGCGCGATCGCCCACACGGTGAGCGCCAACAGGCCGAACAGCCCGATCTGGCCGAGCGTCGGGCCGACCGCGGTTTCCCGCACGTCCCCGGTCACCACGGCGTGCACGGAGATCGCCAGCATGCCCGCGATATTGACTCGGCGGTGCCACAACGCGGCATGGTCGATCCCGTTGAACCACCGCTCCACCCAGCGCAGCGTGCTGATCAGCACCAGGCCGATGGAGAGCAGGAGCACCCCCTCTGCGCCGAGCCACTCCCCGACGAGCTGCTCGAAACCCTCACCGGATGGCCGCGCCACGACCCACAAGACGGCCAGGGCGCTCACGAGCGCGGCGATGGTGAGCGGGCCGATCAGCTTGGCGTCGAGGCGGGACCCTCGGTAGTGCGGCCGGTGTGGCCGAAGCTCGGCACTCCGTGCCACGAAGGCCTCCAGGTTCTTGAGCGACTGTCGGCTTACGATACCGCGGCTGGAGGCGGGCTCGCCGCATGCCGAACACAAGCGCGCGTGAATACCAGTAATCGATGCCCAAAGCCGATCTGTTTCGGTTCCCACAACATATTCGTCGGGAACCACAAAAGCGGGTAGACAGCCCTGTCCACGCGCCAAGCTCAGCCCCAGACCGTCGGCGATTCCGGCCCGGCGGGTTCCATCGATAACTGGAGTGACGAAAATGAAGAGAACCACATTCAGGTCCCGTGCCTTTGCAGTATTGGCGGTCGGAGCTGTGCTCGCCACGGGCGGGCTCGCGACGTCCGGCGGGGCCAGTGCGGCCCCCGCGGCGGGATCGTCAGACGTCGAACGCTGGGTCGTTCCGCAGACCCAGCAGAGCGGCGACTATTGGACCGCAGCGCGCATGAAGGCCGCAAAGCCGGGCGACACCCTGGTCGCCGACAACGTCGCATCCGCTGCATCGACACACTCGGCCCCGGTGGCGGTTGGGCCGAAGAAGTCCGTGGCGAAGCAGTCCCCCACTCTCAAGGCCAGGCCCGTCCCGGCGCTGGCGCCCGTCAGCCACATCGGCAAGGTGTTCTTCACCCTCGGCGGCGCGAACTACGTCTGCTCCGGCAACGCGATTTCCGCGGCCAACGAGAACACGGTCGTCACCGCCGGCCACTGCCTCAACGAGGGCCCCGGAGCATTCGCGTCGCGCTTCACCTTCGTTCCCGCCTACAACAACGGTGCCGCGCCTTACGGCCAGTGGGAGGCGACGGAGCTGTACGCGCCCACCCAGTGGGCATCCGGCGGCGACATCAACTACGACACCGGATTCGCGATTGTCGCCTCGCCCACCGGAACGAGCCTGAGCGACACGGTCGGCGCATCCGGTGCGTCGTTTAACAACAGCCGCGGCCTCACCTACTCGGCGTATGGATACCCGGCGGCAGCACCGTTCAACGGAGCAACCCTGCAGTCCTGCTACGGAACCGCAACCGACGACCCCTACGGCCAGACGCAGTCGCAGGGCATTCCCTGCAACATGACCGGCGGATCGTCGGGCGGCCCGTGGTTCATCGGCAGCGGCACATCCGGCTACCAGAACTCGGTTAACAGCTTCGGCTACAGCGGCGTCAAGAACACGATGTTCGGGCCGTACTGGGGATCCGTGATCCAGAGCACGTATGTCGCCGCAGCGGCCTAAGCCGGATCGGGAACACTCCCCCGACACACCAGGAGTGGCCCACGAACACGTGACGCCTGACCCGGCGAACGCCGCCGACTGGGACGAGGAACGGATGCGCGGGGCCAGGCCACGCGAGATCGTGCTCAACCCCGATGGTACGCGTCACGTCGACGATCCGGCGGACGAATCGGATCCGCCGGAGGGAGAACCGGAAGGACAGTAGAAACCACGAGCACGAAGGACGGCTCACACCGGCGGGTGTGAGCCGTCCTCCGTGGGATCGCCTGCTTCGCGGAACGCGCAGCCGCGGTTGATGTTCTGCTTGCACCGGCCGCGCCCGCTGCTGTGCGCATTTCCCGCCCGTATCAGGGGGTGGGCAGCCAGATCGTGGCGAGCACGGTTCGCCCGCTCGGTCCCGTGCGGGGCGCCATGTCGACCAGGGCGATCTGCGAGAGGGAGAGCTCGTCCCCCTGGTGCACACGGGCGATGCGTTTGACGGTGACGTGGGCCCGGAAGTCAGGGCCGGTGAAGGCCGGCTCGTCAGGGGCCGCAGCGAACGGCCGAACGACATCGACCAGGGTGCGGTGCAGGCCGGCCAGGGCCTCATCGTCCACGACGAGGGTCACCGGGATATCTTTTCGTCGCCCGAACAGCTCGTCGCCAGCCGCGACGGCGGCGAGGGCGCCCTGGCCGGATACCGCCGAGGCGATGGCCGCGGCGATGTCGGCGGGCGCGTCATCCGTGAGGAAGGGGGCCAGCACGGTGATGTGCAGCGGCCAGTCTGCCACAGCGAAGCTGTCCCCGGCCCGGAGTGGTTGCAGCGGAAGCACAACGACGAGGCGGGACATGCGCCGATTCTAGGGCGCGGCGACTGCCCGTCTGGTGTCAGTCCGGTGCCGGCCCAGTGCCGCCGCAGCCGATTGTCAACGGACTTTGTAGACTCAGGGCTGGGGAACCGCAGGGTGGAACCGTAGGGACCGCCCCTTGAGAGGACAGTAGTGAGCCTGATCCGGCTGCAAGACGTCAGTGTTCGTTTCGAAACCGCGCAGGTTCTGCGAGAGGCGTTCTTCCGCCTCGAACCAGGCGACAGAGTGGGTCTGATCGGGAAGAACGGATCGGGGAAGACCTCGATCCTCAAGCTGATCCTCGGCCAGGTGACACCGGATACCGGCACCGTCACCCTGGAGCCGGGCATCAGGGTCGGCTACTTCTCGCAGTTCTCCGAGCTGGACGGCCAGGCGACCATCAGCGAGGTCCTCGACGGCCTGTTCGTGGAGATCAAGGCCGTCGAAGCCGAATTGGCGTCGATTGACGCTGCCATCGCCAGGACCCCCTCTGAAGCGGAACTCGACCGGCTCATCCACCGCCAGGCCGAGCTTTTCGAGCAGATGGACCGTCTCGATGGCTGGGACTACAAGCGACGGATCGACACCGCGCTCACCACGCTCGGGTTCAACGAAGCCCACCGCGTCTGCGCGATTGACGAGCTCTCCGGCGGCTGGCGCAACCGCGCCGCACTGGCGAAGATCCTGCTCGAGGGCCCGGATGTGCTGCTGCTGGACGAGCCCACCAACTACCTGGACGTGGCCGGAGTCGAATGGCTCGAAGCCTGGTTCCGCACCTTCCGCGGCGCGGCGATCATCGTCTCGCACGACCGGCGGTTCCTGGACGCCGTCGTCACCCGGATCATCGAGGTCGAGAACTTCCACCTGCACGAGTACCCCGGCAACTTCGGCGAATACGTCGTGCAGAAGCAGTTCCGGCTCAAGACGCTCGAGCAGCAGTTCGTGCACGAATCAGAGCTGCTGGCGTTCGAGGCAGAGGGGATCTCCGACCGACGCGAGGCCGCGAAGGCGGCCAGCAAGAACCTCGGCAGCCAGCTCGCGAAGATCAAGAAGGCACGCGCGCCTCGGCCCGTCGACCAGATCATCACCGAGATCTACGGCCGGCTGCACGTCAAGGATTCCCTGTGCCGGGTCGAAGGCCTCAGCAAGGCCTACGGCGACAAGGAGCTGTTCACCGACCTGACCTTCGAGATCCGGCGCGGCAACCGGATTGTCGTGCTCGGCTCCAACGGAAGCGGCAAGACCACCCTGCTCCGGGTCCTGACCGGGGAGGAGCCGGCCGACTTCGGCGAGGTCACCTGGGCCCACGGCACAGTCGTGGTCTCGTACAACCAGGTGCTCGCGGAGCTCTACGACGACGACACTGTCAGCCATGCCGTCAACGCGATGCCGGGCAGCCTCGCCTTCACCGCGACCCGCAAATCGGTGAACCGGTTCCTCGCGATGTTCCAGTTCTCCGAGGCCGACCTCAAACAGAAGATCGGAAACCTGTCGGGCGGGCAGCGAGCGCGCGTGGCGATGGCGCAGTGCCTGCTGTCCGGCGCCTCTGTTCTGCTGCTGGACGAGCCCACCAACCACCTGGACATGTCCAGCACCCAGGTGATGGAACGGGCGCTGCTGCACTTCCCCGGGGCGGTCGTGGTGGTCAGCCACGACCGGTTCTTCACCGACAAGATCGCCAACCGGCGCCTCGTGTTCGGCACCGATGTCGCCAGGCCCGGCGAGGTCGACGTGCGCGCGGCCTGAGTTCCCGTGCGTTGAAGCCACCGTCCCTGGGAAGGCGCGTCTCGCATCGCGTGCCGGCACGGCCGAGGGGTTCCTCCTGCGGTCAGGCTCTACCGACGGGAAGGAGCGGCCCGCACGACATCCGGGTGGTCATCGGGCAGGGCATGACGCTGGCCGTCCCGCAGGAGCTGAAGGTTCTTCGCCTCCCAGTCGCGCAGGGCCTGGCGCACCGGCTCAACCGCCTGCCACTCGGCACAACGGGCCAGCGAGGTGCCGCAGACACAGGTGTGCGGGTCGCGCTCGCCTTCCCGGTGCAGGCGGTCCACCCGCCAGATCGCGGCCATCAACCGGTCGTTGCGACGCTGCTCCAGCGCGGCTCGCTTGTCCGCGCGCTTCACGACCTCGTTCTCCAGGAGGCTTCGCACCTGCCCGGTCGGCGCCCGATCAAACTCGCCGGCGACCACGTTCGTGAGCTCGTCGACCCGGGTGGTGAGCCCGGCGAGCGCCGCGTCCCGCTCGGCGAGGGTCGCGGTCAGCTTTTCAACGGTGTTTCGGTTCGCTTCGCGTTCGTCGACCAGGATCTCCACCCACATCCTGAGGTGGTCCCTGTCGCGCTTTTCCGCCCGGTCGGCCCCGAGGTGCCGCACGCAGAACGAGCAGACGACCTGATCGGTGGCCGAGGTGAACTTGAACGGCTGCAGCGCCTGGCAGCACCAGCACTGCGTGAGCAGGTCGACGTGAAGGGGATTGTCGTGGGTCAAGGGGCATCCCTTTCCGGCGCGTTGGGTTGCATCAAAGCCTAGCCGGGCGGGCCGGACGTCAGTCTGCGGGCGCAGCCCAAGGGTACGAATGACCGTGCGCCTGTCCAGGACCGATCTCGCGAGGCAGGGGCGTCACATCTCCACATCGATGTCGGACTTCCGGTCGAGCAGTCGCACCACGATCACAACGGCGAAAGCGAGTACGAACGGAGCGAGAAATCCGACCACCACCATGTTGTCGCCCAGCGCCAGCAGATTGGCACACGCGCTGTCGCCCGCAACGTTCGCTGCCTGGATCTGGGCGCTGTCGGTGACGCTGCCGGCCAGGAAGTATCGAGAGGAGCATGCCCCCTGCCAGGCAGACGATCCGGCTGCGATGCCCGCACCAACGAGCGGCGTCAGCACCCCTCCGGCGAGCGCCTTGCCACCCGCAGACAGGGTGGTCTCTGGCGGATCGCGCGGGATGACAGGTTCGTCGGTAGTCATGGGGTGATTGTGCTCTCCCGTGCCCGGGAAGTGAAGGGCCGCAGGCTGGTCAGTGTTCGGGTCGGGCGAGCAGGTAACGCACGTGCGGGCGGAGCGGTGAGCCCGCGGCGATCCTCGGATGCTCGAACTCGTCGGACAGGGTCATGCCGAGTCGCACCATGACGGCCCGGGACGGCGCGTTCAGCACCGCCGTGATCGAGTTCACCTCGTCAAGCCGCAGCTCGTCGAAGGCGACGGCCAGGGCCGCCTTCGCCGCTTCGGTGGCATAACCCTGTCCCCAGGCTTCGCGCGCGAGACGCCAGCCGACCTCGACGCCGCCGGCGCCGGGGACGCCGACCGGCATCGGCGCCAGGCCCGTGAAGCCCAGGAAGGCGCCCGAACCGCGGTGCTCGAGAGCCCAGAGGCCGTAGCCGCGGATGTCGAAGGAGGCATCCGCTCGGGCGGCGAGCGCGTCGCTGCCGGCGCCCGGGGGCGCGCGGGGCGCGGATTACGCGGCGATGAGTTCGCCGGCGAAGCGGGCGGATGCCAGCTGGCCGCCGAGCAGTGCGAGGAGCACGCCGAGTTGGTCCGCGGGAGAGTCGGGAGCCTCCGGGTGCCACTGCACCCCGGTGATCGGCCTGCTTGCGTGTTCGAGCGCCTCGACGAGCCCGTCCGGGGCCAGTGCCGCGGCCACGAGCCCGTCGCCGAGCCGGCCGACGCTCTGGTGGTGCGCGCTCTGCACCGAGATCTCGGCCCGGCCGAAGCTGCCGGCCAGGCCGCTGCCGGCGACGAGGGTTACCCCGTGCTCCGTGAGGATCTCGTCGACCGGCACGCCGTCAGTCCGGTGGACGCCGTCGTCTTCGATGTGCTGCACGATCGATCCGCCGAGGGCGACGTTGATGATCTGCAGGCCCCGGCAGATGCCGAGCAGCGGGGTGCCCTGGGCCACGGCGCGCTGCACGAGCGCGATCTGGCCGGCGTCAGCGATCTCGTAGTGGCGGGTTTCACCCTCGTAGCCGGTGCGCCCGCCGTAGAACCGGGGGGCGATGTCCTCGCCGCCGACGATCACTATGGCGTCGGCATCGATGGTGGCGGCGAGCAGTTCCGTGACCGAGACATCCGCTGCAGCGGTGCGCGTGACCTGCCAGCCGCCCTGCTCGCCCTCGCCGGTCACGCGGGAGATCAGCGTCTGAACCTTGGCGTGGTACTCGCGCTGGTCGGGCCGGGATCCGGTCACCTCGACGACGGCCAGTCGGGGCAGGTCGGCCTGTGTGTTCATGCTCGCCTCGCTCCCGGTCATCCGTCGTTACTACCAGTGTGGGGAAGACCGGCGGATGCCGCGAGCGCGCCCGTAACAGGCCGCAACAGTTCCGGCCCGCCTGCAGGGGCGTCGTGCGGGGCCGCCGGCCCGTCAGCGGCCCTGCACGACGCAGAACTCGTTGCCGTCGGGATCCTGCAACACGCTCCACCGGGTGTTCCACTCGTCGTGGTCGTCGACCAGGGTCGCGCCCAGGCCGACCAGCCGGAGGACCTCCGCCTCTCGATCGCCCGCGACGAAGTCGACGTGCATGCGGTTCTTGGCGACCTTCTTCTCCGGCACCCGGAAGAACAGCCAGCCGGCCTCCCCCGGCCCGCCCTCGGGGATGAACGCGGACGCGGCATCCGCCCCCTCACGCACCGCACGCCCGAGGACCTCGGACCAGAACGCGGCGAGGCGGCCGGCATCCTCGCAGTCGACAACAATGTGGTGCAGCGCGAGAGTCATGCAACGGATGCTACCGGCGCCGGTTCTCGCCGGGTCCCTAGACTCACCCGCGGCGCGGGCATATGGTGAGCGAGGGACAGCGCGGAGGTGGGCACATGCGGGCAGGGTGGACGATCGTATCCGGACTGCTCCTGTCTGCGCTCGTGCTCTCGGCCCCCGCCGTTGCGCACGCCGAAGACCCGGTCACCTTCGGCGCCAGTCACATCGTCGACCGGGTCGACGCCCTCGGCGATCGCGAAGGCGACGTGCAGGCCGCCCTCGACCAGCTCTACGAAGACACCCAAACCGACCTGTTCGTCGTCTACGTCGACAGCTTCACCGGCGCCGCGGACCGCGAGGCCTGGGCCGACGAGACGGCCGACAAGAACGGCCTCGGCAGCAGAGATGTCCTCCTCGTCGTCGCCACGGCCGACCGTCAATACCAGCTGTCGGTCGCGGCCGACTTCGCGCTCACCGACGCAGAGCTGACCGACCTCGAGACCGTGGCCATCGAACCGGCCCTCCGCGAGAATGACTGGGCGGGGGCCGCCATCGGGGCCGCCGAGGGCATCGGCGCGAGCATCACCGGCGCCCCCGTGCCGGCGCCCGTCGTCACTCCCGGCGAGGCGAATCCGGGCGGCGGCCGATATACGGGCGTGTGGGTCGCGCTCGTCATCCTGATCGTGGTCGGCGGGATCGTGCTCGTGGTCGTGCTCGCCCGCCGGCAGCGCGCCGTCCCCGCCGGTGGCGCCGGTCGCGCCTCCGGAGCCCCGCCGGCCCTGACGACCGCGCAGCTCAAGCAGCGGGCCTCGAGCGAACTGGTGCAAACGGACGACGCGATCAAGACCAGCGAGCAGGAGCTCGGATTCGCGATCGCGCAGTACGGCGTCGAGGCGACCGGCGCGTTCCAGAGTGCGCTCGCCACCGCCAAGGCGCAGCTCAGCCAGGGTTTCACCCTGCAACAGCGACTCGACGACGCCGAACCCGACACCGAGGACCAGCGGCGGGCCTGGTACGGCGAAATCATCGCCCTGTGCGACAAGGCCAACGCGGCGCTCGACGATCAGGCCGCCGACTTCGACGAGCTGCGGAAGCTGGAGCAGAGGGCGCCGGATGCCGCGGCATCACTCGAAAAGCAGATCGCCGGCGTCGACGCCCGGATCAACGAGGCGGAGGCATCCCTCGCGTCCCTGTTCGAGCGGTACTCCGAGGCCGCCCTCGCGACGGTGGCCGACAATCCCCGCCAGGCGGATGAGCGGGTCACGTTCGCCGAAAACGCGCTCACCGAGGCGAATGCCCGGCTGGCCGCCGGCGAGCCGAGCGCGGCCGCGGTCGGGATCCGGGCCGCCGAGGAATCGGTCGACCAAGCGCGTCTCCTGCTCGACGCCGTCGATCGCCTCGGCGCGGATCTGGCGTCCGCCGCGCAGAGCGTGACCGGCGAACTCCGGGAGCTCGAGACCGACATCATCCAGGCCAGGGCCCTGCCGGCCGGCACCGGCGCGGCGGCCGAACTCCCCGGGGTCATCGCGGGCACCGAGCAGACGGTGGCCGAAGTGAAGGCACACCTCGCCGCGGGAAAGATCAACCCGATCGAGCTGGTTCAACGGTTGGAAACGGCCAACGAGCGGATGGACGCCGTGCTGGCGGGTGTGCGCGACGCCCAGGCCCAGGCGCAACGCGCCGAGGCCGCGCTCACCCAGACCCTGTTGGCGGCGCGCAGCCAGGTGTCCGCCGCGGAGGACTTCATCACCGCCCGCCGCGGCGCGGTCGGTGCGGAGGCGCGCACCCGGCTCGCCGAGGCCGGGCGCCTCCTGGTGCACGCGGAATCGTCCCGGGCCGCGGACCCGGCCGGTTCCCTCGCCGCGGCCCAGCGCGCCAACGCGCTCGCCGCGGAGGCCATCTCCATGGCCAGGAACGACGTCGACGGCTTCTCCGGCACCGGCGGCATGGGCGATATGTTCGGCGGCGGGCGAAGCGCCCGCGGCGGCGGCGATGGCAGCCTCGGCGCCGTGCTCGGCGGCATCCTGATCGGCTCTATCCTGAGCGGCGGCGGAGGCGGCGGCGGAGGCGGCTTCGGCGGCTTCGGCAGCGGCGGCGGCCGGCGGGGCGGCGGAGGCGGCTTCGGTATCCCCGGAGGTTTCGGCGGCAGCGGAACCCGCTCCAGGCGGGGCGGCGGCGGCAGGTTCTAGCACGTCCACCCGATTTGGCCCATAATCGCATCACTCCTGAAAGGACACCCACATGACGAAACAGTCCATCTTTGGACGCATCGCCCAGCTGGCGAAGGCGAACATCAACGCGCTCCTCGACTCCGCGGAAGACCCGCAGATGATGCTCGACCAGATGGTGCGCGACTACACCAACAGCATCGCCGACGCAGAAAGCGCCATCGCCGAGACGATCGGCAACCTGCGCCTGCTGGAGGACGACCACCGTGAGGACGTCGCCGCGGCCGGATCGTGGGGTGTCAAGGCTCTCGCCGCCAGCCGCAAGGCAGACGAACTGCGCGCCGCCGGCCAGACGGCCGACGGCGACCGGTTCGACAACCTCGCCAAGGTCGCGCTCGGCCGGCAGCTGCAGTCGGAGAAGGAAGCCAAGGGGGCCGAGCCGCAGATCGCGTCCCAGACGGCCGTTGTCGAGCAGCTCAAGACCGGACTCAACGCGATGAAGGAGAAGCTGGGCCAGCTGTCCGCCAAGCGTGACGAGCTGATCGCCCGGTCGAAGACCGCCCAGGCGCAGACGCAGGTCATGGATGCCATCAAGAGCATCGACATCATGGACCCGACAAGCGAGGTCAGCCGCTTCGAAGACAAGATCCGCCGGGAGGAGGCGCGCGTGCGGGGTGCCGGCGAACTGGCCGCCTCAAGCCTCGACGCCCAGTTCGAGAGCCTGGACGACCTCGGCGAGCTCACCGAGGTCGACGCCCGGCTCGCCGAACTCAAGGCCGGCCGCACCACCTCGATCGAGCAGTAGCCCGCGAAACCGCAGTTGTGCGCGCTATAACTCCGCTTTAGCGCGCACAACTGCGATTTCGCGTGGGGGTGGCGGGAACATACTGGCGGGGGGCGGCGTTGGCCGGGGTATGACAACTTTAGGAATCATCGGCGCCGGAAACATCGGCAGCCAGCTCGCGCGCCTTGGCGTGGCCAACGGATACGACGTGGTCGTGAGCAATTCGCGCGGCCCGGAAACCCTGCACGATCTCGTTGCCGAGCTTGGTGCACGCGCCCGGGCGGCGTTGCCGGCCGAAGCCGCCGCCGCCGGGGATCTCGTCGTCGTCACCATTCCGCTACACGCCATCGACACCGTCCCGGCCGAGCAGCTCGCCGGCAAGATCGTGATCGACACCAACAACTACTACCCGCAGCGCGACGGCAACATTGCCGAACTCGATGACGAACGCACGACCACGGCCGAGCTACTGCAGGCGCGCCTGCCCGACGCCCGGGTCGTCAAGGCGTTCAACCACATCTATGCCGCGGATCTGACCACGCACGGCCGGCCGGCCGGCTCGGAGGACCGGCGGGCGCTGGTCCTGGCCGGCGACGACGCATCCGCCCGGGATGCCGTCGCGGCGCTGCTGGACGATTTCGGCTTCGACGGCCTCGACCTCGGTCCGCTGTCCGAGGGCTGGCGCATCCAGCGGGACACCCCCGGCTACGGCCCGCGGATGAACGAGTTCGAGCTGCGCGAGGCCGTGAGCACCGCGACTCGCTACCGCGACATGTAGTTCGTTCCGCGAAACCGCAGTTGTGCGCGCCAAAACGGAGTTTTAGCGCGCACAACTGCGGTTTCGCGTTGAGGGGGTGCGGGGCCGAGGGGCATACTGAGGGCATGTCTCCCACCTTCGTTGTCGTGCCCCAGTGGCAGGGTTCCATTTCCTCGCGCGCGATGCGCCTCGCCGACGGGGCGGAGGCCATTCGCGGCGACCTGCCCGAGTCGGCCACGCGGACGGTGGACGTACCTGCCGAGGCCGGAGACGCCCAGGACACGGGCATCCATCGCTTCTCGACGCTTCTGATGGTGCGCGAACGGATGGACCTCACCCTCCGGTCCGTCACCGACTGGGCACTCACGATCGGCGGCGACTGCGGGGTGTCCCTCTCCGCCGTGGCGCATGCCGCCCGGCGGCACCCGAACGACCTCGCCGTCGTCTGGCTCGACGCGCACGCGGCCCTGCACACGCCGGAAACGTCGCCCTCTGGCGCGTTCAACGGCATGGTGGTGCGGGCGATCGCCGGCGAGGGCACCGACGGCCTGGCCCTGGCCGAGGACAGCCGCGTTCCGCTGGAGCGCGTGATCATCGCCGGCGCCCGCGACATCGACCCGGCCGAGGCCGACCTGATCGCGGAACGCGGAATCGTCACCGTTCCGGTGGAGGACCTCGGCTCCCCCGACGCGCTGGTGGCCGCCGTGCGCGCGACGGGCGCGGGCCAGGTCTACCTGCACATCGACCTCGACGTGCTCGACCCGTCCGCCATCACCGGGCTGGGCGACCTGTACCCGTTCGGGCTGGCCGTGGAGACCCTGACCGGGCTGATCACCGCGCTGCGGGCCGATTTCGGCCTGGCCGGGGCGACGATCGCGGGCTTCGCGCCGGCCTCGCCGGAAGACGCCGGCGACGATCTGCCGAGCATCCTGCGGATCATCGGCGCCCTCACCCGCTGAGCGCACCGGCCCCGTAGCATGGGGACCGGCGCGCCGGCGCCGAGGGGACACAGGAGGCTTCCGTGAGCGACCAGCAATCCGTGGCAGACCAGCCGAGGATCATCACCGAGCGGCGCGGGCATGTGTTCCTGATCGGTTTCAACCGTCCGGAGAAGCGCAACGCCGCCGATTTCGCGCTGCTGCAGCAGCTCGCCCTCGCCTACGGGGAGCTCGAGCGCGACCCGGAGCTGCGGGTCGGCCTCGTGCACGCGGTCGGCGAACACTTCACGGCGGGGCTCGACCTCGCCGACGTCGGTCCCCGGCTGGGCCCTGACGGAATCGACATCGTTCCCGAGGGCGGCATCCACCCGTGGCAGGTGGACGGCAGTTCGCTGTCCAAGCCGGTCGTGATGGCCGTGCAGGGCACCTGCCTCACCCTCGGCATCGAGCTGATGCTGGCCAGCGACATGACCGTGGCCGCCGAATCGACGATGTTCGGCCAGATCGAAGTGGCCCGGGGCATCCTGCCCTTCGGCGGCGCGACGATCCGCTTCCCCCGGGCGGCAGGCTGGGGCAACGCGATGCGCTGGATCCTCACCGGCGACATGTTCGATGCGGCCGAGGCCCACCGGATCGGCATCGTGCAGGAGGTCGTGCCCGACGGCACGCAGTTCGACCGCGCCCTCCAGCTCGCCCAGCGCATCGCCGGCCAGGCCCCGCTGGCAGTGCAGGCGACCCTCGCGAGCGCGCGCAGCGCCGTGCGCGACGGGGATGCCGCGGCCGAGGCCGGGCTCCAGCCGACCCTGGCGCGCCTGGCCGCGACCCAGGACGCCCGAATCGGCATGGCCGCGTTCCTCAGCCGCACGCCCGCCGACTTCATCGGCCGTTGACCCGGAAGGCACCATGCCGACAGACACCTACGACCTGATCCTGATCGGCGGCGGGTCCAGCGCCGAGAACGTCGCCGACCGGGTAGCGCGGGCCGGCCTCTCCACCGTCATCATCGAGAGCGAGCTCGTCGGCGGGGAGTGCTCGTACTGGGCCTGCATGCCGTCCAAGGCCCTCATCCGCAGCGGCACCGCCCTCAGCGCCGCCCGACGCGTCGGCGGGGCCGCCGAGGCCGTGACCGGAACCCCGGATGCCCGCGCGGCGCTGCGACGCCGGGACACGATCGTGCACGACTGGTCCGACGACTCGCAGGTGAAGTGGCTGGAGAGCACGGGCATCCGTCTCGTGCGCGGGCACGGTCGCCTGTCCGGGGTGCGCGAGGTCACGGTCACCGCCGACGACGGTACGACCAGGGTGCTGACCGCCCGGCACGCCGTGGCCGTGGGCACCGGATCGGCCGCGCTGCTGCCGGAGATCCCCGGTCTGGCCGACGTCTCCCCCTGGACCAGCCGTGACGCCACGTCCGCGCCAGAGATCCCGGAGAGCCTCGCCATCCTCGGCGGCGGTGTCGTCGCCGTGGAGATGGCGACCGCCTATGCCGCACTCGGGGCGACCGTGACGGTGATCGCCCGCAGCACTCTCCTGCGCGGGCAGGAGCCGTTCGCCGGCGAGCTGGTCGCCGAGGGCCTGCGTGCAGCCGGCGTGACCGTGCTTCTGGGGGCGACGGCGGCCCGCGCCGAGCGCACCGCGTCGGGCGAGGTCGAGCTGACGCTTGACGGCGGAGGGACGGTCACGGCGGCGGAGGTCCTCGTCGCCACCGGGCGCGTTCCCCGAACGACGGATCTGGGGCTGGACACCGTCGGCCTGACGCCCGGCGACTGGCTCGCCGTGGACGACACCATGCTCGTGCAGGGCAGCTCCCCCGCGCTGGCCGGCCGGTGGCTGTACGCGACCGGCGATGTCAACCACCGCGCGCTGCTCACCCACCAGGGCAAGTACCAGGCGCGGGCAGCCGGGGACGTCATCGTCGCGCGAGCCGCGGGCGCGCCCGTCGACGACGCACCCTGGGGTGCCCACGTCGCGACGGCGGACCACGCCGCTGTTCCGCAGGTCACCTTCACCGACCCGGAGGTCGCATCCGTCGGGCTGACCCAGGCGGCCGCGGAGGACGCGGGCCATCGCATCCGGGTGCTCGACTACGACCTCAGCTGGCTGGGCGGGGCCACCGTGCTCGCCGACGACTACACCGGTCGAGCCAGGGCGATCGTCGACCTCGACCGGAAGGTTCTGCTCGGCGTGACGTTCGTCGGGCAGGACGTCGCCGAACTTCTGCACGCGGCCACGATCGCCATCGTGGGCGAGGTTCCGATCCATCGCCTGTGGCACGCGGTGCCGAGCTACCCCACCCTGAGCGAAGTGTGGCTTCGGCTGCTGGAGGAATACGGCCGGCCGGGCGAGTCCTGAGGCCGGGCGACGACCTACGCTAGAGGGATGCGTCGCATCCTGTTCGACTCCCCGATCAGCCGGGCCGGCTATCTCTACGCGACCTGCGTCGGGGCACTCTGGGGTTCCCTGTGGAGCACCGGACGGGTGGAGCGGCGAAACGGGCTCATCGTCTTCAGCGGGATGCCCGCCTGGACGTTCGGTCGCGGCGGATCCTGCGTCGGCGGCTGCTATCTCACCAACCGAAACGTCTCCGCCGATGTGCTCGAGCACGAGGCCGTGCACAAGCGGCAGTGGCAGCGGTACGGCATGGTCTTCCCCCTGCTGTACCTGGTGGCGGGACGCAATCCGCTGCGGAACAGATTCGAGATCCAGGCCGGACTGCAGAAGGGCGGATATGTCAATTAGTCACAATGAGGGGCGCACTATGACCGCACGAACCATCATCATCACCGGCGCGAGCGACGGCATCGGAGCCGCTGCGGCCAGGAAGCTGAGCCGGGACGGAGACCGCGTCGTCATCGTGGGTCGGTCGGCCGAGAAAACGTCCGCCATCGCCGCGGAACTCGGCGCGGATTTCTTCGTCGCCGACTTCGCCGACCTGTCCCAGGTGCGCGCCCTCGCGACGGACCTGCTGGCCCGCTACCCGCGGATCGACGTTCTCGCCAACAACGCGGGCGGGATCATGGGCGCGCGGGAGACCACGATGGACGGGCACGAGAAGACCTTCCAGGTCAACCACCTCGCCCCCTTCCTGCTGACCATGCTGCTGGTCGACCGGCTCGCGGACAGCAAGGCCAGCGTGATCCAAACCTCCAGCGCGGCCAACAGCCTCTTCGGCAGGATCGACCTCGACGACCTTGACGCCGAGCAGACGTACTCCGCGAACAAGGCCTACGGCGACGCCAAGCTGGCCAACATCCTCTTCACCCAGGAACTCCACCGTCGCTTCAACGACGAGGGGATCTCCGCTGCCGCCTTCCACCCCGGCGTCGTCGCGACGAGCTTCTCGGCCACGTCGACGAGCCCCATGCGGTTCATCTACCAGACCGCGCTCAAGCGCTTCCTGCTGACCCCGGAGCAGGGCGCCGACACGCTCGTCTGGCTGGCGACGGCGACACCCGGAAGCGACTGGCGCTCGGGCGCGTACTACGAGAAACGAAAGATCGCGGGCGCCAACACGCAGGCCTACGACCCGGAACTGGCGGCCGGCCTCTGGGAGCGAAGCTCCGCCATGGTCGCCGAGCCCTTGCCCGTCGCCGAGCCCATGCCCATCGCCGAGCCCGTTCCCATCGCCGAGTAGCACCCTCGCCTCCCTCGCCGAACTGTGAGTTCGGCACCTTCACCGGGCCCGGGAAGGTGCCAAACTCACAGTTCGGCGGATGGGGATGGGGCGGAGGGGAGGGGAGGGGTGGGGTGGGTTAGACGAGCAGGTCGGCCTCGGCCCAGGCGGCGAGGTTCGCGCGGAGGGATGCTCCGAGCGTCGCGTCGACGGCGGTCCAATACGCGATCGCACGCTCGGTGACCTCGGGGCGCTGCACGCCGCTGATGGCACCCGTGATGGTGTCGAGGAAGCGAGCCTTGGCCGCGTCGTCGAAGACCTCGCGGTACAACGTGCCGGCCTGGCCGAAGTCGCTGTCCTCCGAGTGCAGTGTCGCCGCGGCGCGAAGCAGTGCGCCGTCGGACTCCCAGCTGCCCTCGCCGGCCGCCGCGGCATCCGCCACCGGGCCCCCGAGGGAGTTCGGCGCGTAGACCGGGGCATCCGCCGGCTTGAAACCGTGGCGGGCCGCGCCGTCCTGCGAGTAGTTGTGCACGGCGGTCTTCGGCGCGTTCACCGGGATCTCGGTGTAGTTCGTGCCGACGCGGTAGCGCTGCGCATCCGGGTAGGAGAAGACGCGGGCCATCAGCATCTTGTCCGGGCTGATGTCGATGCCGGGAACCGTGTTGGCCGGCGAGAACGCGGCCTGCTCGATCTCGGCGAAGAAGTTCTCCGGGTTGCGGTTGAGGGTGTGCGTGCCCACCTTGATCAGCGGGTAGTCCGCGTGCGGCCAGACCTTGGTGAGGTCGAACGGGTTGAAGCGGTAGGTCTTCGCGTCCTCGTAGGGCATGACCTGCACCGAGACGTCCCACGACGGGAAGTTACCGGCCTTGATCGCCTCGTAGAGGTCGCGGCGGTAGTAGTCGGCGTCGGCGCCGGCGATGAGCTCGGCCTCCGAGCCCTCCATCTCGACGTGGCCCTGGTTGGAGGCGAAGTGGTACTTGACCCAGAAACGCTCACCGGCGGCGTTGATCCACTGGTAGGTGTGCGAGCCGAAACCGGGCATCTCGCGCCAGGAGCGCGGCAGGCCGCGGTCGCCCATCAGGTAGGTGACCTGGTGCGCGGATTCCGGGGAGAGGGTCCAGAAGTCCCACTGCATGGTCGCGTCGCGCAGGCCCGAGCCCGGCAGCCGCTTCTGCGAGTGGATGAAGTCGGGGAACTTGATGCCGTCGCGGATGAAGAACACCGGGGTGTTGTTGCCGACGAGGTCGTAGTTGCCCTCGGAGGTGTAGAACTTCACCGAGAAGCCGCGCACGTCGCGCCAGGTGTCGGGGCTGCCCTGCTCGCCGGCGACGCTGGAGAAGCGCTGAAGCGTCTCGGTCGTCGCGCCGGGCTGGAAGAGCGCCGCGCGGGTGTACTGCGACACGTCATTGGTGACCACGAACTGGCCGTGTGCTCCGCCGCCCTTGGCGTGCACGATGCGCTCCGGGATGCGCTCCCGGTTGAACTGGGCCAGCTTCTCCACCAGGTACCGGTCGTGCAGTGCGGTGACGCCGTCGGCGCCGACGGTGAGCGAGTGCGCGTCGCTGGCGACGGGGGTACCCGTCTGGGTGGTGGTGGGTTCGATAGGCATGATGCTCCTTGCTGTTCGGTACTTCGCTGCTGTTCGATTGGGCTGGGTCGACGTACGAAATCAGGGGGTCGCGGGCTCGGTTCGGCAGGACGGGCAGAGGCCCCAGAAGGTGACCTCGGCGGATGCCACGGCGAAACCGCGCGCGTCGGCGGGGGTCAGGCAGGGCGCCTCCCCCACGACACAGTCCACGTCGTGTACCGCGTCGCAGCCGGTGCAGACGAGGTGGTGGTGGTTGTCGCCGACCCGTCGCTCGAACAGCGCGGCGGAGCCGGCCGGCTCGATCCGGCGAACGAGCCCGGCGGCGGTGAACGCGGCCAGCACGCCGTAGACGGCCTGCAACGAGGTGCCGGGCAGCGCCGCGTGCACGGCAGCGAACACCCGCTCCGCGCTGGCGTGCGGCGAGTCGGCGAGCGCGTACAACACGGCCAGGCGCTGCGCGGTGACCTTGAGGCCGGCCGAGCGGATGCCGTCGGCGAGCGTGTGCGTCGCCGTCGCATCCGTTGCAGTCATGCGCCCAGCGTAGCAGTTGTCTTGAATAATTCAAGATAAGGAATTGCGGGTTGACTCGCGGAGAAAAGTACCCTCAGCCGATGATCGCCCGGGTCGCCACATAGGCGGCGACGAGGAGTACGAGCACGGCGAAACCGCGCTTGAGCACGACGTCGGAAAGCCCACGGGCGAGGCGCCCGGCGGCGAAGGATGCTGCCATGGCGGCGGCGGCGAAGACGCCCACGACCGCCCAGTCCAGTTCCACGGTGCCGACGTGCGCGGCGAAACCGGCGGCGGAGTTGATGACGATGATGACCAGGGACGTGCCCACGGTGAGCGCCATCGGCAGGCCGAGCACCAGGGTGAGGGCCGGCACGATCAGGAAGCCGCCGCCGACGCCGAGCAGCCCGGTGAGGAAGCCCACCACGGCGCCCGTGGCAAGGGCACGGGGCAGGCAGTGGCGCCAGTCGGTTCCGCCGTCGGGAAGGGCGCAGGGTCCGACGACCGATTTCGTGGGGAAGAACATCCGCACGCCGGCGACGACCATGATCACCGCGAACACCCCGAGCAGCACGCGCGGTTCGATCATGCCGCTGATCAGCGACCCCAGGAACGCGGTGGCGATGCCCGGTGCGCCGATGACCGCCGCGAGGCGCCAGTTCACGCCGCCCTGCAGCCGCGGAATCACCGCAACGGCCGACGCCGCGCCGACCACGACCAGCGAGGTCGGGATGGCCTCGGACAGGGGCATCCCCACCCCATAGACCAGGGCGGGCACCGCGAGGATGGATCCGCCGGCACCGGTCAGGCCGAGCAACGCCCCGACCACGAGACCGAGGACCAGCGCCGGGACGATCATCGGTCGGTGAGCTGGTCGAGGGCCTCGCGTGCAGTCGGCTCGGTGACGGAGCGGTTCCACGGCATCCAGGACAAGGCGCGGCCCATCGCACAACTGTTGGTGGCAGCCGAGTAGGTAAGTCCGGCGCCGATGGTTCCGGCGATCACGCGCAGGTTCGGGGAGATGAATCGCCCGGCGAGCATGCCGGCGAGCACGAGCGACCCCGCGGCCATGCGCACCTGGCGCTCCAGCGCCCACGAGCTTCGGCCGCGCACGATGTCACCACCGACCGCCGCGTAGGCGGGGACGCCGCCGCTGAGGACCATCGCCCCGTCCAGCCCGACCGTGCCGAGGCGCTGCCTGGCCTGCTCGGCCCGAACCCCCGACTGGCAGATCAGCACCACGTGCGTGTCCATCCTGGCGGCGAACTCGGGCGTGTGTTCCTTGAGCAGGGGCAGCGGAACGTGGTACGAGCCTCGGATGTGCGAAGTCTCGAACTCGCCGGCAGCGCGCACATCGATCAGCAACAGGTCGTCCTGACGTTCGACCCAGCCTCGCAGCGTGGCGGCATCGACGGATGCGGTGTCCGCGGTCGTGCCTGTCGGTGTCGTCACGATGTCTTTCCGTTGGGAGATCAATGGGGGGCCGGGGGCGCCGTTGTGGCCAGTCCCGAAGCCTTCCAGTCAAGCATGCCCCCGGACATCGTGTACGCGGTAAAACCTGCGGCGGCCAGTTGCTCGGCGGCTGCGGCGCTGCGCCGACCGCTGCGGCACACCGCAATGACGGGGCGGGTTTTGTCGAGCAGACCGGTACTGCCGGGCACCTGGGCGAGCGGGATGTGCCGGGCGCCGACGATCATGCCGTCGGCCACTTCCTCGGTTTCCCGCACGTCGATGACCTGGGCGTCGTTCAGGCGGTCCAGCACCTGCTGGGGGGTGAGCTCATTCATGGGTGGTCCTTTCGGATCGGGGTGGGGGTGGACGCTGCAACAGGCAGACGGAGGTCCATCGTTCGTCGTCCTCCCAAGTCGCGCCCTGCACCTTCCAGTATACCCCCAGGGGTATCTGGCACCACCGGCTCGGCTTCGGAACCCCCTGAGGGGTCGCATATCGACCTTCCCGGGGCGAAGGAAGGTCGATATGCGACCCCTCACGAGAATTTTGACGGGGGGCGGGGGTCAGATCCCGGGCGGCACCCGGTCCTGCCAGCGCAGGCGGCGTTCCAGCTGGGCGCCGAGGGCCAGCAGGGTCGCTTCGCCGCCCGGGCGCCCGATCAACTGCACCCCCATCGGCAGACCGCCCGCGGTCTGCATGACCGGCAGGACGATGGCCGGGAGCCCCGCGACGTTGACCATCGAGGTGAACGGCGTGTACTGCACCTGCTGCGCAAAGTTGCGCTCCCCGTCGGCCCGGTCGTACCAGCCGAACGGGCGCGGCGTGAGCGCCAGCGCCGGGGTGAGCACGGCGTCGAAGCGCGACAGCCGGGCGATGAACGAACGCTCGAAGGCGCTCAGCGCCGCCAGCGCCTCGGCCAGGTCGCGCGCGCCGAGTGCGCGGCCGCGCCGGAGCAGCCAGCGGGTCAGCGGTTCGAGCTGCTCCTCCTGCTCCGGGCCATCGGCCGGGATGGTCGCCGCTCCCGCCTGCCAGATCGTGCGGAAGGCGGGCACGTAGCTTGCGTCGGGCGAAAGCGCGGTCTCCTCGAGGCCGTGGCCGAGTGCGGAGAGCCCGTCGACGGCCACCGCCAGCGCGGCCAGCGTCTCGGGAGCCAGGCGGATCTCGTAGTCGTCGTCCCAGGCCGACGTCGTCATGACGCCGAGCTGGAACCGCCCCTCCCCGCGCACGGCGGCCGCGAGCAGGGGGCCGTCTTCGCCGGGGGCGCGGAGCGCGAAGTGGTGCTCCGGACGGCTGCCGCTCGGAGTGATCATGGCGTCGAGCAGAAGCGCGGCATCCGCCACCGTGCGGGCGATCGGCCCGGCCACCGCGAGCCCGCCGAGAGAATCGATCCCGGATGCTGCGGGCACCCGCCCTCGGGACGGCTTCAGGCCGACGAGGCCACATGCCGCTGCGGGAATACGAATGGACCCGCCTCCGTCGGAGCCCGGCGCGAACGGCAGCATCCGCGCCGCGACCGCCACCGCGGCCCCGCCGCTGGACCCGCCGGCGCCGAGGCCGACGTCCCACGGATTGCGCGCGGGGGCCTCTGCGAGGCTCTCGGTGTACGAGGGGAGGCCGAACTCCGGGGTGTTCGTCTTGCCCAGGCTCACTCCGCCGGCCGCGTCGAGCGCCCGCACGAGGTCGTCGGACTCCTCGGGGACGAAGTCGGCCATCAGGCGCGAGCCGAACCGCGCCGGCACGCCGGCACGCCGCTGCAGGTCCTTGTCCCCGAACGGCAGCCCCCAGAGCGGCGCGGTCCGCGGCACGTTCGCCTCGACGTGGCGCGCCCGCTCGAGGGCGGCATCCGCGGTCACCGTCACGAATGCCCCCAGCGACGGATTGAGCGCCTCGATGCGCGCGAGGTAGTGCTCGGCGAGTTCGGTGGGGCGCAGTTCCCCCCGCTGGAGCGCCTGCCACTGGTCGAGGGCGGTCAGCTCGTGCGGTTGTGGCATGGGTCGAGCCTAGTCAGGTCGCCTCAGGTCGGTCAGGCCTCGTCCGGCCGAGCGCCATCGACCTCCGCCTGAATCGCGGTCAGGAGCCGCCCGAACGCCGCGGGCGCCGCCTCGAGTACCGGCCGCGCGGTCCAGCGGGCCGCCCAGCGGGCGACCTGCGCGATGTTGATGATCTCGTACTGTACGAGGGCCCCGGACTCCTCCGGCAGCACCCGGTACTCGCCGCGATACCACCAGTCGCCCTCCACGACGACGAGGCGACGCGCGGGGTCGGCCCTGACGTGGCCGGCGGCCTCATCGCCGCCGGACAGAGTGGCCACGAGGTGCCCGAAGGCCGCGTCGGGGTCGGCCGCGAGGTGGCCGGCGAAGGACCGCAGAACCGTGTGCCGGGCAGGAACGTCAAGTGGGGCATCCGTCATGCTTCGACCTTACGCGGGGCTCGCCCAGCCCGGCCGAGCGGGGCTAGCCTCAGTGCATGGCACGCTCATACTTCACCCCCATGGGAACCACCGCCCTCATCACCGGAGCCTCGAGCGGTCTCGGCATCGGCTTCGCGCACCGGCTCGCCGAGCGCGGGGCAGACCTCGTGCTCGTCGCCCGACGCCAGGATCGTCTTGAGGCCCTCGCCGTCGAACTGGCCGAGAAGTACGGCACGGCCTCGACCGTCATCCCGCTGGACCTGACCGGGCCGGATGCCGTCGCCGAGCTGGTCACGGACCTGCGCACCCGCTCCGTTACCGTCGGCACGCTCGTCAACAACGCCGGCTTCGCTACCTTCGGGCCCTTCGCCGTGTCCGACGCCGGCCTGCAACGCGAACAGGTGGCGCTCAACGTGCAGGTGCTCACCGAGCTGACCCGGGCGTTCCTGCCGGACCTGCTCCAGACCGCAGGCGAGCATCCGCACGGCGCGGCCCTCGTGAACCTGGCGAGCACCGCCGCGTTCCAGCCGGTGCCTCGCATGGCCGTCTATGGAGCGACCAAGGCGTACGTGCTGAGCTTCACCGAGGCGCTCTGGTACGAGACACACGCCTCCGGCCTCAAGGTGACGGCGCTCTGCCCCGGCCCGGTTGCCACGGAGTTCTCCCGGGTGGCCGGCGTCGCGGCCCGGCGACGCCCGCAGAGCGTCGACCAGGTGATGCGCACCGTGTTCGCCGACCTCGACCGCGGCACTCCCCCGCCGCACAGGGTCAGCGGCGCGCGGAATGCCGCGCTGGCCTGGCTCTCGAGGGCCTTGCCGCGCGGCGCCGTGGTGAAAGCGACCGGGCGCCTGACCGCGCGCCGCCGCACCGCCTAACGGACACTGCGCTACCTGCTCGGGGCGACCGCCTACTTCAGGCTCTTCTGCATGAGCACGGTGCCCAGCCAGCGCTCGAATTTGAAGCCGACCTTGCCCATCCGACCGATTTCCTCGAAGCCGAAGTCGTGGTGCAGCTTGATCGACGCGTCGGCACCCTGGTCCGCGATCACGGCGATGATCTCCTTGAGCCCCGCGGCCTTCGACCGCGCGATGAGTTCGGCGAGCAGAACCCGGCCCAGGCCCTTGCCTGTGGATGCCGCGCCCAGGTAAATCGAGTTCTCCACGGTGAACCGATACGCCTTCTTCTGCTTCCAGGGGCTGACCAGCGCGTAGCCGAGGAGCTGCCCGGCCGGGGACTCGGCCACGATGAACGGCATGCCGAGCCGTTCCAGGTAGGCGAACTTGTCCCGCCACTCGGCCAGGGTCATCGCGTCCTCGTCGAACGTGACGGTGCTGTTCGCGACGTAGTAGTTGTAGATCTCACGGATGTACGGGAGGTCGGCGGCCGTTGCGTCGCGCAGCGAGTACTCGAACGGCGCCTCGGGCGGCGGCACCGGGCGAAGGTGGATCGGCAGCCGTCGCCTGGGCTGGTATTCCTCTTCAAGCACCGGTGACTCCCCTCGTTTCTTCAACTTCCAGATTAGCCGAGCGACCAGTCGACGGGCGCGGCTCCCTGGGCCGTCAGGAGTTCGTTTGCCCGGCTGAACGGGCGGGAGCCGAAGAATCCCCGCCTCGCTGACAGCGGGCTCGGGTGGGCAGACTCGATCACGGGCGTGTCGCCCAGCAGGGGCCGGAGGCTCGCGGCATCCCTGCCCCAGAGGATGGCCACCAGCGGGCGGCGGCGCGCGACGAGGGTGCGGATGGCGTGCTCGGTCACGGCCTCCCAGCCGCGCCGCCGGTGCGACCCGGCGACCCCCTCCTGCACGGTGAGCACCCGGTTCAGCAGCATGACGCCACGCGCCGCCCAGGGGGTGAGGTCGCCGTGCGGCGGCGGGGTCAGCCCGAGGTCGTCGTGGAGTTCGCGGTAGATGTTCTGGAGGCTTCGCGGCAGGGGACGCACGTGGGGGTCGACGGCGAAGGACAGCCCGATCGGGAATCCGGGGGTCTGGTACGGGTCCTGGCCGACGATGAGCACCTTCACATCGTCGAAGGGATGGCCGAAGGCGCGGTAGATCTTGTCGCCTGCGGGCAGCCAGGGGCGTCCGGCCGCCGTCTCGGCCCGGAGGAAGTCGTCCATCGCGCCCATCTCGTGAGCGACCGGCGCGAGCGCCTCGGCCCAGCCGGGGTCGATCCGGCCGTCGCCGAAGCGGGCCCCCGGGGGCGTCGGCACGGGGTCCTAGGCGCCGAAGGTGCTGACGAGAACCCCGTCGGGCGCCTGGCTGACCCGCCAGACGCTGCCGGCGCCGACCACGCCCAGCGCGCCCTCGCCGACCACCAGGGCGGTGTTCTCGTCGATGGCGAGGCCTCCGTCGACCAGTCCGGCCTCGACCGCGGCGATCAGTCGGGACAGCGTGCCCCACTGCGCGGCGTGCACCTCGACGGTGACATCCAGCAAGCCGATGCCGTTGTCGACCGTGACCTCGTCGAGGTCCTCGGATCCGTCCTGTGGCGCGACCTCGACGCCGCCGATCCGCCAGCCGCCGGTCAGGGCGCGCTCGGCGGCGATCATCGCGCCGGCCGAGTAGCCGAGGTAGGGGATGCCGGCCGACACCTGGCGGCGGATCTCTCCGGCGATCGGCGCGACCGCGGCGAGATAGGCGGGGGTGAGCCCGCCGCCGATGACGATGCCGTCGACGTCCCCGACCGCGGTCAGGGCCGCCCGGCCGTCCAGCTCGAGCGTGGTGAGCACGGGCTCGAAGGGCGCGGCCGCGGCCAGCGCTGCCGTGAGGTTCGCGGCGTGCTCGTCGCCGTCGCCGGACCGCACGGAGATGATCGCGATGCGCGGTTCGACCCGTCCGGCCGCGGTCGCTCGCGCCGTCGCCTCACCGACGAACGGTCCGTAGACCGCGGGATAGTGCTCGGAAGCCCAGCCGCCGCCGACCAGGTGCACGCTCATGCGTTCACCTCGGTGCCGTGGATGCTGCCGGTCGTCTGTCGTACTGCGTCATGGGCCATTGGTCAATGGTATGCCGCGAAGCGTCCGGCGAAGGTCCTCAGACGATGTGGCGTTCCTCCACGCCGTCGTACACCGACAGCGGGCGGATGAGGGCGTTGGAACCGGTCTGCTCGATGATGTGCGCCGTCCAGCCGATCACCCTGGCCGCCACGAACAACGGGGTGAAGGTGAGGGTGTCGAAGCCCATCAGGTGATAGGCCGGTCCGGACGGGTAGTCGAGGTTGGGCAGGATCGCCTTCTGCTCGGTCATCGCCGCTTCCAGCGCCGCGTACAGTTCGAGCAGGTCGGGCCGCTCGTAGTGTTCGACCAGGGTCAGCAGCGCCGCGTGCATGGTCGGCACCCGTGAGTCGCCGTTCTTGTAGACCCGGTGCCCGAAGCCCATGATCTTGCGCTTGTCCACGAGGGCGCGGTCCAGCCAGGCAACCGCGCGGTCGCCGGCGCCTTCTCCCGCGCCGATCTCGTCGAAGGTGTGCATCACGGCTTCGTTCGCGCCGCCGTGCAGCGCGCCCTTGAGCGCGCCGATCGCTCCGGTCACCGCGGAGTGCAGGTCCGCGAGCGTGGAGGTGATCACCCGCGCGGTGAAGGTCGACGCGTTGAACGAGTGCTCGGCGTAGAGGATCATCGAGACGTCGAACGCGTCGACGACGGCCAGTTCCGGCACCTCGCCGAAGGTCATGTGCAGGAAGTTCGCCGAGTAGCCGAGGTCGTCCCTGGGTTCGACCGGGTCGAGGCCGTGGCGGCGACGCTGGTCGTACGCGATGATCGCCGGCAACTGCGAGAACAGCCGGATCGACTTGGCCAGGTTGGCCTCCGGCGACGCGTCGGCGACCTCGGGGTCGCGGGCGCCGATCACGCTGACTGCGGTGCGCAGCACATCCATCGGATGCGCGCTCATCGGCAGCTCGTCGATGACGCGGTGCACGACGGGGTCGAGCCGGCGCAGCGACCGTTCCAGCTGCTCGAACTCGGCCAGCTGTGTTTCGTCCGGCAGCTCGCCGTGCCAGAGCAGGTACGCGACCTCCTCGAAGCTGCACAGGGCGGCCAGTTCCTGCACCGGGTAGCCCCGGTAGAGCAGGGAATTCGTCTCCGAGTTCACCTTCGAAATCGCGGTGACATCCACCGGCACGCCGGCGAGGCCCTTGAAGACCTTCACATCGTTCTCGCTCATATCGTTCCCTTCTCGTTCACGCTGAAGTTGAAAATGCCTGAGTCGAACTGGTTGTACGCCTCGTAATCGAGCAGCTCGTAGAGCGCCGTGCGGTGCTGCATCTCCGGCAGGAGGGAGGTCAGCGACCCTTCCGCCTGGATGGCTGCGAGTCCACGGTCGGCGGCGCCCATCGCCAGGCGCAGCAGCGACACCGGGAAGATCACCATGTTGACGCCGATCCCGCCGAGCTGGTCGACCGTGAACAGCTCGCTCTTGCCGAACTCGGTCATGTTCGCCAGCAGCGGCACGTCGACGGCCGCGCGGATCGCCTCGAACTCGGCCAGCGTCGCCATCGCCTCGGGGAAGATCGCGTCGGCGCCGGCGTCGACGAGCTTCTTCGCCCGGTCGACGGCCGCGTCGAGGCCGCCATCACCCGGCACCGTGGCACGGATGTCGGTGCGCGCCATGATCAGGAAGCTCGGGTCCCGGCGCGCATCGACCGCCGCGCGGATACGCTTGGCCGCGGTCTCCTCGTCGACGACCTGCTTGCCGTCGAGGTGCCCGCAACGCTTCGGGTTCACCTGGTCCTCGATGTGCATGCCGGCCAGGCCGGCATCCTCGAGGGTCTGGATCGTGCGCGCTACGTTCATCGGCTCGCCGAAGCCCGTGTCGGCATCGACGATCGCCGGCAGGTCGGTCATCCGGGCGATCTGCTGCGCCCGGCCGGCGACCTCGGTGAGCGTGGTCAGACCGATGTCGGGCAGGCCCAGGTCGGCCGAGAGCACCGCCCCGGAAATGTAGACGCCTTCGAAGCCCCTCGCCTGGATGAGTTTGGCCGAGAGCGGGTTGAACGCGCCCGGGAAGCGCTGGATCGTTCCGCTGGACAGCATCGCGCGCAGGTTCACGCGCTTCTCGGCCGCGGTGGTTGTGGAGTACAGCATCAGAAGATTCCGACCGGGGTGGGGAACGCCGAGAGGAGTCCGGGCCTGGCCGTGATGGTCAGGTTGCCGAGCTCGCCGGAGGCGAGGTCGGGCAGCCGCTGCGCGAGGCGCAGGAACCGGTCGATCTCACCGGGGCCGAGCACGTCTTCGGCGAGGGTGCGGAACTTGTTCACGTACTCCGCACGACCGAACGGACGGGCGCCCAGCGGATGCGCATCCGCGACCGCGATCTCGTCGGTGATGGTCTCGCCGGTGCTGAGCGTGATGACGACGCGGCCGCCGAAGGCCTTCTCGCTGACATCGAGCGAGTGGTACCGGCGGGTCCACTCGGGGTCTTCGACCGTGGTCACGCTGTGCCAGAGGGCGACGGTGTCGGCCCGGCCGGCGCGCTCGGGCGAGTAGGAGTCGACGTGGTGCCAGCTGCCGTCCTGCAGGGCGACCGTGAAGATATACGGGATCGAGTGGTCGAGCGTCTCCCGGCTCGCGGTCGGGTCGTACTTCTGCGGGTCGTTCGCGCCGGACCCGATCACGAAGTGCGTGTGATGGCTGGTGTGGATGACCACCGACGCGATCGCGCCGGGGGCGGCCAGCTCCGGGTGCTCCCGGTGCAGCTTCCGCGCCAGGTCGATCCAGGCCTGCGCCTGGTACTCGGCCGAGTGCTCCTTCGTGTAGCTGTCCAGGATGGCCCGCTTGGCTTCCCCGCGCTCGGGCAGCGGCACGCTGTACGCGGCATCCGCACCGCCGAGCAGCCAGGCGATCACGCCGTCCTCGCCCTCGTAGATCGGGGTGGGGCTGGTCTCGCCGCGCACGGCCCGGTCGACGGCTTCGACCGCCAGCTTGCCGGCGAGCGCCGGGGCGTGCGCCTTCCAGCTGGAGATCTCGCCCTTCCGCGACTGCCGGGTGGCCGTGGTGGTGTGCAGCGCCTGGCCGACGGCCTGGAAGATGGTCTCGGCGTCGAGGCCGAGGAGCGAACCGATGCCGGCGGCGGCCGACGGGCCGAGGTGGGCGACGTGGTCGATCTTGTGCTCGTGCAGGCTGATCGCCTTGACCAGGTCGATCTGGATCTCGTACCCGGTGGCGATCCCGCGCACGAGGTCGCTCCCGGTGAGCCCCCGCGACGCGGCGAGGTGCTGGGCCACGGCCGTGATCGGCGGGATGTTGTCGCCGGGGTGGGAGTACTCGGCCGAGAGGAACGTGTCGTGGTAGTCGAGCTCACGCACGGCCACACCGTTGGCCCACGCCGCCCACTCCGGGGACACCCGTCGTGCGCTGGCCGGGCCGAAGACCGTCGCGCCCTCGCCGCCGACGGACCGCGGGTGGGACAGGGCCTGCCCGCGGGCCGACACGACCGGGCGGCGGGTGAGCGAGGCTGCGGCAACGGCCGCGTTGTCGATCACCCGGTTGATCACCATCTCGGTGACCTCCGGGGTCACCTCTACCGGATCGGTTGCCACCTCGGCGATCTTCCAGGCCAGCTGGCTTCCCCTGGCGAGATTCTCGTCGCTGCGGTGTACTCGTACGTTGTGGAGCTGCACGATGAATCCTTTCGGTCAGTCGGCCCGGTTGGCCGTCTCCTCATCAATCGCCGCGAGGACGCTGGTGAGGCTCTGGTGGAGATGGACATGGGTCGCGTGGGCGGCCAGGTTGGCGTCGCCGGCGATGATCGCGTCGATGATCAGGAGGTGTTCGGTCGCGGCCGCCCGCAGGCGGGCCTGGTTGCCCCTGGCCAGTCGGCGGATGCGGGAAAGGTGGGTGCGTACGGCATCGAGGGCGCCGACCAGGTACGGGTTGGCGCCGGCCGTGTCGATGGCCCGCTCGAGGTCGTCGATCAGGTCGTAGTAGCGGTGGATGCCGTCCTCGCCCTGGAGGAGCAGCTCGGGAGCCGACACGAACTGTTCGCGGAGGGCCCGGAAGACGGCGGGGTCGCGGCGCAGTGCCGCGAGTCGGGCGGCCTGCTCTTCGAGCGCCTGGCGCAGCTCGTACAGCTCGCGGATCCGCTCGATCGAGATCTCGGTGACCACAAACCCCCGACCGCTGCGCCCGGCCACGAGGCCGTCCGAAATGAGCCGGGCCACAGCCGCCCGCAGCGGGGTGCGCGAGACGCCGATGCGCGCGGCCTGCTCCACCTCGAGCAGGCCCGTGCCGGGCGGGAGGTCCCCATCGAGAATCTCGACGCGCAGCTGCCGGTAGGCCCGTTCGCTGGCGGTGAGCGGCTCGCTCGCGGTGACAGGCTCGCGGACCCCAGAATCGGTTTGTGTATACACAACGGTCATACTATGCGCTTCAGGCGTCACTTGTGCAATACTTCGAGCATCCTTTGTATACAGAGGGCTCAATGGAGAGGTTCAACATGACGGGCGAACCACACGCCGGCTACCGCGAGACCTGGGCGCGGAGCATCGAATCGCCGGGCGAGTTCTGGCTCGATGCCGCGCGCGGAATCGACTGGGTCACTCCCCCGACCGTCGCCCTGGACGAGCGCGCCCCCGGCGCCGCGCACTGGTTTCCCGACGGGGAGCTGAACACGAGCTACAACGCCCTCGACCGGCATGTGCTCGCCGGCCGCGGCGACCAGGCCGCCCTGATCTACGACTCGGCCATGACCGGCACGAGGCTGTCGCTCAGCTACAGCGAGCTGCTCGAGCGCGTGGCCCGGTTCGCCGGAGTGCTCCGCGCCAACGGCGTGGACAAAGGCGACCGCGTGATCATCTACCTGCCGATGATCCCGGAGGCCATCGTCGCCATGCTGGCCTGCGCCCGCATCGGCGCCATTCACTCCGTCGTCTTCGGCGGCTTTGCCGCCAGCGAACTGGCCGTGCGCATCGACGACGCCGGCCCCGGCGTCATCGTCACCGCCTCCGGCGGCCTCGAACCGGGTCGTGCGGTCGAATACCTCCCGCTCGTGCAGCGCGCCCTGAAGCTCAGCGCCGGATCGGTGAAGACCGTCATCGTGCGGGGCCGTGACGCGGTTCCCGGCAGCGCAGCCGACTACACCCACGACACCCACGCCACCTGGCTGGACTGGGCCGACGAGGAGGCGACGGCCACCCCGGCCGGGCCGGTCAGCCTGCGCTCAGGCGACCCGCTGTACATCCTCTACACCTCAGGAACCACCGGCAGCCCCAAGGGGATCGTGCGCGACAACGGCGGGCACGCCGTCGCCCTGGCCTGGTCGATGCGCAACATTTACGACGTCGGTCCCGGCGACGTGTACTGGGCCGCCTCCGACGTCGGCTGGGTGGTCGGCCACTCCTACATCGTTTACGCCCCGCTCCTGGTCGGCGCCACCACGGTGATCTACGAGGGCAAGCCGATCGGCACACCGGATGCCGGGGCCTTCTGGCGTGTCGTCGAGGACTACAAGGTCAAGGTGCTGTTCACCGCCCCGACCGCGATCCGCGCCATCCGGCGGGTCGACCCGGGGCTGCGCGAGCTGGCGAAGCACGACGTGTCCAGCCTGGACAGCCTGTTCCTGGCCGGTGAGCGCCTCGACCCGGAAACGTTCCACTGGGCCAACAACGGCCTGCACTGCCCGGTCGTCGACCACTGGTGGCAGACCGAGACGGGCTGGGCGATCTGCGCGAACCCGCGCGGCATCGAGGCCCTCCCGACCAGGCCCGGGTCGGCCACCGTGCCCGTGCCCGGTTACGACATCGAGATCCTCGACTCGAAGGGCAAGCCGGTCAAGCGGGGGAAAGAAGGCAACATCGCCATCCGCCTGCCCCTGCCGCCTGGCACCCTGATGGGGGTCTGGGGCAGCGAGGACCGGTACACGAGCGCCTACCTGTCGGCCTTCCCTGGCTACTACGCGACCGGGGACTCCGGCCACTTCGACGAGGACGGCTACCTGTACGTGATGGGCCGCACTGACGATGTGATCAACGTGGCCGGCCACCGTTTGTCGACCGGCTCCCTCGAGGAGGTGCTCACCCTGCATCCGGCCGTCGCGGAGTGCGCGGTCGTCGGCGTGCACGACGCGCTCAAGGGGCAGCGCGCTGCCGGTTTTGTCACGCTGAAGGCCGGCGAGCAGATCGACCACGACACCCTCGCCGCCGAACTCATCGGGCTGGTCAGGGAGCACGTCGGCCCGGTCGCGGCCTTCCGCGACGTGACCATCCTGGAACGGCTGCCGAAGACCCGCTCAGGCAAGATCCTGCGCAAGACGATCCGGCAGATCGTGGACGGCGAGCCGTACACGGTTCCGCCGACCATCGAGGATCCGACCGTGCTCGACGACCTGCAACGGGCCGTCCACGGCGCCGGCGAAGGCAGCTGACAGCAGTCCTGGGTCGGTCAGTCCCGCATCCGCAGTTCGCCCCCGGCCTTCGTCCACCCTCCGCGAGGGTGAGCTGGGTCCCACGACATGGTCCTGTGTCGGTGCGAGGACTAGGTTGAACCTGTTGAGAGGCACATGCCGGTCACGCAGGGGCGAGGACTCCGGGCCAACGGGGCGGGAGGTGGCGATGATGAGCGGTCGGCGCGCCAGGAAGGCCACCAGTGCCGTGGCGTGGAGTCTCGCCGGGATCGTGCTGACCTTCCTCGGTCTCGCCGTGATCGGGTACTGCTCCCTCTACCTCGTCAGGCACTTCACGAGCGGCTGGAATCCCGAGGGAACCGACTTCGCGAACACCACGACGTCCTTGTTGTTGGCACTGTTTGTGCTCGGCGTGGGACCCACCGCCTTTGGCTTGAATATGGTGGCCTCGGGGACACGGACCGGTCAACCGCCCCCGGTTGAGGCATCGACGAGGCTGCTACGCACTCTTGCTCCCGGTGGCTCGTACTCGGTGGCTGTGACGCCCGACGGGGCGTGCGCCCTTGGCGGCGAAGTCAACGGGCCAACCACGGTCTGGGACCTGGCCACGGGGCGCCCGCTTCAGACGCTTGACGGGAACACCATGGCGGTCGCGGTGACACCCGATGGACAATCCCTTGTGTCAGGATCCCGCGACACGACGGTGCGGGTGTCGGATCTGACGTCCGGGCGCCTGCTTCACACCCTGGCGGGCCACAAGAAGCCAGTGCGCACGGTGGTTGTGACTCCCGACGGGCGCTGGGCTGTTTCCGGCTCCGAGGATTGGACGCTTCGAGTCTGGGATCTGGCATCGGGGGCGGCGGTGAGCACCTTGCCGGGCAACCGCTTTGTTGGGGGCGTCGCCGTGAGCCCCGACGGGTGCCTGGTTCTCTCCGGCTGCACCGACAGGACAGTGCGGGTTCTTGAGCTGGCCTCCGGGGCGACGGTGCAAACCCTGAAGGGTCACGCAGGTCCGATCTGGGCGCTCGCTGTGACTCCCGACGGGCAAAGGGTTGTGTCCGGGTCCTCCGACAAGACCGTGCGGGTGTGGGATCTGCCCTCCGGGCGCCTACTCCACACACTGGAGGGCCACCTCACCGCTGTCCAGGCCGTTGCAGTCACCCCTGACGGCCGCTTCGCCGTCTCCGGCTCCTCCGACGGAACGCTCCGGGTCTGGAACATTGCTGACTGAGCCCGGATCCGGGGTCGGTCAGTCCCGCATCCGCAGTTCGCCCCGGGCGATCCTCGTCGGCGCAGCCTGGGCGACCGGCTTGATCGTGATCAGGTCGAGGTTGACGTGTGCCGGGCGCTCCACGCTCGAGACGATCGTCTCGGCGATGTCCTCCGCGGTGAGCGGGTTCGGAATGTTCTCGTACGCCGCGACCGCCTTCTCCACATCGCCGCCGAAGCGCACGAGGCCGAATTCGTCGGTCTTGACCATGCCGGGGGCGATCTCGATCACCCGGATGGGTTCGCCGTTGAGTTCCAGGCGAAGCACCTCCGTCATCGCGTGCGCGGCGGACTTTGCCGCGTTGTAGCCGCCGCCGCCGAGGTAATTGACGTGGCCGGCGATCGAGGTGATGGTCACGACGTCGGCCGAGCCGCCGCCCGACGAGATTCCAGCACGCAGGAGGGGCAGCAGGGCGCTGGTCACCCGTTTCACGGCGAGCACGTTGATCTCGAACATCCAGGCCCAGTCCTCGATCTTCGAGTTCTCGACGGTGTCCAGGCCCAGGGCGCCGCCGGCGTTGTTGACCAGGGCGTGCACCGGGCCGGTCGCGGCCAGGAAGTCGCGCAGCGCGTCGACGTCGGCCTGCCGGGTCAGGTCGGCCGTGAAGACCTGTGCGCCGGTCTCCTCGGCGAGCGCCGCGAGACGGTCGGCACGCCGCGCGACCCCGACGACGTCCCACCCTCGAAGCCGGAACAGGCGCACGCTGGCAGCCCCGATTCCCGAACTCGCACCGGTTACGACCACTCTGCGTGTACCCATTCCTCTATTCTGCAGGGAGAATGGGGCTAATGAGCACCACAGGCGCAGCCGCAACGACAGCCCAGAAAAGGCGGGTCCCGATCTGGGACAACGCCCGCTGGATCGCGATCACCCTCATGGTGATGGGTCACGCCATCCTCAAACTCATTTCCGAGTCGGATGTCGCCTACGAGGTGTACCTGTTCATCTACGCGTTCCACGTGCCCCTGTTCGTGGCCGTCAGCGGGTATTTCGCCAAGTCGGGGCCGCCCGGTACCCGGCAGTTGCACCGGCTGCTGACCGACATCGCCTTCCCGTACCTGATCTTCGAAACGATCTGGACGCTCGTGCGCTGGCTGCTCGGCGGCAACTTCTGGCTCGATTACGCCTCTGCCTCCTGGACGCTGTGGTTCCTGATCGCGATCGCGATCTGGCGGATCTCGCTGCCCTACCTGGTGTTGCTCCGCTATCCGCTGCTGATCAGCATCCTCATCTCCGTCGGCGCGGGCTACATCGAGTCGCTCGACGCGACCTTCGCCCTCACCCGAACCCTGGGCCTGCTGCCCTTCTTCGTCTTCGGCTGGCACCTGCGCCAGCGCCAGCTCACCGGCCGCTGGCTGGCCCTCGGCCCGGGGGTGGTGTGGCGCTGGCGCGCGGGCGCCCTGGCCCTGTTCACCGCCCTGGCGGTCGTCATCGTGCTCAGCATCGACCGGCTGCGCGAGCTGAAGGTTCGCCGCTTCCTGCTCTATGACGAGTCGTACGGCACGATCGGGTACGACCAGGTCTGGGCCGGCGTCATCCGTCTCTGCCTCATGCTGCTCGCCTTCGGCCTGATCGTGGCGTTCCTGGTGCTCGTGCCCCGACGCCTCACCTGGTTCAGCAAGCTGGGCGCCGCCACCATGTACATTTACCTGCTGCACAGCTTCGTCTTGTTCCCGTTCCGCGAGTCGGGCGTGCTGGACGGCCCGCAGCCGGCCTGGGTGCTCCCCGCCATGATGCTGCTCAGCGTGGGGATCTCGGTCCTGCTCTCGCAGGGCGTCGTGCGGAGGGTGTTCCGGCCGCTCGTCGAACCGCGTGCGCGCTGGCTGTTCCGCAGGGAACCGGCCACCCTCACCGGGACAATCGTGCTCCCCCCGGGCGAACCGCGCTGATCACAGCGGCGTCCGCCCCGGCAAATCGGTCGGTCCGGCGCAGATGTGACGTCGTGTTTCGGGCACCGTTGCCGGTGTGGACCTGCGTGTTTAGGCTCGCTGCAGAGCGATGGACGGTCCACGCCCGCCCCGGACCCAAGGGAGACCCACCTCATGAGCGATAACACTTCAGCCTGGAAGTTCGAAACCAAGCAGGTACACTCCGGCGCCAGCCCCGACCCGGTCACCAACGCGCGGGCCACGCCGATCTACCAGACCACCTCGTACGTGTTCAACTCCGCGCAGCACGCCCAGAACCTGTTCGCGCTGGCCGAGTTCGGCAACATTTACACGCGCATCCAGAACCCCACGCAGGCGGTCGTCGAAGAGCGCGTCGCGGCCCTCGAGGGCGGCACCGCTGCGCTGCTGCTGGCGTCCGGCCAGTCGGCGACGACGTTCGCGGTGCTCAACATCGCCCAGGCCGGCGACCACATCGTGTCGTCCAGCTCGATCTACGGCGGCACCTACAACCTCTTCAAGTACACGCTCGCCAAGCTCGGCATCGAGACGACGTTCGTGGAGAACCAGGACGACGCCGACGAGTGGCGCCGCGCGGTTCGCCCCAACACCAAGCTCTTCTTCGCGGAGACCATCGGCAACCCGAAGATCAACGTGCTCGACATCTCCCTCGTGGCCGATGTCGCCCACGAATCGGGCGTGCCGCTGATCGTCGACAACACGATCGCCACCCCGTACCTGATCCGCCCGTTCGAGCATGGCGCGGACATCATCGTGCACTCCGCCACGAAGTTCCTCGGCGGGCACGGCGCGGTCATCGGCGGCATCGTCGTCGACGGCGGAAAGTTCGCCTGGTCGAAGAACGTGGAGAAGTTCCCCGGACTCACCGAGCCCGACCCGTCGTACCACGGCGCCAGCTACACGGGCGCGGTCGGCGACGGGATCGCGTACATCATCAAGGCGCGCGTGCAGCTGCTGCGCGACCTCGGCGCCGCGATCGCGCCGGCCAGCGCCTGGCAGCTCATCCAGGGCATCGAGACCCTCAGCCTCCGGGTCGAGCGCCACACGCAGAACGCCCAGGAGATCGCCGAGTGGCTCGAGAACCACGCCGACATCGCCTCGGTCAACTACGCGGGCCTGCCGTCGAGCCCCTGGTACGCGGCGGCCAACAAATACGCCCCCCTGGGCGTCGGAGCCGTGCTGTCGTTCGAACTCAAGGGCGGGGTGGATGCCGGCCGCGAGCTGGTTGACAACCTCGAGCTGTTCAGCCACCTGGCGAACATCGGTGACGTGCGGTCGCTGGTCATCCACCCGGCGTCGACGACGCACGCGCAGCTCACCCCCGAGCAGCAGCTCACCGCCGGCGTCACCCCCGGGCTGGTGCGCCTGTCGGTCGGCATCGAGAACATCGCCGACCTCAAGGCGGACCTCGAGATCGGCTTCGCCGCGGCTCGCGCGGTCGTGGCCGCCTCCCGCGCCAACGCCTAGCCGAACGACCGCCGGCCGCGCCGCCGGCAATTCGACGGAGATTCCCCCCTCACCGGGCGTTGCGGGCCGATTTCGGTCCCGCGGCGAAGGGACCTCCGTCGAATTCGCCGGTCCGGCGTCACAAACGGGCCGGGAACTGAATCGCGCGGCAGAATGGAGGCCTATGGAATGGCAATCCGCCGCTGACACGGTCCCGTCGAGCTTCATCACCGAGGCCCAGGCGCGCTCGCTGCTCGGCAAGCCTCCGGCCACGGGTGCCTGGCGTGACGGCGACCCGGTCGGTCACCGGCGGTTCCTGGATGTCGGCCCGTTGCACTTCGAGGCCGGGAGCAGCCTGGGCGCCGTGCGGATCGCCTACGAGACCTGGGGCACGCTCTCGCCCACGGGCGACAACGCCGTGCTCGTGCTGCACGCCCTCACCGGCGACAGCCACGTGGTCGGACCATCCGGACCGGGGCACCACACCGCCGGGTGGTGGGGCGGGATCGTCGGTCCGGGCCTGGCTATCGACACCGACCGGTGGTTCGTCGTCGCTCCGAACATGCTCGGCGGCTGCCAGGGCAGCACCGGCCCGTCCTCGCTGGCGCCCGACGCCGCGGAATGGGGCACCCGTTTCCCCTACCTGACCATCCGCGACCAGGTCGCCGCGCAGGTCGCGTTCGCCGACCGGCTCGGGATCGACCGCTGGGCGGCCGTCATCGGCGGCTCGATGGGCGGGATGCACGCGCTGGAGTGGGCGGTGGAGAAGCCGGCCCGGGTCGAACGCCTCGCCATCCTCGCCGCGCCCCCGGTGTCGACCGCCGACCAGATCGCGCACAACTCGGTGCAGATCGAGGCCATTCGCACCGACCCGCTCTTCCGCGCCGGCGACTACTACGACGCCGCGGACGGCGACGGCCCGACCAGGGGCCTCTCCCTGGCCCGGCGGATGGCGCTGCTCAACTACCGCAGCCCGTCCGAGCTCAATCTGCGCTTCGAGCGCGGCTGGCAAAGCGACATCAGCCCCCTCGGCGCCGGCGGCCGTTTCGCGGTGGAGTCGTACCTCGACTTCCACGGCAACAAGTTCACCCGCCGATTCGATGCCAACAGCTACATCGTCCTCGCCCTGGCCATGAACTCCCACGACATCGGTCGAGGGCGCGGCGGCGTGCCTTCCGCGCTCGCCCGGATCACCGCCAGGACCCTCGTCCTTGGGATCGACAGCGACCGGCTCTTCCCTGTCGACGGCCAGCGGACCATCGCCGCCCATCTTCCGAACAACATCGACGGCAGCGACCCGGTCGTGCTCCAGTCTCCCTACGGGCATGACGGGTTCCTGATCGAACACGATGCCGTCGGCTCCCAGCTGGCCCGGCTCCTCCGCTGACGAGGTCCGTCCGCCGGGGTTGACAGCCGCCGGATTCGGGTAAAACCTGAAGGGGATCAGGGGACGGCGCGCTTGCCGAGAGGACGTCAGCCATGAAGCCAGGATCCGTGGTCATGCTCGTGATCGGAATGCTCCTCGCCCTGCTGGGGATGGGTGTGGTCAGCGGCGGGATCGTCGCGGCCTGGGCCAATTCCGAGCAACGGTCGGGCGGTTTCCTCGAAACCCCCGCCCGTACGTTCTCGGTCGACACCTACGCCCTCACCTCGCCTCACTCCGACGCCGACATGGGCGTGTCCACCGGACTCCCCTTCGACGTCGGAACGATCAGGCTCCGGGCCACGTCGGTCGGGCAGGACGGGGAGATCTTCATCGGGATTGCACCCCAGGCCGACGTCGACCAGTACCTGGCCGGCGTGAACCACACCGTGCTCAGGCAGATGACCTTCGCCCCGTTCCGGGCCGAGTACGACGACGTGGCCGGACCCAACGAGCCGGAGCCGCCGGACGAGCAGACCTGGTGGACGGAATCGGTCTCCGGTTCGGGCGAACAGCAACTCGAGTGGGACATCCAGTCCGGAAACTGGGCCGTCGTCGTGATGAACGCGGACGCGAGCCCCGGCGTGGACGTGTCCCTACAGGCGGGAGCGCGGTCCGATCTGCTCGGGCCACTGGCCGTCGGGCTGCTGATCGGCGGCGGCCTCCTCCTGCTGATCGGCATCATGCTCGTCGTGGCCGGCGCGATCGGCCTCGGGCGGTCGCGCACCCCTCCCGGCCCGGGCCAGGCCGTCGGAGCGGGTCCGGCCGTCGGAGCGGGACCGGCTCCGGGACCGGCGAGCGCGGGCGCCGCCGGCGGTGGCGCCGCCGCGATGGCCGCCGTTCCGGCCGGCGAGCCCGAGTCGTGGGCCTACCCCCGCGCGGTTGTACGGCGAACTGGACCCCCAGCTCTCCAACTGGATGTGGCTGGTCAAGTGGTTCCTCGTGATCCCGCACATCTTCGTGCTGGTGTTCCTCTGGATAGCGTTCGTGTTCAGCTCGATCATCGCCTGGTTCGCCATCCTCTTCACCGGCCGGTACCCCGAATCCATTTTCACGTTCAACGTCGGAGTGCTCCGCTGGAGCTGGCGGGTGGCCTTCTACTCGTATTCGGCCCTCGGAACCGATCGATATCCGCCGTTCACGCTCTCGCCGGCTGATTAGCCCGCCGAACTCGAGGTCGACTACCCGGAGCGGCTTTCCCGGGGGCTGGTGCTGGTCAAATCGTGGCTGCTCGCCATCCCGCACCTCCTGATCGTGGCCGCGTTCACCGTCGGCGGTTGGGCCTGGCGCGCGCCCTCGGACGATGTCACGACCGGCGTCATGACGTACAGCTACGCCGAGGGCCGGACCGATTTCGTCCCGAACGCCGGCCTGTCGCTGCTCGGGGTGCTGGTCCTGGTCGCCGCCGTCATCCTGCTGTTCACCGGGCGCTACCGGCGGGCGCTGTTCGACCTGATCCTGGGGCTGAACCGGTGGTCGTACCGGGTGATCGTGTACACCGCCCTCATGCGGGACGAGTATCCGCCCTTCCGCCTCGACCTGGGCGGCACTGATCCGGCCGCCGCCAGGCGAAACGAGGCCGTGGCGCCCAGCACGGCCTGATGCCCAGGGGAGCGTCACTTCCGGCGCGTGCGGACTCCCGCCTCCTCCTGACCTGGGTCGCCTGGGTGAGCGCGGGAGAGGCCGTGGGGTTCCTGGCGCCGGCGCTCGCGCAGGTGGCGGCAACCCTGCTGAACCCGTCGATGGTCACGGCGGCCCTGGTGGCGGCGGGCGCCGCCGAAGGGGCGCTGCTCGGCTGGTCCCAGGCGCACGTGCTGACCCGCCGGCTCCCCGCTCTCTCGGCGGCCCGGTGGATTGCCGGCACCGCGGTCGCGGCGGCGCGATCGCCTGGTTCATCGGGCTGCTGCTGTGGAGCGACCCCGAGGCCTGGCCGGCCTGGCCGCTCGGCGCGCAGATCGCCGTGGGCGCCCTCGCCGCGGCGGTGCTCCTCTGTTCGATCGGCTTCGCCCAGTGGCTGGAACTGCGCCGCCACCTGGCCGGGAGCGGCTGGTGGGTGGCCGGCACGGCTGCGGCCTGGTGCGTGGGGCTGTCGGTGTTCTTCGCGGTGGCGACCCCGCTCTGGCAGCCGGGCCAGGCGCTGTGGCTCACCCTGGTGATCGGAGTGTGCGCCGGCGCCCTGATGGCCGTGAGCATGGCCGTCGTCACCGGGCTGGTTCTGGTCCGGATGCTCCGCGCAGCCTCGCGCCGGGCGACGTCGGCACCTCCGGCCCGATATGGTGCTGTGTAACGCATCTCACGCGTCAGACGACAGGCGACCATGCAACGCACCTTCACAGAGCGCGACCGCTTATTGAAAGAGCGCGACCGCCTGCTGCGTCGAGCGGCCCGCGCGACCGGCCTGGCCGGTTCCATCACGGCGCTGCTGTGCATGCTCGTCCCGGGCGGCCTGGCCCCCGATATTCTTCTCGGCTGCGTGCTGCTCGTGCTGACAATGGCCGGTTGGCAGTACCTGCTCGGCCGCACCGGCGCGATCCGCTGGGTGGTGATGACCGTGCTCACCGGCATGGCCGTCATCCTGCTGATCGGCTTCGGACGGCCGCCCGAACCCCGGATGAACCTCGTCGAGGAATCCGTCATCGCGGCCGTCGCTGCCGGGGCGATGAGCTCCGTGGCGATCGTCCTCGTGGTGAGCCTGTCCCGGCTGGTGACCCTGGGATCCGTGCTCGGCTTCACCGTGGCCAGCGTCGTCGCCGCCACGGTCACCTCGAACGGCACCATCGTTCCCTTGGCCCTGACGATCTCCGGATGGTTCGCCACCACTCTCGGCGGGTGGTGGATGGGCCAAAGCATCCCTCGTGCGATGCAGCGCATCGCCGCGATCGGGCGCGCCCACCGCGCCGAACGCCATGCGAGCGAGCTCGAAGCGCAACGCCGGCAGGACGCGCGACTCCTGCACGACACCGTCCTGGCCACCCTCACCCTGCTCGCACACTCCGGCGTCGGGGTCAGCCCCGACGCTCTGCGGGAACAGGCCGGGGACGACGCCCGGCTGCTGCGGCAGCTGCGCCTGGGCGGGCTGCCCACGCCGCGGCGTTCGGGCGTGTACACACTGGAACCGGCGAGCGAATCCACCCTCGGCAACACGCTCGAGTCGGTCAAACAGCGCTTCGGCCGGATGGGGCTGGAGGTGGACTGGCACGGCAGCGGGCAGGTCCTGCTGCCCAGCACGGTCCTCGATTCCTTCCTGCTCGCCCTCGGCGAGTGCCTGGAGAACGTGCGTCGCCACTCCGGCGTCAAACGCGCCGATGTGACGATCACGGATGACGACACCACCGTCCGCGCGATGGTCACCGACGCCGGGGTCGGCTTCGACCTCGACGGAGTCGGCAGCGAACGTCTGGGCTTCACCGAGTCGGTCGTGGCCAGGCTCCGGGACGTCGGCGGCAACGCCCGCCTGTTCTCGTCGCCCGGGTCGGGCACGACGGTTGTGCTCGAGGTGCCCAAGTGAGCCGCCCGACCGTGGAACCGGGCGCGGCCATTCCGGGCGCGGTGAGCCGTGCCTCCCTGACCGCCGGCGCCGCAGGCCAGGCCCCCGCGAGTCCCGGCACCACACGCCCGGACGCGCGCCGGAGCCTGCGCCGGACGGGCCGCATCGTCAAGGCCGCCCGCGCCGACCCGAACGGCCTCGGCGGCCGGCACCTGGGTGTCGGACTGGTCTTCAGCGGCGGATCGATCGCCGTCTTCCTGTTCTGGCGCTTCGTGGTTCAACTGCCCAGCACGCCGAGCCCGCTGCCAAGCCTGGCCGCCTGGCTGATCCTGCTCATCGCCACGGTCTTCACGGTCGCGGTCGTGCAGAGATCGTCCACGCGGATGCCGCCCTGGCTGTTCGCGTTCGCGCTCATCACCGGCGCGGTTGTCGTCATCCTCGACCTGGCCGGGTCGGCCGGCCAGTCCTACGCCGACGTCTACCCCACCGCTGCCCCGGCCGTCGGGGCGATGCTCACCGGCCTGGTCACCCTGCGCGAGCCCCGCGATGTGCTGGCGGCAACGTGGGTGCTCGGCGTGCTGACGGCCGGTGCGGCACTCATCGAGGACCGCGCCAGCCTGCTCACCCTGGCCCCCGAGATCCTCAGCATCGCCCTCGGCATCGTCCCGCCGGTGCTCGGTGTGATCATCGTGCGGTCGTTCCGTCGGATGGTGGAGCTGGAACTGGACCTGGTCCTGGTGCAGAGCACCGTCTCCCAGCCCCGCTACGCCGTCGGCATGCTCGCCTCGGAGGAGCTGGCCCGGCTCGACCTCGACGCCGAGACGCTCCTCGACGACGTCGCGCAGGGGCGCACTCCCCTGCCGCTGGCACCGGAGACCTCCTCCACTGCGGCTTCCCTCGCGACGCAGCTGCGGCTCCACCTCATCAACGGCCGCACCGAGACCTGGCTGCACCACGCCGTCACCGAATCGGAGTTCCTCGGCCCGTCCGTGACAGTGCAGGACCCATCCGGGCTCGCCGGGCTGCTGGCGCCGAGCCAGCGCGATGCCCTCCTGCTCACGATCTGGCTGTTGATCAGCGACACCGCCCGGACCGCGTCGACGGTTTCGCTCACCCTGGGGCCGATATCGCCCACCCATGGCGCGGTTTCTCGCAAGAAGGTCCGATTCCCGATCGAATTGGTGACGACAGGTGTGCCACGCCGCCGAGTAGACCCCGAGACGTGGCAAGCTATCCGAATAGTCGGCCCTCACGTCGATACCATTCGGGACGGAAGTCTTCGCGTGGATATCGAATGCAGTGTCGACAATCCCGCGGACGCCTAGGATTCCCAGGTGGCCTACCGGGGCCAGAGGCAGTTGGAGGAAGCAGTGACGCACAGCAACGGTCCCATCCGCTTGGCCCTGGTCGACGACCACCGAATGCTCCTGGGTGCCCTCACCGAGTGGATCCGCGGCGCCGCCGACGACATCGACATGGTGGCCGCCGTGACGACCTGGCCGGAGCTGCTCACCCACCCCGAGTTCCCGGTCGATGTCGTGCTGCTCGACCTCGACCTCAAAGACAACATTCCCGTGTCGCTGAAGATCTCGACGCTGAAGACGACGGGCGTCAAGACCGTGCTCATGAGCACCTACTCCGAGCCGGCCCTGGTGCGGGAGGCGCTCGCCGCCGGCGCGCTCGGCTACCTCGTCAAGAGCGAAGAGGCCGGCATGATCGTCGAGGCGATCCGCGCGGCCTACAACGGCGAATCGTACATCTCGGCCGAACTCGACCTCGCCCTCAACGCCGGCTCAGACGGGGACTCCCCCCGCCTGAGCGCGCAGGAGCGCCGCGTGATGGCTCTCTACGGCGCCGGTGAGCCCGTGAAGGCCGTGGCCTACCAGCTGGGCATCTCCGAGGAAACGGCCAAGTCGTACCTCAAGCGCATCCGGGAGAAGTACCGCCTGGCCGGCCACGACGTCGGCACGAAGGTCGCCCTGCGCAAGCGCGCCATCCGCGACGGAATCCTGCTCCAGACCGATTAACCGCCCGTCAGGGGTTCCCAAGCGAGACCCCCACCGCTCTATGGAGGTTCGAAGGCCTGGCGGCGGATTCTGTGCCCGTTGCGCCTCCCGCTTGCGGACGTCTTTCGGGCGCGCAGCTTGACGACCCGCTGGTCGCTCGCCTGTTCAGGTGGCATCGCGCAACGACGCAGAGCGCGACTGAGACGCCCCTGGCAAAGGGGTTGGGACGAGCTACTACCGGCTGCCCGTGGCGCTGGGTAGGATCACGATATGGGACGACAGTCAGAGCGGCGAGCATCTCCTAAAGAGGCACGGCATCGCTCGGCCGTCGTCGCGTTCGCAATACCGGCTGCTCTCAGCGTCCTCCTGCTCGCTGCGTGTGCTGCGACCGTTTCGCCACCGGGTGCGGAACCCAGCCCGATGGAGGAGTCGGCACTCAGCAGCAAACCCGACGAGATGCTCATGTGCCAAGGCACCCCCGTGCCAACACAGGCGCTGACCACACCAAGGCCGGCCACCGAGCTGCCGGCCGAGGTCCTGTCCGTGCTCGATGACCCCGCGCTTGGCATCGAAGAGCCACTCTCCGAATGGCTGATCGCACACGAGAGCGCAGAACTCGTGACCATCATGCACGAACTCGACGAGCCCGTCGATCTGGGTGCAGGGGACATCCGTTCATACGCCCTGATCACGATCGCCGCCGCCGCAGAGCAGGCAATTCCACTCGAGGCGCCATGGGGTCTTCATCGATCAACGCTTTGCACGCCGACGATTGATCTCGGTTCGTTCACCGAGGCTGGAGTGACGCTCGACCCGGATGCACTGCCTCAGAGTGGCGACGAACGGATCGCCTTGCTCGTCACTGAGCGGGAGTGCAACTCGGGCCAGCTGGCGATCGATCGGATCGAGCTCATCGAGCTCATCGAGACTAAGACCACCGTGGAACTCGTCATCGGAGTTCAACCGAGCACGGGCGGGACTTGCGTGTCGAATCCGCCAACACCGTTCACCGTCGACCTCGAGCAGCCACTTGCCGGCCGCACGATCCTGAATGCCGCCGTCGCTCCGGCGCGTGCGGTTACCCGGCCGCAGTCGTGAGTTACGGCGGACGCTCCGCCACATCAGGCACGTAACAGCGGGACGCACCTTGAGGACGCGCTCACTGCGATCCGGGCCAGAGGGGGGCGCCTATTTCTCGCTACGAACGCGAGCCCTTTACGCGGCAGCGTTTGGCGACCCATGGTTGTCCCGGCAAAGGTTCGGCTGCCGAGACGAGGACTACAGGACTGCCCGGCCGAGCGCCTCAATTGTTGGAATCCACGACCGTCTGTTTGTTCCCGATGACCGGCAGCGGTTCGTCCTCTATTGAGTACTCCACGAGCGTCGAGCTTGTGGAGGTCTTCGTACCCACCAGGATGGCGGCGACCAGCCGATCCCGAAGCGGGCCCGGGAATCCGAACTCAGCAATCGGGAATTCGCCGTGGGTGGTCATGATGTGATTTTAGCTGCGAGGCTCGCGAGCCAGACCCGCAAAGTGTTCGGCTTCCGGCGTCCACTCCGGTCGGTGTGTGACGAGCGACTCGCAGCCCCATCGGCGCTGGGTGCCCAGTGTGGAAGGCTCGGAATGTGAAATCGGACCCTCAGCTTGTGGCGTATGCGGCCAAGATGCGACAGCACATCATCGACGGGACGGATCTTGAGGTCGACGCCCGATTCGTCGACATGCTCGCTCGCCGGGGTTCGACGGAGCTCGATATCGGCTGTGGGCACGGATCGGCCGTCAGCGGGCTTCGTGCTCGTGGACACGCCGCATTCGGGATCGACCCAACTCCTGAGGTGTTGGACGTTGCCCTGGACAACTTCGACTCGGAATGGTTTCGAGAACTCATCCTGCACTAGCCCCTGCTGGGTCCAGGACGCCGCATCGCTGCTTGAGCCGGCACTTGGTGCACATGCCGGCAACGCAATACACGACCGATCGATCTGTAGACGGGAACGCCCGCGACTACGTCCACATAGTTCGTGATTTGCGCCGAATCAGGTACTCGTGAAACTTGGGCGCCGTGTATTCGTAGAGTCCCTTTTGCAGCCGGTAAACCACGCCCTGGTCCGCTAGCCTACCCATCAGGACGTTGACGTTGCCCTGTTTGCGGGAAGTGACCTTGTGTATGTCAGCCGTCCGCAGCGGCGGATAATCGCAGTCGCCGGTGAGCAGGAGAAGGTCCTGCTCGGCAGGCGTCAGGGAGTCGATCCGGGGTGAGTAGAAATCGTGGTCCAACCGTTTGAAGATCGTCTCGCGGAGACCCTTCAGCAGGTCCGCGGTCAAGACATTCGATGATGTGTCGACGGCCTCGTCCCAGAGTTCGGCACCCCACAGTTGCACGAAGTACGGATAGCCTTCCACGTCGTCCATTACCGCAGTGACGAGGTCTTCGCTGGCCTCTCTACCGGTGCCATCCAGTGGGCGAAGGAACGCTTCACGTGTCTGGTCCCGCGTCAGGCGGCCTACCTCTTCTCCCCGGAACATACGCTCGCTGTAAGTTCGAGCCTTGAGGAGGTTCGCGATCAGGGTAGGCAATCCGCACAACACGAGTGCGATCGGCACCTGCTGTTCCTGGAGCGTGTTGATTGCGGCGACGAGCAGCGACAGCGGATGCTGCCCGTCGCGGTCCTTGTCATCCACGAGTACCTGCGCCTCGTCGAGCATCAGGACAAGTCCGGCCCTTCCGGATTTCACCGCGATCCGAACCGTTTCCAGAAGGTCGGCTGCCAGGTTGGATTCCTTCGAATTTGCCGAGCCGCCCAGGGATACGGTGACATCTTCAAATGTCATGGTTGCCACCGATCGCGCACCAGTGATGACGGCCTCCGTCTTTTGGCGAAGGCTCTCGGCCCGCGATACTTGGGCCTGTACGTCCAGGAGAAGATCGTGAAGCACTCCGACGATGGCGTCTTCGCGATTGTGTCGAGGCTCTAATTGCAGCCTGGCGACGGCCCAGTTGAGCTCCCCCTTCGTGACCTCTTCGAAGTGCTTGAGCAACACGGTCTTCCCCACGCCGCGGAGCCCGGTAATGCGATAGTTGGCCGGGATCTCGGGTGCTCCCCTGAGTATCGCCCGCAGGATTCGTTCCTGACTTTCGCGCCCCGCAAGAAAGAGCGGCGTGTTCGCCGCTCCGGGACGATATGGGTTCTTGATAGGAACTCCCCGGCTTATCGGTACTTACAAAATATTGTTATTATTCGTGATTCTAACAGATACTCTTTAGAACCAAATAGCCGGGCAACTGACAACTTCGCCGCTGTCAGGGACGGCGGCGCGGCCCACGTTGGCCAGGGGTATCGCTAGGTGGCCGGCACGACCATGATCGCCGCGGTTCCGTAGGGCACGTGCACGCCCAACCGCCGGCGCGAACGGTCGATGGCGAAGGTCACGACCGCGAGCAGGATGCCGAGCCCGCTGAGCCCCAGCCCGATCCACACCGGGGCGACGTAACCCAGGCCGGCCGCAATGGCGACGCCGCCGAGGTAGGCGCCGAGGGCGTTTCCGACGTTGAGCGCCGAGTGGTGCAGTGCCGCGGCGATCGACTGGCTGTCGTGCGCGACATCCATCAGCCGGGTCTGGATCGTCGGCCCCAGGGCCGCAGCCGCCGCGCCGACCAGGAACACGCCCGCCAGCAGCCCGGCCAGGAATTGCGCCGAGAGCGCCAGCGCGGAGAGCGCGACCAGCAGGACGCCGAAGGCGCCGTACATCGTGCGCCGCACGCTGCGGTCCGCGAGCACGCCGCCGACCAGGTTGCCGATGGTCATGCCGGCGCCGATGACGACGAGCACGATCGGCACGGCCCACGCGGCCAGGCCGGTGACGTCCATCACCAGCGGGGAGACGTAGGTGTACACGGCGAAGAGGCCGCCGAAACCGATGGCGCCGATCAGGAGCGCCAGCCACACCTGCCGCCGGCCGAGCGCGCGCAGTTCCCTCCGGATGCTGCTGTGCGGGTTCCCTGGCTGGAAGGGGACGACCAGGGCGACGGCCAGGAAGGTGAGCGCGAAGATGCCCGCCACGGCGAGGTACGCCACGCGCCATCCGGCGACCTGGCCCAGCCAGGTGATCGCGGGGACGCCGATCACGTTGGCGATGGTCAGGCCGGAGAGCACCACGGCGATGCCCCTGGCCCGTTTGCCCGGCCCCATCAGGTCGGCCGCGACGAGGGAGGCGATACCGAAGTAGGCGCCGTGCGGGAGCGCCGCGACGAACCGGGCCGCGAGCACCAGCCCGAAGCTCGGCAGCAGGGCGGAGGCGATGGTCCCGAGCGTGAAAGCGACGAGCAGGGCGAGCAGCAGTTTCTTCCGCGGCCAGCGGGTCGCGGCCGCGGCGATGGTCGGCGCCCCGACGACGACGCCCAGCGCGTAAGCGGAGATGAGCCAGCCCGCCTGCGCGTTGGCGACATCCGGCTGCGCCGCGTAAAGCCCCGGCAGCAGGTCCGCGGCGAGGTTGGGCAGCAGGCCCATGGCCACGAACTCGGTCGAGCCGATCGCGAAGCCGCCCAGGGCCAGGGCGAAGAGGGCAAGACGAATACGGGCCGGCGACAGCTGCGTCGGCCCGTGGGTGGAGGGGGGCATGCCTCCAGCCTACGGCGTGGTGTCCCGGCCTTCCCTGAGCGCGGCTTCCAGGCGCTCGACCTTGCCGGTCAGCTCGCCGGGTCGGCCGGTTCGGATGTCCGCCTTGAGCACGAGGGACACCCTCGGCCCCCAGGCTGCGACGGCCTCGGTCGCGGCCTTGACCACCGCGAACACCTCGTCCCACTCCCCCTCGATCGTCGTGAACATCGAGTCGGTGTGGTTGGGCAGGCCGGATTCGCGCACCACGCGCACCGCCGCGGCGACGGCGTTGTGCACCGATCCCTCCGCGTCGTTGGCACCGGACGGGGCTACTGAGAATGCGACCAACATGGTTACTCCTTCGGATCGGGGGTGAGCCGGCGTGCGCCGGTCCGGTAGTCGGGACGTGGGGATCGCCAGATCTCCCGGATCGCCCAGCCGAGCAGGACGACCTCGAGCAGGTTCCGCAGCGTGAGCAGCAGGACCATGGCGGGGTGCGCCAGAAGCAGCCAGTCGTAGAGGTGCGGGTAGATCAGCTGGGTCAGGCCGGCCAGGACGGCGACCAGCACAGCGGGCGTCCGCCAGGCGCCGGGGCGCACCAGCAGCCCGAAAATGACGGGGGCGACCAGCCAGCCCATGAACTGCGGCGACCCCACCTTGTTGAAGACGATCAGGGTCAGCACGAGGGCCAGCAGCAGCGGCGGATACAGGCGGTCGAAACCGGCGCCGTCCCGCATGGCGCGCCAGCCGAGCAGCAGCACGGCGACGACGGCGAGCGCCAGGAGGGGCGTCATCAGCGCGATGGCGAGATCGATGCCGGGCCCGGTCACCTGGTAGGTCAGGATCTCGTGGTCGTAGTAGAGGAAACTGCCCGGCAGCCCGGCAGCAGCCTGCCACATCCAGGCGAGCCCCACCGATGATTCGATCTGGATGCCGCGACCGGTCTGCTCGGTGACGAAGCTGAACGCGGTGAGGCCGCTGCCGAGGATGAGGGCGATCAGCACGATCACGGCGCTCGTTCCGGCGGCGGTTGCCAGCACCCGGCCGCGGTCCCTCGACGCGACGACCAGGGCGGCGACCGCCGCGAACGGCCACACCTTCACCCAGGTTGCGATCGTGAGCAGCGCCGCCCCCCAGAGCGGGCGCGATTCGAGCAGGAGCAGGGCCACGATCACGATCGGCACGGTGACCGAGTCGATCCGGGCCAGGGCGACGGGCCCGAGCAGGAGCAGGAAGCCGAGCCACCACCAGGCCGCACGGGTCGCGGCCTCCCCCGGGCGACGGAGCAGCAGCGCGAAGGCGGCGGCATCCAGCAGCGTGACGATACCGAGCCAGGTGGCCGCGTACAGCGCCGGTCCGAAGGCGAGAGCGAGGATGATCGGCCCGAACGCCAGGATCGGGTAGACGAAGGGCGTGTCGATACCGACCTGGAAGCGCCCCGACGCGGCCCCTTCGGCCCAGGACCGGTACACCTGCTCCACGTCACCGAGCGGCCAGCCCGGGCTGACGAAACAGAGCAGGATCAGCAGCGCGTGCACGAGCCCGAATGCGCTCCAGAGCGCGGTCCGCCTCGCGCCGAAGGGCCGGCCGCGAACGACGGCGGCCGGGGCGTCCGGGGCGGTCACGTTCACTCTCCCCCGCGCGCGCCCAGCAGCTCCGCGATCGCCCCGGGCACCGCCTCGGCCACATCGAGGGCGGCGATCGGCCCGCCGGCCGAGGCCCGGTCGGCGGCCAGCGCCTGGATCAGCGCTGCGGTCGCGGCCAGCGCGGCGATCGATTCGGCATCAGCCGCGATCCGGTCGGAGTGGGTCGCGAGCAGGGCTCCGAGGATGCCCCCGAGCACGTCGCCGGATCCGGCCGTCGCCAGCCAGGCCGGCGCGGTCGAGACGGTCAGGAGCGCGCCGGAGGGCGAGGCGACGTGGGTCACGGCGCCCTTGAGCAGCACCGTCACCCGCAGCGCCTCAGCCGCGCGGATGGCCCACTCGCCGGGGGCGGCCGCGATCTCGGCGGCGGTCACCGGGCTTCCGCCCGCGGTGAGCAGGCCGGCCAGTTCGCGGAAGTGCGGGGTGATCACCGTCGGCCCGGTCGCCCGGCCGGCCAGGCCCAGGGCCCCGGCGTCGCAGACGGTGGGCAGCCCCTCGGCGAGGGCGCGCTCGAGCGCCGCAGTGGCCCCGGCACCGCGCTCCCTGGGGTTCATGCCGGAGCCCAGCAGCCAGGCCTGAACCCGGCCCGGGACGGTGACGACCTCCGGCCGACGCTGGAGCACGAGGGTCGATGCGCGTTCGGGGCCGAGGTAGCGCACGAGGCCGACGCCGGTGCGCAGCGCCGCCTCGACGCCGAGGACCGCCGCGCCCGGGTAGTCATCGGAGCCCGTGTGAATCCCCAGGACCCCGCGGGAGTACTTGTCGTCGGTGCGCCCCGGCACGGCGATCCAGTCCCGAGCCTGCTCGGCTTCCCATTCCAGCCATCCCCGCCGTTTTACCATGCCCCCACGATAGGTTGTTTCGAGATCGATTGGTCAGTCGCGCCCTGCGCCCGACCGTCACCCGCGCCCCCCAAGGATCCCAGTGACCACTGCCGCCCTGTTCGAACCGCTGAGCGTGCGCGGAGTCACCTTCCGAAATCGCCTGTGGGTCGCCCCGATGTGCCAGTACGCGATTGCCAAGAAGGACGGCGTCCCCGGAGACTGGCACCTGGTGCACCTCGGCTCGATGGCCGCCGGCGGCGCCGGCCTCGTCATTGCGGAGGCGAGCGCGGTCAGCCCCGAGGGTCGCATCTCCGACGTCGACACCGGCCTCTGGAACGACGCGCAGGCCGAGGCCTGGACCCGGATCGTGCGCTTCATCCACTCGCAGGGAGCGGCAGCGGGCATTCAGCTCGCCCACGCCGGCCGTAAGGCATCGGTCTGGCCCGCGTGGGGCGCGGATCGGCACGGGACGATGGCGGAGGAGGACGGCGGCTGGCAGACCGTGTCGGCCTCGGCTGTGCCGTTCCCCGGATACGACGCCCCGGTTGCCCTGGACGCGGCCGGGATCGACGCCGTCATCGGCGATTTCGCTGCCGCCGCCCGTCGAGCGGTGGGCGCCGGCTTCGACGTCGTCGAGATCCATGCCGCGCACGGCTACCTGCTGCACCAGTTCCTCTCCCCCCTGAGCAACCACCGCACCGACGAGTTCGGCGGGTCGCTGGAGAACCGCGCCCGGCTGCTCCTCAGCGTGGTCGAGGCGGTGCGCTCCGCGATCGCGGACACCGTTCCCCTGCTGGTGCGGTTCTCCGCGACCGACTACGCGCCGGGCGGATGGGACGAGCGGCAGACCGCCACGGTGGCCGGCTGGGCGGCCGCGGCCGGGGCGGACTTCTTCGACATCTCCTCGGGAGGCAACGTCTCGGGCGTGCGCATCCCGCTCTCGCCCGGCTACCAGGTGCCGCTTGCAGCATCCGTCAAGGCCGAGGCGGATGCCAGGGTCAGCGCGGTCGGACTCATCACGACCGCGGCCCAGGCCGAACTGATCGTGGCGTCGGGCCAGGCCGACGCGGTGATGCTCGGCCGCGAGCTGATGCGCGACCCGCACTTCCCCCTGCGGGCCGCGCACGAACTCGGCGTCACCCTCGACTACTGGCCGCCGCAGTACCTTCGCGCCCAGTGGCCGGAACCGGAGGACCGGGCTACGTCTGCTGCGTGAGGCAGAGGGTGTTGCCCTCACTGTCGATGAACCAGGAGCCGCGCTCGCCGTCCATCGTCGCGACCCCGTTCTCCGTCTTCAGCCCGGGCAGGTCGTACTCCTCGAAGACGACTCCGCGACCGCGCAACTCCGCCATCTCGGCCTCGATATCGGCAGTTGTCCAGCACATCTGGGTGTTCCTGGCCGTGCCGGCGTTACTCGTTTCGTAGAGCAGGAACGCGGCCCCGGACGCCATCCGGTAGACGAGGCCGCCGGGAGTCTCCTCCGCAACCTCCAGTCCCAGCTTGTCGCGGTAGTACTCCCTGGCGCGTCCCAGGTCCTTGGCCGGGAGCACCGCGATGAGCTCAGAATTTTTCAGCATGATTTGCCTCCTTCTTCAACCCCAGCGCACAGGCTACGCCGGGGTCGCGCCCGGCGCGAGGGGCCCGTTACTCTCGGCGGGTGGCATCCTGGACTTCGCCGACGAGCTCCTCGATGATGTCCTCGAGGAAGAGCACCCCGGTCGTCTCGCCGGCCGAGGTGAACGTCCTGGCCACGTGCGCCCCGGTGCGACGCATGGTCGCCAGCGCGTCCTCGAGTTCGGTGCCCTCGAAGATCGAGGCCAGCTGCCGGACGCGCTTGGCCGGGATCGGTTCGGCGTAGGTTCCCTGGCCGGCGCCGGCGGAGGCGTCGCCGTCGAGGTCGATGACGTCCTTGAGGTGGATGTACCCGGTGAGCTCCCGGCTCGGGTTGACCAGGACGTACCGGGAGAACCCGTGCTTGGAGACCGCCCTCTCCACGTCGGCGGGGCTGACCGGTTCCGGCAGGCTGACCAGCTTGGCCAGCGGCACCGCGACATCCTTCACCGTGCGGTTGGTGAATTCGAATGCGGCGCTGAGCGCGCCGCTGCCGTCGAACAGGAGGCCTTCCCTGGTCGACTGGCTGACGATGGTGGCGACCTCGTCCAGCGTGTAGGTGCTGGTCGCCTCGTCCTTGGGCTGCACGCCGAACAGTCGCAGCACCCCGTTCGCGGCCCAGTTGAGCGCGACGATCACGGGCTTCACGAGCCGCCCGAACAGCACGAGCGGCGGGGCGAAGATGAGCACGGCACGGTCCGGTACCGAGAACGACAGGTTCTTCGGCACCATCTCGCCCAGCACGACGTGCAGGTACGAGACCACCAGGAGCGTGATCGCGAAGGCGATCACCCCGATGGCCTCCTCCGGCAGCCCGGTCAGGGCAAGCGGGCCCTCGAGCAGGTGGTGGATCGCCGGCTCGGAGACGTTCAGGATCAGCAGCGAGCAGATCGTGATTCCCAGCTGCGTGGTGGCCAGCATCAGGGTGGCATTCTCCATCGCCCAGAGCGCGGTCTTGGCGCTCCGTTTCCCGGCTTCGGCGAGCGGTTCGATCTGGGATCGGCGCGCGGAGATCACGGCGAACTCGGCCGCGACGAAGAAGGCGTTGGCGGCGAGGAGCACCACCAGCCAGACGATTCCTGCCCAGTCGCTCATGCCTTGCCCCCCGCGCGCTCGGTCTCGGTTGGTGCCCGGCCGTCCGGTGTGAACCGGAGCCGGTCTATTCGGCGCCCGTCGAGGCGTTCCACGGTCAACTCTCCCCCTGGGATCAGCACGGTGTCGCCGACCACGGGCAGCCGGCCGAGTTCGCTCATCACGAAGCCGGCGACGGTTTCGTACGGCCCGTCCTCGGGCACGACGATGGCGGTGCGCTCGACCAGTTCGTCCGGGCGGAGCATGCCGGGGAAGGTGAGCGAATCCGGCGACCTGACCACCCCGGCGCGGGTGCGGTCGTGCTCGTCCGCCACCTCGCCGATGAGTTCTTCGACCAGGTCTTCGAGCGTGGCGACGCCGGCGGTGCCGCCGTATTCGTCGACCACGACCGCCATCTGGTAGCCGCGGCCCCGCAACTCGGCGAGGAGCCCGTCGAGTTTCATCGTCTCGGGCACGCGGAGGGCATCCGACTGCAGCGCGGAGACGGGGACATCCGCCCGGCGTCGCCTGGGCACGGCCACGGCCTGCTTGACGTGAACGATGCCGATCACGTCATCGACGCTCTCGTCGACGACCGGGAAGCGGGAGTAGCCGGTCTGCTTCGTCAGGTCGATGACGGCCTGGGCCGATGCGGTCCGCTGGATGCTGGCGACCCGCGGCCTCGGGGTCATCACGTCGGAGGCCGTGTGGCTCGAGAAGAGCAGGGTGCGGTGCAGCAGGGTCGCCGTGTCCTTCTTCAGCAGCCCGGCGCTGGCCGAACGGCGCAGCAGCGAGGACAGTTCCTCCGCCGTGCGCGCCCCGGAGAGCTCCTCCTTGGGTTCGATGCCGACCATCCGCAGCAGGCCGTTCGCGCTGCCGTTGAGAAGGACCACGGCCGGCTTGAACACGGTCGTGAACACCGTCTGGAACGGAATCACCAGCTTCGCGGTGTGGATCGGCAGGGCCAGGGCGAAGTTCTTCGGAACGAGCTCACCGATGATCATCGAGACCAGGGTGGCGATGACGATCGCGATGGTCGTCGCGATGACGGGCACGGTGGCCTCGGCGAAGCCCAGGCCGGTCAGCGGCGGGGTGAGCAGCGAGCTGAGGGCGGGTTCCATGGTGAAACCGGTCAGCAGCGTGGTGAGCGTGATGCCCAGCTGAGCGCTGGAGAGGTGGGTCGACGTGATCTTGAGCGCCGAGATGGTCAGGCCCAGACGCGTCTCGCCGCGGTCGCGCCTCGCCTCGAGCTCGGAGCGGTCGAGGTTGACCAGGGCGAACTCGCTGGCCACGAACAGGCCGGTGCCGACGGTCAGGAGCAGGCCGACGCCGAGCATCAGCCACTCAAACATGGCTTCCACCGCACGTCAGGTGGGAAAGCCCGGTCCGCGAACGCGCGGGGTGAGGGGGTAACGGACAGGGGCTGGGCGAAGCTGCAGGGTGGGGGTCGTCCATTATCTTTCAACTATACCGGCCGGGCACGAGCGGAGGTCGGCGCGCTCACCACGACACGTGCAGAGCCTTGCCCTCCTCGTAACCGGCCGCCGACTGCACCCCGACGCGGGCCCGTTCGTGGAACTCCTCGATCGTCGTCGCCCCCGCGTAGGTGAACGAGCTGCGCACGCCGGAGGTGATCATGTCGAGCAGGTCCTCGACCGATGGGCGGAGCGGGTCGAGGTAGATCTTCGAGCTGGAGATCCCCTCGGCGAACAGAGTCTTGCGGGCCAGCTCATAGGCGTCGAGGCGGTCGAAGCGCTGGCGGACGGCCTTGGTGGAGGCCATGCCCCAGCTTTCCTTGAACAGGGCTCCCGTGGCATCCGCGGACAGGGTGCCGGGCGCCTCGATCGTGCCGGCGAACCAGGAACCGATCATGACGGATGCCGCCCCGGCCGCCAGCGCCAGGGCGACATCGCGGGGATAGCGCACCCCGCCGTCCGCCCAGACGTGGGCGCCGAGCTCCCGCGCGGCGGCGGCGGTCTCGAGCACCGCGGAGAACTGCGGGCGGCCGACCGCCGTCATCATGCGCGTCGTGCACATGGCTCCGGGACCGACACCCACCTTGACGATGCTGGCGCCGGCCTTGACCAGGACGGCCACGCCTTCGGCGGTGACGACATTGCCCGCCACGATCGGAATGCCGAGATCAAGGTCCGCGACGGTCCGGATGGCCGTGACCATCCCGGCCTGGTGGCCGTGCGCGGTGTCGATCACGATCACGTCGACGCCGGCCGCGGCGAGCGCACGGGCCTTGGCCGCGATGTCGCCGTTGAGGCCGAGCGCGGCGGCCACCCGCAGGCGGCCCTGGGCGTCGACAGCGGGCTCGTAGAGGGTGGCGCGCAGTGCACTCTTGCGGCTGAGCGTGCCGACGATCTCACCGTGATGCAGCACGGGCGCGAAGTCGAGGTCGGCGGCCGTCATCAGGTCGAACGCGCCCCGCGGGCCGTCGAGGTCGTCGGCGTCGAGGGAGGCCAGCGCACCGTGCAGGAGGTCGCCGAGGCGCGCATCCGGCAACGCGGTCGCCAGCCGGGAAGCGACGATGCAGCCGACGTAGCCGCCCTGCGCGTCGTGGATCAGGATTCCCTGCCCGTCCGCCGGCGGCACCTGGCGCAGCGCCATCGCCACGGTGTCTTCCGGGGCGAAAACGAAGGGTGTGTCGAACCGCACCGACTGCGCCTTGACCCAGCGGATGGCGGCATCGAGGTCCTGCAGGGGCATGTCCTGGGGCAGCACCCCGAGCCCGCCGCGGCGAGCGAGCGTGGCGGCCAGGCGCGGTCCGGTGACGGAGTTCATGTTCGCGGCGACGATGGGCAGGGTGGCGCCCGTCCCGTCTCCCGGAGCGAGGGAGACGTCGAGGCGACTCCTGACCTCCGATTGGCTCGGCACGAGGAAGACATCGGAGTAGGTCAGGTCGTTGCTCGGAAACGCTCCATAGAACTGCATGGAAATAAAGCTAGCCCTCCACGCCGATGAACGCAGCCGCTCCCGAGGGGATTAGGCTGGACAGACAGCTTGACCCGGCGATTTTGTGATCGTGCGGGGGCATTCAGAATCAACGAAGAGAGTGGGCGATCGGCTTGTCTAGCCAGTTGACCGGTGGTGGATCCGACGAGACTACGTCGGGTGAATTCGGAGCGAATGAGTGGCTCGTGGACGAGCTGTACGAAAGGTACCTCGTCGACAAGTCCCTCGTCGACGAGTCGTGGTGGCCGGTCCTGGAGAGCTACCACCAGACCGCGACCGGCGCAGGTGCGCAGACCGCGGCCGAGCCCGTGACGGCCGAGCCCGCGGCCGAGACACCCGCTGCAGCGGCACCGGCACGGGCCGCGGAGAGCGCCCCGCCCGCCGCCGCTCCCGGCTCGCAGCCTCAGGCGCGCACCACATCCCTCGCCGCCAAGCCGCTCCCGGTCCCCGCCGACGCGCCGATCACGAGCCCTCAGGCCATCATCACCGACGGTGAAGCGGCGGAAGCCAAGGACGTCGTCACGCCCCTCCGCGGCATGTCGAAGAGCCTGGCCGCGAACATGGCCACCAGCCTCACCGTGCCGACGGCGACGAGCGTGCGCACCATTCCCGCCAAGCTTCTGATCGACAACCGCATCGTCATGAACAACCACATGAAGCGAGCCCGCGGCGGCAAGGTCTCCTTCACCCACCTCATCGGCTGGGCCCTGATCCGGGCGCTCAAGATGTTCCCGAGCCAGAACGTGTTTTACGACGAGGTCGACGGCAAGCCGTCGGTCGTCGCCCCGGCCCACGTCGGCCTCGGCATCGCCATCGACCTGCCGAAGCCCGACGGCACCCGGTCACTGATGGTCCCCGCGGTCAAGCGTGCGGACACGATGACCTTCGGCGAGTACCTCTCCGCCTACGAGGACCTCGTCACCCGGGCCCGCAAGGGCAAGCTGACCGCCGACGACTTCTCCGGCGCCACCGTGTCGCTCACCAACCCGGGCGGTATCGGCACCGTGCACTCCGTGCCCCGCCTGATGAAGGGCCAGGGCTGCATCATCGGGGCCGGCGCCCTCGACTACCCGGCGGAGTTCCAGGGCGCGAGCGTCAAGACCCTCACCGGCCTGGCCATCTCCAAGACCATCACGCTGACCAGCACCTACGACCACCGGGTCATCCAGGGTGCCGGCTCCGGCGAGTTCCTCAAGATCGTGCACGAGCTCCTGACCGGCCAGCACAACTTCTACGAGGACATCTTCTCGGCGCTGCGCATCCCGTACGACCCGATCCATTGGGCCCCGGACATCAGCGTCGACCTGGCCAGCGCCGTCGACAAGACCGCCCGGGTGCAGGAACTCATCAACGCCTACCGGGTCCGCGGCCACCTGATGGCCGACATCGACCCGCTGGAGTACAAGCAGCGCAGCCACCCCGACCTGGACATCGCCAACCACGGGCTCACCTTCTGGGACCTGGACCGCGAATTCGTCACCGGCGGTTTCGGTGACAAGCGCCTGATGCTCCTCCGCGACATCCTCGGCGTGCTCCGCGACTCCTACTGCCGCACGACCGGCATCGAGTACATGCACATCCAGGATCCCGGCCAGCGCAAGTGGGTCCAGGAGAAGATGGAGAAGTCCTACGTCAAGCCCACCCACGACGAGCAGATGCGCATCCTGGGCAAGCTCAACGAGGCAGAGGCCTTCGAGACCTTCCTCCAGACGAAGTACGTCGGCCAGAAGCGGTTCAGCCTCGAGGGCGGTGAATCGACCATCGCGCTGCTCGACTCGATCCTGCAGGGTGCGGCCGACCACAAGCTCGACGAGGTCGCGATCGGCATGGCCCACCGCGGCCGGCTGAACGTGCTGACCAACATCGCCGGCAAGACCTACGGCGAGATCTTCCGCGAGTTCGAGGGCACCCAGGACCCCCGCACCGTCCAGGGCTCCGGCGACGTGAAGTACCACCTGGGCACCGAGGGTGTGTTCCGCGGCGCGGACGGCGAGGAGATCTCGGTCTACCTGGCCGCGAACCCGTCGCACCTCGAGGCCGTCGACGGCGTGCTCGAGGGCATTGTGCGGGCCAAGCAGGACCGCAAGCCCATCGGCACGTTCTCCACGCTCCCGGTCCTCATCCACGGCGACGCCGCGATGGCCGGCCAGGGTGTCGTGCTGGAAACCCTCCAGATGTCGCAGCTGCGCGGATACCGCACCGGCGGCACGATCCACCTCGTCGTCAACAACCAGGTCGGCTTCACCACGCCTCCCGGCGAGGGACGCACCTCGGTGTACTCGACGGACGTCGCCAAGACCATCCAGGCGCCGATCTTCCACGTCAACGGGGATGACCCGGAGGCCGTGGTCCGGGTCGCGGAGCTCGCCTTCGATTACCGCCAGGAATTCAAGCGCGACGTCATCATCGACCTGGTCTGCTACCGCCGACGCGGCCACAACGAGGGCGACGACCCGTCGATGACCCAGCCGCTGATGTACAACCTGATCGAGGCCAAGCGCTCGGTCCGGAAGCTGTACACGGAGGGCCTCGTCGGCCGTGGCGACATCACCCAGGAGGAGTACGAGGCCGCGCACCGCGACTTCCAGGACCGGCTCGAGCGCGCGTTCATGGAAACGCACGCCGCCCAGACGTCCTCGACGCCCATCCTCCCCGGTGGCTCGGCTGCCGGCGTGCTCGGCGTGCCGGACGACTCGGCCGGAGAGCCGGAGAAGACCGGGGTCCCCGAGGGCGTCGTGCACCTGATCGGTGACGCGTTCAACAACAAGCCCGCCGGCTTCACGGTGCACAACAAACTGCAGCAGCTGCTGCAGAAGCGCCTCGACATGAGCCGCAGCGGCAACATCGACTGGAGCTTCGGCGAGCTGCTCGCCCTCGGCTCCCTGCTGCTCGAGGGCACCCCGGTGCGCTTCGCCGGCCAGGATGCCCGCCGAGGCACGTTCGTCCAGCGCCACGCGGTGCTGCACGACCGGGTCAACGGCCAGGAGTGGCTGCCGCTGGCCAACCTGAGCGAGAACCAGGGACAGTTCTGGATCTACGACTCCCTGCTCAGCGAATACGCGACCATGGGCTTCGAATACGGCTACTCGGTCGAGCGCGCGGACGCCCTCGTGCTCTGGGAGGCCCAGTTCGGCGACTTCGCCAACGGCGCCCAGACGATCATCGACGAGTTCATCTCGTCGGCCGAGCAGAAGTGGGGACAGCGTTCCTCCGTCGTGCTCCTGCTTCCGCACGGCTACGAGGGCCAGGGACCCGACCACTCCTCGGCGCGGATCGAGCGTTTCCTGCAGCTGTGCGCGGAGAACAACATGACCGTGGCCCGGCCGTCGACCCCGGCGTCGTACTTCCACCTGCTGCGCCGCCAGGCGTATATGCGTCCGCGCCGCCCGCTGATCGTGTTCACGCCCAAGTCGATGCTGCGACTGCGCGGCGCCACCAGCGGCGTGGCCGACTTCACCAACGGCAAGTTCGAACCGGTCATCGACGATGCGCGCATCACCGACCGCAACGCGGTCAAACGGGTGCTCTTCATGGCGGGCAAGCTCTACTACGACCTGTTGAACGAGCTGGAGAAGAACCCCAACCCCGAGATCGCACTGGTGCGGCTGGAGCAGTTCTACCCCCTGCCCTCCGTCGAACTCAAGCACGTGGCCGAGTTGTACCCGAATGCCGAGCTGGCGTGGGTGCAGGACGAGCCGGAGAACCAGGGCGCGTGGCCGTTCTTCTACCTCGAGACGAACAAGCTCGGCCCGCGGGCCATGCGGCTCTTCTCCCGGGCGGCATCCGCGTCACCCGCGGCCGGGTCGGCCAAGCGCCACGCCGCCGAACAGGCCGAGCTGCTGCGCCAGGCGCTGACGCTCTAACCGCTTCTCGCCGAGAGTCGCCGTTCCTGCCGAGAGTCGCCACTGGAACGGCGGTTCTCGGCAGTTTCGGCGATTGTCGACGGCTGCGGGCGGTGGGTGAGCGCCGAGATTGACGGTTGCGGCCGAGTTTGCCCCGTGCGCGGGGCAACCTCGACCGGAACAGGCCAACTCGGCGCATCCGTGGGCCCGGGCGGCGGCGCTGCGCTACGGGCGCCGAGCCAGCTTGCCGGGCCACCAGATCGCCGGGCCGATGTCGTAGGCGAGCGCCGGCACGAGCAGCGACCGCACCAGGAACGTGTCGAGCAGCACCCCGAACGCCACGATGAACGAGATCTGGGCGAGGAAGAGGATCGGCAGCACCCCCAGGGCCGCGAACGTCGCCGCGAGCACGATCCCGGCCGAGGTGATCACCCCGCCGGTGGCCACGAGCCCGCGCAGGATGCCCGGCCTGGTGCCGTGCAGGATGGACTCCTCCCGCACCCGCGTCATCAGGAAGATGTTGTAGTCGATTCCGAGCGCCACCAGGAAGACGAACCCGAACAGCGGCACCGACGGATCGGCCCCGGGGAAACCCAACAGGTCGTTGAACACCCAGGCCGACACACCGAGCGCCGCCCCGAATGAGAGCACGACCGTGAGGACGAGCAGCACCGGCGCCAGGATCGAACGCAGCAGCATCATCAGGATGAGCAGGATCACTCCGAGGATGACCGGGATGATCAGCGTGCGGTCGTGGATCGCGGTGTCGTTCGTGTCCACCGCGATCGCCGTCGTCCCGCCGACGAGCACGCCGGCGTCGACGTCGGCCAGGGCCGTGCGCAGTTCGCGCACGGTGGACTCGGCCGCCGCGGAATCCCCGACGTCGTCGAGCGTCGCCTGGAGCATCACGCGGCCGTCGATGACGGTCGGCTCGCCGACGGGGGTTCCGGGCGGCCCGACCGGCGCCAGCCCCTCCGTCGTGACCGGCAGCGAGCCGCTCACCGAATCCGCTGAGACAACGGCGACCGAGTCGACCCCCGCCGTGCCCAGGATGACGTCGGCCAGGTTCTGCAGCTCGCCCTCCGGCCCGATCACGATCGTCGGCGTTCCGGACCCGCCGGGGAAGTGTTCGGCGAGCACGGCCTGCCCGTCGCGGGCCTCCGACGCTCCGAGCACGAAGTCGCTTTGCGGCACGCCGTCGGCCTTGAACTGGAGCACGCCGATCGACGCCACCGCGAGCAGCAGGGTGGAGGCGACCCAGACGAGGCGGGTGCGCCGGCTGACCAGGCGGGCGACCGCGGGCCAGAGCCCGCGGCCCGCGCCGGCGAGGTTCGGGTGGGCCGAGCCGACGGCCGGACGGAGGGGCCAGAACGCGGTGCGCCCGGCCCAGAGGAGCAGCGCGGGCAGCAGGGTCAGCGCCGCGAGCACGGCGAAGGCGATCCCGATCGCGGAGACCGGGCCGAGGGCCTTGTTGGAGTTCAGGTCGCTGAGCAGGAGGCAGAGCAGCCCTGCGATCACGGTCCCGCCGGAGGCGAGCACGGGCTCGAGCGATCCGCGCAGCGCCACCAGCGTCGCGTCCCACTTGCGCTCGTGGTCGCGCAGCGCCTCGCGATACCGCGACACGTAGAGCAGGGAGTAGTCGGTCGCCGCGCCGATCACCAGGATGAACAGGATGCCCTGGGTCTGCCCGGTCAGGATCAGCACGTCCGCCCCGGCGAGCGCCACGACGACGAGCACCGACGCGCAGAGCGCGGCGAGGCTCGTGCCGAGCACGATCAGCGGCAACAACGGCGACCGGTACACAATGATCAGGATCAGCAGCACGGCGGCGAGCGCGGTGAGCAGCAGGATGCCGTCGATGCCGGCGAAGGCGCCGGACAGGTCCGCGATCAGCCCGGCCGGACCGGTGGCGTACACGTCGACCCCGTCGATCGGGTGGGCGGCGAGGTAGTCGCGGATTTCGCCAACGGATTCGGCCGGCTTCACCGCGGTGTCGAGGGGCAGGAAGACCTCCGCGGCCTGACCGTCGTCAGAGACGATGACCGGGGAGACGGAACCCGGCACCACCCCGTCGATGGTGGCGAGCTCTGCGACCTGGGCCTCGATGTCGGCCAGGTCCGCCTCGGTGAGGGCGCCGTCGCTCTGGTACACGAGCACGCCGGGCAGGGTGTCGCCGCCGCGGAACTCCGATTGCAGCGCCTGCACCCGGGTGGCATCCGCGCTGGCCGGCAACTGCTGCGCCTGGTCGTTTGTGGCGACCTCGCTGATCTTGCCGAAGGAGGCGCCCCCAGCGCCGAACAGCCCGAACCAGACCAGGATGAGCGCAACCGGGATGAGGACGCGCAACCAGGTGGGCACTCCGGAGTCCGTCTTCCGGCTGGGGTCTTTCAGGGGCGCAGTCGCAGCAGTTTTGGTCACGGTACCGAGATTATCGACCCCGTTGCCCGCTCCTCGTCGTCCAAAAGGTTGAAACGGTCGCTGCGAATCGCTGCGGAACGGTCAGTGGCCGGACTGGATCGTGCGGAGCCGGAGGAGCACCTGGTCGCGGAGATCCTCTGGCGCGGTTTCCGTGCAGGCGCGCTGCACGGCCTCGGTGAGCGTCTTGCCCACCAGGTGCTCGTAGCTGCAGTCATCGCAGGCGGCGAGATGGTCGCGAATATCTGTCGCGTCTTCCCCGCAGAGTTCGTTGTGCAGGTATTCCTCGAGTTCGGCCTTGGCCTTCTCGCATCCACAGTCGGTCATTTGATGCTCCCGGATTCCTTCCGGCTCCCTGTCACGGTTTGCTGCGCGGCCTGGCCGGCGTCGAGACCCTGCTCGATCGCATAGCCGGTCAGGAGCTCACGGAGAAGTCGCCTGCCACGGTGCAGGCGACTCATGACGGTGCCAATCGGTGTTTTCATGATGTCGGCGATCTCCTGGTAGGAGAACCCCTCGACGTCGGCGAAGTAGACGGCCAGCCGGAAATCCTCCGGGATGGACTGCAACGCGTCTTTGACGGCGCTGTCCGGCAGGTGGTCGATGGCCTCGGCCTCGGCCGACCTGCTCGACATTGCGGTCGTCGATTCCGCGCCGCCGAGCTGCCAGTCCTCGAGTTCGTCGATGGTTCCCTGGTAGGGCTCGCGCTGCTTCTTGCGGTAGGTATTGATGAAGGTATTGGTCAGGATGCGGTACAGCCAGGCCTTGAGGTTGGTGCCCTGCTCGAATTGCTTGAAGGCCGCGAACGCCTTCACGAACGTTTCCTGGACCAGGTCCTGTGCGTCGGACGGGTTGCGGGTCATCCGCATCGCCGCCGCGTAAAGCTGGTCGATGAACGGCAGGGCCTGCTCTTCGAAAAGGTCCCGCTTCTCAGCACCGGCTGTCGCATCTGTTGTCATCACCGGCAATCCTAAGCCGTGGACCTCTGGGTTGACCGGTCGGGTCGTCACCGGCCGGGTCATCAGCGCTGCGCCTGCCACTCGGACCTCCCTCGACTTCGTACCGACTATTCTGATAACCGATGCTGATCTCGAGATATTCCAAGCCGGAGTTCGATCCGTACGGCGACACCGCGCCGGCGGACGCTGAAGGCGCGTGGCCCGCCCCCACCGCGACCGGTCCGCTCGCCGCCACGCTGTCGCTTCCGGGCTCGAAATCGCTCACCAACCGCGAGCTGGTGTTGTCCGCGCTGGCCGATTCGCCCTCTCTCCTGCGCTCTCCGCTGCACTCCCGCGACAGCGACCTGATGGTCGCAGCGCTCCGCCAGCTGGGCACCACGATCGAGTCCGTCGACGGCGGCGGGGACTACGGAACCGACCTCAGGGTGACCCCGGGCGAGCTGCTCGGCTCGACCACGATCGACTGCGGCCTGGCCGGCACCGTGATGCGGTTCCTCCCGCCGGTCGCCGCCCTCGCGCTCGGCCCGACGACATTCGACGGCGACGCCGGCGCCCGGCGCCGGCCGATGGCGACCACGATCACCTCGCTGCGTGCCCTCGGCGCCGACATCAACGATGACGGCCGCCTCGCGCTGCCCTTCACCGTGCACGGCACGGGCAGCCTCGCCGGCGGGGAGATCACCATCGACGCGTCGACCTCGAGCCAGTTCGTCTCCGGGCTGCTCCTGGCCGCGCCGCGCTTCGAGCACGGGCTGCACCTTCGCCACTCCGGCGAGCGCCTGCCGAGCCTGCCGCACATCGAGATGACGATCGCGACCCTCGCCGGTCGCGGCGTGCGCGTCGAGAGCCCGGCCGTGGGCGAATGGGTCGTCCGCCCCGGGCCGATCGGGGGCGCCGACGCCGACATCGAACCCGACCTGTCCAACGCCGCCCCGTTCCTCTGCGCCGCGCTGGTGGCCGGCGGCAGCGTGACCATCACCGGCTGGCCGGCGCAGACCACCCAGGTCGGCGCGCACCTGGCCGAGCTTCTGCCGCTGTTCGGGGCGACCGTCAGCCGCGACGGCGACCGCCTCACCGTCACGGCCGGCGAGGGCATCCACGGCGTAGACCTCGACCTGTCGACCGGCGGTGAGCTCGTCCCGGCCCTCGTCGCCCTGGCCGCGCTCGCAGATTCGCCGAGCACGTTCATCGGGATCGGCCACATCCGCCACCACGAGACGGACCGCCTCGCCGCCCTCGCCGCCGAGATCAACGGCCTCGGCGGCGCCGCCACGGAACTCGAGGACGGACTGCGCGTCGACCCGCGGCCGCTGCACGGGGGCCCGTGGAAGAGCTACGAGGACCACCGGATGGCCACCGCCGGCGCCATCATCGGCCTCGCCGTGCCCGGCGTCGAAATCGAGAACATCGGCACGACCGCCAAGACGCTCCCCCAGTTCCCCGAGCTGTGGCACGGCCTCCTCGCCGGGGCAGCGCACTAGATGACCACCTGGTGGTCGACCCCCGAGGACGACGAACCGGAGTTCGACGAATCCAGCGTGCGCGTGCGCCCGAACCGCAAGGGGAACAAGCCCCGCACCAAGACACGGCCGGGCCACGAGGATGCCCTGACGGGGCGCATCCTCTCGGTCGACCGCGGCCGGTACACCGTCATGCTCGATGAGAACCTGCCCACCGAGCGCCGGGTGACCGCGGCCCGGGCGAGCGAGCTGCGCAAACACGCCGTCGTCACCGGCGACCGGGTCGACATCGTCGGCGACACGACCGGCGCCGAGGGCAGCCTGGCCCGGATCGTGCGGATCGTGCCGCGCACGACCCTGCTGCGCCGCAGCGCCGACGACACGGACGCGGTGGAGCGCGTGATCGTCGCCAACGCCGACCAGATGCTCATCGTGGTGGCGGCGGCCAACCCGGAACCCCGGATCCGCCTGGTCGACCGGTACCTCGTGGCCGCCTACGACGCCGGCGTCTCGCCCATCCTCTGCATCACCAAAACCGACCTGGCCGACCCCGCCGTGTTCCTCAGCAACTTCGCCGGCCTCGACCTGCCCGTCTTCCAGAGCCGCGACGACGCGATGCCGCTCGAAGCGATCTCCGAGGCCCTGGTCGGGCACGACACGGTCTTTGTGGGGCACTCCGGCGTCGGCAAGTCCACCCTGGTCAATGCGCTGGTGCCCGACGCGAAACGCGCCGTCGGCGTCGTCAACCTGGTGACCGGCCGAGGCCGGCACACGTCGTCGTCGACGATCTCGCTCCGGCTGGAAACGGACGCCGGGCGGGGCTGGGTCATCGACACCCCCGGCGTGCGCTCGTTCGGCCTCGGGCACATCAACACCGACAACATCCTCAAGGCGTTCACCGACCTCGCCACCGTGGCGGAGAAATGCCCGAGGGGCTGCACGCACCTGCCGGACTCCCCCGATTGCGCGATCATCGAGACGGTCGAGGCCGGCAAACTCGGCGACACCGGCAAGGCGCGACTTGACTCGCTGCAGCGCCTGCTCGCCACGTTCGCCGCCGCCCCCTCCCACTGACCGGGGTCGGGCGGGGCGGGGAGCCGCTAGCGTGAGGGGATGACCGATTCCACGCGCCTCTCCGCGGGCGACACCGCCCCGCAGTTCACCCTGACCGACCAGGACGGCAAAGCCGTCTCGCTCGCCGACTACGCCGGGCGCAAGGTCGTCGTCTACTTCTACCCGGCCGCCATGACGCCGGGCTGCACCACCCAGGCCTGCGACTTCCGCGACAACCTCGGCTCGCTCGCGGCGGCCGGCTACCAGGTGCTGGGCCTGTCGAAGGATGCCCCGGCCAGGCTCAAGACCTTCCAGGAGCACGACGCCGTGAACTTCCCGCTGCTGAGCGATGAGAGCCTCGACGTGCACAAGGCCTACGGCGCCTGGGGAGAGAAGAACCTGTACGGCAAGACCGTCACGGGCGTGCTCCGGTCGACGTTCGTGATCGACGAGTCGGGCCTGATCCAGCTGGCGCTCTACAACGTGAAGGCGACCGGCCACGTCGCCGGCCTGCGGAAGAAGCTCGGCCTGGACGCCTAGACCGCCGCGACGGCGCATCCGCTCGGCCGGGCTAGACGGGCCTCGTCGCCGCCAGCACGCGCGGGGTGAAGAGCAGCACGATCACGGCGATCGAGGGCAGCAGCAGCGCCCAGCCGAGGTCAGGGCGGGCATAGAGGCCCTGGAAGCAGCCGATGGCGACGAAGACCTGCAACAGCTGCCAGGTGAGGGCTGCGCCGCGGATCCACGGCCGCCCCCGCAGCGCGCCCCGGGCGATCGCGCTCACCCAGAGCGCAGCGATCAGGACGAGCACGAGGATGGCGACGGCGCTGGCCGCGGACGCCGGCGTCTCCGTGAGCAGCTCGAACACGAGCCATCCGGCGGCCACCCAGAGAAGCAGCGCTTCGGCCGCCAGGAGGGCCGTGAGGGCCAGCAGGGAGGGCGGTCGCCGGGTCCCCGAAGGCTCGCTCGCGCCCTCCCGGCTCTGATCTGCGTGCTCGTTCACAGGACTATCCCATACAAAACTATTGATTTGACTCCACCATTATGCGACCATATTTGAGGCCCGGTTGACGCTCACAGGGCGGTGAGCCGATCTCTATGCGTAGATCCGTACTTTTCCTGCGATCGGGCCCTGCATCTTCGGCCGATCTGGCCAGGCATCCCCATCTGCAATAAAGGAGCACCCCTATGGACTGGCGCGACAAAGCTGCCTGCCTCACCGCCGACCCGGAACTTTTCTTCCCCGTTGGCAACACTGGCCCCGCCGTGGACCAGATCGAGAAGGCGAAGGCCGTCTGCGGCCGTTGCACCGTCACCGAGGTGTGCCTCCAGTACGCACTGGAGACCGGTCAGGACTCCGGAGTCTGGGGTGGCCTCAGCGAAGACGAGCGCCGCGCCCTCAAGCGCCGCGCCGCTCGCGCCCGCCGCGCTTCCTAAGCGCCGCGCTTCGGCACAGAAAGCCGGGACCGCTCCTCAGGAGCGGTCCTGGCTTTCTTTCATGAAGCGCAGCGGAATCTCGATCGTCACTTCGGTTCCGCTGCCCATCATGGTGTGCCAGTCGATGGTGCCGCTGAGTTCCCCCTGGATCAGGGTGCGCACAATCTGCGTTCCCAGCCCGGAGCCGACCTTGCCCTCCGGCATTCCGGCGCCATTGTCGCGCACGGTCACGGTGAGGGTCTCCTCGCTCCGCTCCGCCTGGATGGACACCTCACCCTCGCGCCCGGCGAGGCCGTGCTCGACCGCGTTCGTGACCAGTTCGGTCAGGGCCAGGGCCAGCGGTGTCGCGTAGGCACTCGGCAGGGTGCCGAAACTCCCGGATGATTTCGGATGCGCCGTCGTGTTGTGCGCGGAGGCGACCTCCGCGATGAGCAGCAGCACCCGGTCGAACACCGCGTCGAAGTCGACGATCTGGTTCAGCCCTTCCGACAGGGTGTCGTGCACGACGGCGATGGCCGCAACGCGGCGCATCGCCTGGTTGAGCGCCTCGCGGGCCGTGTCCGAGTGGGTCCGGCGGGCCTGGATGCGCAGCAGGGAAGCCACCGTCTGCAGGTTGTTCTTCACCCGGTGGTGGATCTCCCGGATGGTGGCATCCTTCGTGATCAGCTCGCGCTCCTGGTGCCGCAGCTCCGTCACGTCTCGGCAGAGAACCATGGCGCCGATCCGCTCTCCGCGGTTGCGGATCGGTATGGCGCGAAGCGAGACCGTGACCCCGCGCGCCTCGACGTCGGTGCGCCACGGCGCCCGCCCGGTCACAACCAGCGGCAGCGACTCGTCGACGACGGCCGTTCCCGTGAGCAGGCGGGCCGTCACTTCGGCGAGGGACTCGCCTTCCAGCTCGTCGTCGAAGCCCATCCGGTTGAAGGCGGACAGTGCGTTGGGGCTGGCGAAGGTGGTCATCCCGTCCACGTCGAGCCTGATCAGCCCGTCCGAGGCACGCGGGGCCCCGCGGCGCGGGCCCGTCGGCGCACCGAGGTCGGGGAAGTCCCCGGAGGCGATCATGGCGAAGAGGTCGTTGGCACAGTCGTTGAAGGTGAGCTCCTGGCGGCTGGGGCTGCGCGCCTCGCTCAGGTTGGTGTGCCGGGTGAGCACGGCGATCGGCGTGTCGGTGACCTGGGAACCGGTCGAGCTGAGCCGCCGCATGACCGGGATGGCCCGGACCCGGGTGGGGGTCTCCTCGTACCAGTCGGGGGCCGTGGTGTCGATGATCCTGGCCGTCTCGAACGCCTCCGTCACCTGTTTGCGCCACTCCCCCTTGATCTCCTGGCCGACGAAGTCGCGGTAGAACAGGGTCGCGGCGCTCGACGGCCGCTGGTGGGCGACCGCCACGAAGCTGCCGGTCGTCGTGGGCACCCAGGCGACCAGGTCGGCGAAGGCGAGGTCGGCGAGGAGCTGGCCGTCAGCGACGAGCATGTGGAGCCAGTCCACATCCTCCGCGCTGCTGCGGCCCTGGGCAAGTACGAGATCACTGAGCGTCGACACCGTCATAGCCTACGGCCGACGACGCGCTCGGCCGGAATCATAGGCGGCAGGGGCGGAATCCGCCATGATGTGCACTATGAACGCATCGGAATCGGTCCGACCCGACCGCACCCTCCTGATCATCCTGTCCGTCATCGGCGTCCTGGTGATTGTCGCCCTGGCGGTCGTGTTCTCGCGCGGCGAACCCAGGCTCCTCGACGAGTCGACTCCGGCGGGTGTCGTGCAGCGGTATTCCGCGGCGGTCATCGCCGGCGATGAGTCCGCTGCCGTCGAGTACCTCACCCCCGAGGCGCGGGAGGCGTGCGAGAGGTTCGAGAACGCATCCACCGACAACGTCAGGGTCACCCTGGTCTCGACGACCGAACGGGAGGACTCGGCCGACGTGAAGGTCTCCCTCGTCACCTCCTATGAGGGCGGAGGCCCGTTCGACTCCTCGGAGTTCGAGACCGAGGAGGTCTTCGACCTCGTGAAGTCTGACGGAAAATGGCTGATCGACCAGACCCCGTGGTCACTCACCGTCTGCACGAACACGGCGGTGAAGTGATGAGCGACGCAGCCACACCCCAGGCCCCGACCGCGGGCGGCGCCCAGCGCACCGTGCGTCGCCTGATCGTCTACGTGCTGCTGTTCGCCCTGGTGGCGATCGGCGCCACCGGCCTGAGCGGCCTGCTCTCGCGACTCCTCGAGGCGGGAACGGCGCTGGCGTCCGACGACGTCGCCGGCCTGGCGCGCTCGCTGGCCTTCACCCTGATCGGCGGACCGCTCGCGGCGCTCCTCTGGTGGGCGGTCTGGCGGAGGCTCGCCGACCCGGCCGAGCGGTCTTCCCTCGCGTGGGGCCTGTATCTGGCCGGCATGTACACGGTGGCCCTCATGCTTTCCGCCTCCGCCCTGCTGGGGGCTGCGCTGCAACTCATCGACGGCACCTGGCAGCCCTCCGACTTCTCCACCGGCCTGGTCTGGGCCGGCGTCTGGGCCTGGCACCGGTGGATGTGGCGACACGCGGCCAAGCGACCGGTGCGCCTGGCCACCCTGCCGATCGTCCTCGGGGCCCTCTACGGCCTGGTGATCGGAGTCGGCGGCGCCGTGAACGCCCTCGGCTCACTCCTCGACACCGCCATCCGCGCATCCGACCAGGCGTCGGTGGGCGAACCCTGGTGGGAGTCCCCGCTGCAGGCTCTGCTCTGGGCCGTTGTGGGCGCGGCGATCTGGTGGTGGCACTGGATCCACGACGATGCCCGCCGGTTGAAGACCGGGTTCGCCAACGTGGCGCTCGTCGTCATCGGAATCCTCGGTGCGGGCGTCCTGACCCTCGGCGGGATCGGCGCGACCCTGTTCGTTCTTCTGCGACTGGCCTTCGACCGCGCCGACCCGATCGGCGACCTCCTGGACCCGCTGGGCGAGGCGATCGCCTCGGCGGCCATCGGCGCACTGGTCTGGTACTACCACGCGCTCATCTCCCGGGGCCGTCCGCACGACACTCGGCAGGCCGGCACCCTGGTCACCTCCGGGGTCGGCCTGGTGGCCGCAGCCACCGGCATCGGCATCATCGTGAACTCCCTCCTGGCGACCCTGAGCAGCCCGCTCGCGGGCGCGGACACCCGCACGCTGCTGCTCGGCGGCATCAGCGCCCTGGTGGTCGGCGGCCCGGTCTGGTGGCTGGTGTGGAAGCCCGCCGCCCCGGTCGCGGAGGCCGAGATGGCCTCCACCGGCCGCCGGGTGTACCTCATCGCGGTCTTCGGCCTCAGCGCGATAGTGGCGCTGGTCGCCCTGCTGGTGGTCGGCAACGGGATCTTCGAGTTCGCCCTCGAATCGGCGTCGGCCGGGAGCCTGGTCGAGAAAATCCGCGCCCCGCTCGGGCTGCTCGTTGCGACCGCTCTGGTCTCCGCCTACCACTTCAGTGTCTGGCGGCGTGACCGTGCGGTCGTCGGAGCCCTGGCCCCGGCCGCCCGTGAACGACGCATCTCCCGCGTCTTCCTGGTCACCGGAGCGGACCCAGAGCCGCAGTCTCAGGCCATCGAGGCTGCCACCGGCGCCTCGGTGACCGTGTGGCCCCGCGCGGACACCGGCGAAGGGCCGGTCCCCGCGCCCGACGCCGCGCAGCTCGCCGCTGCCTTGGCCGGCGTGGCCGGCAAGCGCGTGCTGGTGGTCACCGGACCGGGCAACCGCATCGACGTGATTCCCCTGGCCGACTGAGCCGTCCGCCCGGGCGTGTGTCAGCCGGGGATCAGCTTCCGCCACCGGAACCCGGCGCGGGGTTCCGGGACGGGCAGCAGCTCCGTGCACACGAAACGACGGATGCTCGCCCGAGCCGGTGACTTCGGCGCGGCATCGCGGAGCGTGCGCCCGGTCAGCACGGCCGCATCCACCCCCTGTTGGTCGTGCGGCACGAGGATCGGCGACTCGATGCCGCCGAAGCGCAGAAGCGCCTGGGTGACCTGGCCGGCGGGGTCCAGCCCGACCGCGCTCGCGCGCACCCGGTTCATCACCACGCTCACCCGGTCGGTCGTGAGCAGGTCCGCCAGTTCGACCCAGGCGCGCAGGAACCTGGCCATCCCGACCGGGTCGGCGAGGCCGCAGGCCACAACCCGGTCGGCTGACCGGAGCGCCGTCAGCGTCGCGGCGTTGCGCCTGGGAGCGAACAGGTCGCTGGAGATTTCCTCGTCGCTCTCCAGGTTGAAGCCGGTGTCGAGCACGACGTAGTCCACCCACTGGCGCAGCGCGTCGATCGTGCGAGACACACGCTCGGAAGACAGTTCGGGCCAGCGGGAGGGCCGTCCGATGCCGGTGAGCACCCAGAACGCGCCCTGCGGCGAGTTGTACCGTTGCGCGATCCGCTCGAGCTCGGACTGGGTGAGGCTGTCCGTCCCGGCCAGCCGGCATCCGGCAGCGAACCCGGGGGCCTCGTCGAGCATGCCCAGGCTCGGCGCGACCGACCCGCTGTAGGTGTCGACGTCGGCCAGCACGACGGTGTGCCCGGCGGCCGCGATCTCGGCGGCGATATTGATCGCCAGGGTCGTGCGCCCCGGCGCCCCGGCGGGACCCCAGACGGCGATGACCGAGCCTGCACTCAGGGCGCCGCCGGCGCCCGCCCGGCCGCCGATCCGCAACGGCACGACGATCCCGGCGACGAGCAGGGTCTCGACCTCGCTCCAGTCCGCTCCCGCATCCACCACCTCGTAGAGGCCGAGCGAGGCCGCGTGGCGCCGGTCGAGGTCGGATGCCGCGAGCGCGATCAACCGGATGCCGCGCCCGTCGCACGCCGCGATCAGCTCAGCGGTGAGCGTCGCCCGGCCGGCACCGACCACCACGGCCTCCGGCGGGCGCACGTCCAGCGCGACCAGGAGGTCCCGTGCGGTGCCGACCCGGGCGACGATGGAGTGCCCGTACTCCACGATGTCGGCCAGGAGCCGGTCTTCGGTGTCCCGGTCGAGGGCGAGCGCGAGCGTGGCCACGGCTACTCCCCCAGCGCCGTGTTGACCGGCACGATGGCGACCGCGTCTCCGTTGGCGACGGACTCGAGCACGGCGGCGATCTTCGATTTGGGCACGAGGATCTCCACCGACATCCCGCCGTCGGAGGCCATGAAGCCGACCGGTTCGATGAGTCGCACAATCGCCGCCTGCCCGACGAGCACGGCCGGGGGGCCGAAGACGCCGCGGTCGGTCTGCCGGGATGACCAGACATCCACGACCGATCCCGGCCCGATCGCAGCGGCCGGCTTGCCGCTGAGCTCGACGACGATGTTCGTCACCGACTGCCCGGCCCTCGTGCCCACGGCGGAGGCGGGTACCAGTTCGCCTGCGGCGATGGTGCGCGTGACAATCATCCCGTCGGGCGGCAGTCCGCCCGGCGTGACGTACAGGTCGCCGGCGGAGCCGAGCCTGACCTGGGTCGTCAGCAGGTCGGATCCGTCGATGTGGTCGCCGACCGCCAGCGCGACCCTGGCCGTGTAGACGGCGGTGGTGCGGTCCGCATTCGTGACGATCGCGGACACACCCCCGACGGAGGCCGCCACGAGCGCCACGCCGATCGCGAACCGCGGATCGAATCTGAATCGGCGCCGGGAACCAGGCGCCCGGGTGCCTCGGGTGGGGGTGTCCTGTGTTTTCGCCGCCGTGCGTGCCATCCGCCCACCTCGCTGCCCGTGAAAGCCCTGACCCACTATCGTCGTCCCCCGGCGGCCCGGGCGCGGAAGTTATCCACAGCCGCAGCCCGGCAGCCCCCGCGCCGGGGCCGAGGACGGATAATCGACGCATGACGGATTCCGTGTCCTCCAACTCCGTAGGCCGATTCCTGACCCTCGCCGACACGGCCGAGATCCTCAACATCCCGGCCGCCGAGGCGCTCGAACTCGTTCGCGGCGGTGAGCTTCCCGCCATCAAAATCGGCGCCCGCGGCGCCTGGCGGATCGAGCGGATCGTACTCGAGTCCTATATCGAAGCGCGCTACGAGGAAGCCCGGCGGATGTCGCTCTGGCAGCAGTCCGACTTCGCGAACATCCCCGAAATCTCCGGAAGCACGATCATCCGCCCGGAGACCTGAGACAAGACGCGCCCAGCGCCCGCCTGCCCAGCACCCGCCGAGCTGACGCACGCGCACGGCACTCCCAATTGACGTGCGGAGTAACTGACTTGCGGAGAAACAACCTTCGTTGCGAAATTGAAGGGACTTTGTCCGCAAGTCAACTTGTGAGACGCCCCTGCGGCGGCGGGAAACACGAGGCTCCGGGACCCGTCCGCCGTCAGCCATCAGTCCAGCTGCACCAGCTGGATCTGGGCGAGCGGGACGATTCGGTAGTGCTGAACCTCATTGGCGCGTCGTAGGGTTCCGGCCTCGTGCACGGCAACATCGATGTGGTCGCGGCCGACCCGGTCGATCGTGCCGGTGATCAGGCCGGCCGGGGTGTGGAGCAGGAGACTCTTCCGGCGCCGGCAGAGGTCGCGCAGCACGAAGGGCAGCCCGATACGGTCGACGACCCTGGCCGCCGATTCGGACTCGGCGGCGAGGGAGACGGCCACCTGGTCGTGGTGCAGGATCACGCCCGCTATCGCCGCGAGGGGAAGGACGCACTGGGCTCCGAAACGGCCGCCGTTCCGGTGGTCGGCGGCGCTGCGGTCGGCGTCCCGGTCGTCGGCGGCGCTGTGGCCGTCGGCTCGGCGGCCGCCGTTTCGGTGGTCGGCGGCGCTGCGGTCGGCGGACAAGTGGTCGGCGGAGAGGAGGTCGGCGGCCAGCCAGTCCCGGCCGAAGGTGGTCGGTCGGATGGTGATCGTCTCACCGGTTACCAGCGCAACCCTCAGGATTCCCGCCCCCACCGGGGCCGGCGCCCTGGTCAGGCTGACGAGCCGACTGCGCAGGGACAGCCGACCGAGGCGCAGCCGTTCCTCCTCCGCGCGGAGGTCGATTTCTTCGGCCTGGAGTTCATGCTCGAGCTGCCCCTCGAGGTCGTCGAACAGGTTGTCCCACCGCACACCCCGAAACTAGTCGGCCCAGCCGGGGTTCGCTCGTGTTATCCACAGGCCCTATAAGCGCTAGACAGGGCCGCCCGTCCCCTGATTGAGTCTCTGCCACGGGCCCCCCCCCCCCCCGAACAGGGGCGGCCCCGTGATCCACCCGAACGCCAAGCACCCGTCGACGCGCCATCGGAATCACGCACATCGGAGGAGCCATGAGCACCCCTCTCACCCCCGAAGAAGACTCGAGCGCCGAAGAGGAACGCAGCGGGTTCCAGTCGGAAGACTTCTTCGGGCACCAGCCCAGTCCGCGCAACCAGCTCCCCGATCCGGAACCGCTTGTGATCAACCTCACGCGCTGTGTCATCGAGGTGCTCGCCGGCGCCCGGGAACTCGACCAGCTCGCGCGCTGGGTCACCGACGACGTCTACCGGCACCTGCTCAACCAGAAACACAAGTCGGGTATATGTCGCTGATGACGACCTGCACTAATGAGGTTAGGTCCGCGAGACCTCAGCTCAACGACGGGATGGCCTCGACAACTGCCGCATCGATTCGGGCCTGAAGCCCCGAAGAGGCGAGCGCATCGCGAACGAGCTTTCTTGCGCGGGTGGACTCGGCACCGTCGAGATTGATGTCGCAAGCGACGACCTGCGCTTCCTCATGCAATGCAGACAGTGCTCGATGAGCATTGTCGCCGTCGTCAAACATCGGAATGTTCAACCTCCAGGGAAGCGTGTGGAAGTCGCGCGGCCCGTACAAGCCCAATCCTTGAAGTCGTCCAACTTTTGTCGCGAAAGGCTCCGAGTTCAGAATCGTCACGAGATACCCCGCCTCTGCTCGGGAATCCGTCGCGATCCAGTAAAGCCGGTTGTTGATCAGCGTGGCCGGGTCGTCAAGGACTGCCGCAACGAGGCGTGTTCCGGACGTTGTGTAGACGACTCGGTGCGTGGGTACAGGCAATTGCTTCTGGAATGTCTGCTGGTAATTCAGGCGCTCCATCAAGGACAACTTGCTCTTTCCCTTATTGGCATCCCAGACCTGAGCAAGAGCGTCCCAGCGCTGCCGCAGGAGCGGATAACTCGCCATCTGCGATTCAGTGAGAAGTGTGTTGCCGTCCACCGGAAATATCGCAATGCTCGGGTCGAGCGCCCTGAATGCAACAATTGTCGACCCCGAATGGACCTTTTTGACGAAGGTCTTTTCAATAGGCCCGCTATGTGAGGGAAGGGACTTCCAGGGGACCTTTTCCTGCGTCGACCTCGCGCTCACCACTTCAGTCGTGCCATGCGGTCGTCCGATGGCGGTGGGCGGCAGCTCCTTCGCGAAGAACATGAAGTGAGGAACGACTGTCGGCCCTTGGAGCGCGCGCTTGCCGTAAGGCGACACGAATCCGGTGGTCTGCGACAACGCTTCAGTCGAGCCCTCACTTTCGATCAACGCGTTCACCCGGCCCGACAAGTTGATCGTCTCGGCGGGCAAAGCGCTTGCTTGATGAGATCGACGGCCGAAGAGAACGGCAGCATGAGCAGGGAATATATTCGGTCTCACCCCCTTCAAGTCCCAGGACGTGTGGAACTGAACGTTGACGTTCTGTGAGACGTTATCGACTCCATCGCTGAGCTCCTGCGCCCAACGGCCCTTTCGAAACCCCTCGAACTGCATGCGCGACAGGACCGCAAGCGGGCTTACGAAGGCGAATGTGCCGTCCGGTTGCAGGAACTGTTCCACCGTACGAGCGATGAAAAGGGATACCAGGTCCTGAGTGGGCGTGAGCTGGCCTCCGTGCCACTGGTTGCGAGTTATAGCCAGGGCCTTGTATTGAGCCTGCATCGATGCCGTCATGAACCGGTACGCAACCCATGGCGGGTTCCCGATCAGCACGTCGACTCGTCGCTCGGGCGACGAAAACCACAGCGGGCGGATCTGATTCCGAACGAAGTAGCCCCAGATATGGTCTCGCTCGCGGGCGTTCAGGCTGCAGAGAATCGCGAAAGTCTCGGTGAGTGTGTCGCGCTGCCTTGCGTCAGCGATCCCATGCGTATCAAGTACCGCTGCGATACTCGGCACTTCGGCTGCCGAGTCAGTGTATTTCTGAGCTATCTCGGCCAAGTCATTGATAAGGCGGTCGAAGTGACCGGGATTGTCTATCGAGTCAATGGGAAAGGTCAGCTTCTCGCCGGAGTCCCAGAGTGCTGCGTGGGACTCCGAATTGACGGTGGCAAGGTCGGGCGAATCGACTTCTATTGCTATGTTTCCCGACGCGAGCGTGTCGGCGACGCGGCCCCACTGCATGGAGTCCCCCAGGTAAACGGGAATAGTCAGCGTTTCGCGATCTGCCAGCCTTTCCCGGCCTATTGCGAGAAGGTAGGTCACCCTTGCCAGTACGGCAGAAACTGGGTGAATGTCCATGCCAAACACTCGGTCCTGAAGCCGGTTCAGCGCTTCCCGGTTCTCCACGCCGGACTCATCAGCCGCGACGAGAAATCGCCTGATGGCGTGGAAGAGGAACGTCCCCGAGCCGCACGCCGGGTCCATTACTTTCTGGTTCAGGGGATCGGTGATGACCTCGTCAATCATGCGCTTCGCGAGCCAGTCGGGGGTGTAGTACTCGCCGAGGTTCTTGCGGACACGCTTGTCGATCACAGCTTCGTATAGAACTTTCAGAACATCGTGCGAAACCTCGTCCCAGTCAAACTGGGCCAGCTCCCTCACTAATGAATGGACGAAGTCGATACCCTCGTCGGTTTCTGCTGGCCAATCAAAGAAGTCCGACTCGACGACGTTGAAAATGCCTGCGAGTCGAAAAGTGTCCCCGGCGACAATCTCGCGGGCGGTCAACGACGAGGGATCAATCCCGACAACTAGGTGGGCAATGATTTCGGCTTCAAGCACAAGGAGTGTGTGGTCTATGAAGAGATCAGGGTCGTCCCCGAAGTTCGTTCCGAGTGCAGTGCGTAAGAGCCGGGCCCAGAGGTGTCGTTTGAGTTCGACGTCCGGGCTCGACGCCTGTGCCGAATAGATTTCGCCTAGGCGGGCACGGTCAAGTTTGAAACGAGGTGAGGCGGTGCCGAGCCGTTCCTCAATAAGGTGAGGCGTCGGCTTGATCTTGTCGCCGGTCAGGAGAATCGTTTCGAGCCAGAGGCGCAATCGCTCAGGCGCTTCTTGGTCTCCGTCGACATCAACGGCATGTGTGTCGAGCTGCACGGGGCCATCTGGTGCCTGCGTGTAAAGAATCCAGAGGACTCCGTCAGTCAACACACCGGCATAGTCGTGCCCGTCCCTTTCGCGGAGAGTGGCCATGTAATCACCGAGCTGCTTCTCCGCTGCAACAACAACGGCCGGAGAGGTGAGACTTCGTTTCACCTCGATAACAAGCCGCCCGTACCCGATGTCGATCCGCCTGCGTGTTCCGTCCTGAGTCTGTTCCTCGAGCCGAACCACGTGGCTTTCACTGAGCCCAAGTGGGGCAATCGTGAGAAACGCCGCGATCCCCATGTGAATGTCAGCTTCCGTCCGAGTGTTCGTGCGACGGGCGAACGACTGCATGTGCGCGACAAGAGGGAGCGGGGTCATTTCCTCAGCATATGGTGAGGCGCGAGGCATCGTTGTACCGCACAGCCCAGCCCTCCGAAGAGGTATAGGCAGCGCAATCTATCGCGACCGCAGCGGGCGGCAGACTCCGCGCCTTATGGTCTCGCTCGGGCGACCCCACAGCGCGAGTGCCGAATTAGTGGACGTCCTCTTCCTCGTTGCCAGCTACCTCGTCCGCGTCGGACTCTGGCGCGCTGAGCTGGGCAGTCCTGGCAGCGTCGTCGGCCATCTTCTGTGCTTTGGTGCGGCGTACCGGCTGCCCGTTGGCGATCTTCGCAGCGCGGCGTGCTTCCTGGCCACGGGTGCCGGGTAGCTCGGTTGCGAGTCCAGCTTCCGCGGCTCTGGCAACCACGAGCGCCCAGGTTGCTGCCGACCAGCGCTCGACGGAGTGAATCTCGTTGGCTTTGACGCCCGATTCCTTGAGTTGCGCTTTGACCTCGCGCATACTGTCCTTCACCATCTGGACGAGTTGGGGATGCTTAGCAGCCTCGATGCGGCTGAGGTTGGTCTGAATGTGCTTCGTAGATGCGGGCATTGCTTTTTCTCCTTTGGGCTGGGGCTAGTTACGCGGTGGCAGTGACAGATTCGAGGTAGCGGTACACCGTGGCCCGGGAGCACCCGAGCGTTGCGGCGATCTCGGTTGGTCCGTGGCCTGAAGCCCGAAGCGTGCGGGCTTGTGCAATTTGGGTGTTGGTGAGGGCGCGTGGGCGCCCGGTCTGCTTGCCACGGAGCTTGGCTGCTTCCCTGGCTGCGGTCGCTCTCTCCGCGATAAGGGCGCGCTCGTACTGGGCGAGGCTGGCGAAAATGCCAGCGATCATCGCGCCCATCGATGTAGAGAAGTCGACGCCCTCTCGGAGACTGCGAAGGACAATCCCTCGTGCCTGAAGTTCCTCGATGGTTTGAATGACGTGGCTCATGGATCGACCGAGCCTGTCGAGCGCGATGACGGTGATCACGTCACCCTCGCGAGCGTGGTCGAGGAGTGCTTGGAGCCCGGGGCGGTCGGTCTTCGCACCGCTCATCACGTCGGAGAAGATGCGCTCTGCCCCGTCTGCGCGAAGGGCGTCGGTCTGCTGGTCGATTGTTTGCTGCGCGGTCGAGACTCTGGCGTAGCCGAGTATTTGTGGGTTGCTCATGTCTAATTTTAGACCAGTGATTGCCGAGCGTCTACTAAGTCGGCAAAAGTAAATGGCTGATGAGAAGCCTTTTGCAACACCTAATGACACACCGGAGGGGAGCGGGAGGGCTCGGGGGTTGTCTCACTCGAAGGCGTCTCAAAAGCAAGCTAAAGGACACAACTTCGCCTTTCACCATTCCACCGATATCTTCTGGATATGTCCTTCCTGCACAGCAAGCGTCCCGAGGCTCACGAGGTCTTCACTCCTGGTCGAGTCCCATTGGCGAAGAACAACATTTACGTACCGCGACCAGCAGCGGAAGGAGCACTCTTACGTTGCGTTCAAAGGCATTGGGTGCCGGTCGTCTTCGGCGAGTTTGGTGTCGGCAAGACCACCCTCGTGCTCCGCTATTTCCAGGACGTGAAGGAAGACGGTCGACTCGTATTCATCTCCAGCGCAGAGGCCTTGACAATGGCCCGGGTCTTCGAGGTGTGTCTTGACCATCTGAACTATTCCGTCGAGGTCGAATCCAGTTCAGCGCAGAGCGTCGATGCCAACGCGGGCGTCAACTTCGGGTTCGTCAAGGCGGAGGCCGGTGGAACGCTGACGGACGAACGACGGCGTCGGTTGGTCATTTCTTCACCAACGGACACCGCAGTCATCTCAGTCCTCAGCGAGGCCAAACTCGTGCTCGTCATCGACGAAATGCATCGTGCAACAGACTCCTTCCGAACTGAACTGGTGAACTTCATTAAGGCCACTCGAGCGGGAGCAGAGGGATTCAACCTGGTGCTCATCGGAACCAGCCTGGATGCCAAGCTTCTCGTAGCCTCTGACGAAGGAATCAATCGGTACATCCAGGAGACGAGGGTGAGCGTCATGACGGCCGATGAGGCCCGGACAATCGTCGACCAGGGCTTTGAAAAGCTCAAGTTAAGAATTGCGGATGAACTCGCCGACCGCTTAGTTCGGGCATCTGTCGGGGCCCCAACCATCGTTCAGGAGCTCTGTCTGGATTCTGCCGAGTCCGCCCTTGAGGAGTCGAGGGACGAAGTCTTGGAGAGCGACATCTCCAAGGCTGTGTCGAGATATCTCGACCAGCATGAGGCTCGCATGTCCAGCCGCTACTACAGCGCGATTGAGACACAAGGCCAGAAGAGATACCGCAAACGGATACTGCACGCGATGGCGACCCTCGAAAGCGACTACGCCACGATGGAAGATATTCGCGACGCCGTCTCTGTTGCACTTGGCGAATCTGTGCCTTCGACAGCGCTGAGCGGACCACTCAGAGATTTGAAAGAAGAAGACTACGGTCGCATCCTCCAAGGAGTTGACCGCGTAATAAGTGGCGAGGTCATCCAGAACCTTTCGACTTTCACAGATCCAATGATGAAATCTTTCGTTCGCTTCATGGGGAACCTGGATACCACCGGCCTGGGCACGCCTGGAGCGCGCTAAGCCGCGATCTGCCCTCGGATTTTGGAACCCAAGGGCAGATCGTGTTGAGCTTCGGTCGCGGAGTCAAGCCAGACTGAGCCGCGACCGAAGCTCATCACACCTCTGACTGGAGACTTCCGGTCGGCAAAGAGGCGCGAATCTGTGGAGGTGCGCCGCCTGCCAGGACCAGGGCGAACACAGTGAGCGGCATGGTGACGTAGCTCTCGGAGAGTGAATGACCCCTTCGCGACTGGATCGATGCCCAGAGACTCGTACCTGCACTCAGGGCCGCGTCTCTCGCAGTGTCCGCCGCTCCCGATAGATCCATAGTTACGTCGTTGCGGACGGTGAGGGTCCAATCAGGAAAACCCGTCAGGTCGCCATGCTCGGGGTCGAGAACCAGTTCCGACAGCTGCCGGAGCATGGAGCGCTCACGAACGTTCGTGAAACCGTGAATCTGAAGCCAGAGGGCAAGCTCGACCCGGAAACGGTACGCCGCACTTCGGTTACTCATTCTCCGTCGCCTCTAATCGTGGCCAGGGTCTGGTTCGTCGCCAAGGCGGGCCCGAATTCCCGCTCGACTTCTGCGAGCGCGACCTTCCGGTCTGGCTCGTAGGAGAGGCGGTGTGCTGCCTGCCGAGCTGCTTCTCGGGCGTCCTTCCACGCATCGCTTCCGGGCCGGAGTCTCGGGAGGTTAGCCGGCCACGGACCAGGGCGAAAGAACACTTCGCCGTAGCGCCTGACTTGAGCCTCATCATCGCCGAGGAGGTCGAGCCAGGAGTTGCCGTTGCGGTCCACTGACAGTTCCCGCACCTCGTCGGTCACGTCGATCTCTGCGCCCCAGCTCATTACCGAGCTGTGGTAGCTATCGATGGGAATCGTGATGGCCCCGAGGAAGTGGATTCGCTCGACCTGGCCAGTTGAATTCGGCATGCCCTCAGGCCTCCGAGTTGGACAAGCGGCGGAGGACAACTCGACCATACTTGCGGATCTGCTCGCCAGGGTTGTCGATGAGGTCCAAAGCGCTCGACCCGTCCGTTTCCTTGAGCGACTCCCGGAACTCGTCGGTCACCTCCAGGACAATGGACTGCGAATCGATGCTGTGGGACAGCCCAACGGTGCCGCTCTGCGGGGGCGCTGCGATGTACTCCACAGCCTCCGGCTGCTTCGAGCCTTCGATATTCACGTAACGCTGCATCTCAAATTTCCTCTCTGTCGGGTGCTGCGATTGGTTCGGTCAGGCTGTCGGATGCCAGCTCGCGGAGCGACGCGGCAAGATGGTCGAGTCCGTCATCGGTGAGACGCTGCGTGAGAGCCGCCGCGAGCGCTGGGTGCTCGCCCGATCTCACGGCGGCAGCAACAGCCTTGGTCAGCGTCTTCGCTTCGTGGAACAGCTCGACGGCTTCATCACTGTCGATTCCGAGGCGCGTCATCAGCAGCGCCAGCGTCTCGCGCTCGTTCTGGATGGCCTGGAGCAGGAGACGCCCGTTGCCGGTCGATTGGGCGTAGGCCCGCACTGTGGCTGCCTGCGCCACTAAGTCGAGAAGACGATCGGCAAAGTCCGAGAGGTGCGGACCTGACTGGGCTCCGTGCATCTCTGCAATCAGGGAGGGCCGGAGGTGGAGGCGGAGGTGCCTCCTGGCGGCTGAGGCCGAATATGGCGTGTCAACCACTACGACCGACACTGGGTCGCCTTGAGCGACGCGGGATTCCCACTGCGCCCGCTCGGAGGCAGAACACCATCCGCACTCGCGGGGCATCAGCTCGGCTCCTTGGTCATACTCACGACATCGGCCCTTCGCCTCGCCAACCTCGCGAGCCTGTTGCGGCAGGAGGCGTTGGAGCGTCGGTAGGGTCCGTTATGCTTCGACCCTGCGGCGAGAACTAGCCGGAGCCGCCTACGGTAGGCGCGGAGGGGTACGGCGTGGTTGCGGATCGCCTCACAAAGACTCCCTCTCTCTCTTCATGAGTACCCCGCGAAAGACACTGTTGGTATCGGCATTTCGCGTCGCCAACTCCGCAAAAGAGACGGAATCTGTTGACGAACCGCTAGGTAGCGTATCGGGCCGTCACTGCTATCTCGCACGAGCACTCAGGCCAGTAGGTGAGCGGCATGCAGAGGCAGTCGTCCTGAGTGGCGAGTCGATGAGCAAGCCAGGTTGGACTTTCTGGGATACGGGGCTGACTTTCTGGGAGTCCGCGACCCCCCTCCTTGCGCTCGAGCCGCTTCCGCGACTTGAACGAGAGACTGCGCGGCTCTCCCCACAGAACGTTGCCGGGAATGAACCCCTCCTCGTCCATGAGGAGAATCAGCCGCGGCTTACCCGCGGGTCGCGGCAGGTTGGTCTCAAGCCACAAGATGAAGTTGTAGGCGCCCGTCTTCCCCTGCCAGTCCTCCGCTATCGGAACTCTGAGGCTCATTTCCAAGTCATCACCGAGAACAAACGGCCTGCGCTGGATCGATCGCACGAGCTGAAACTGTGGGTGAAGGGTCAAGGCGAAGCTCACGCCATCGGCGTTAGTCCAAAGTGGGTACTCAGGAGGTCGGCCCGTCCTGGCCATTAGATGCGTGCCCGGTCTACATCTGCGGTCAACGCACGATGGCGGGTGGCGTTAAGAAATGGTTGCATGATCGTGCCCTTCTACCGGTCCGAGAACGCGGACTTCGTACGGGTGCACATTCCCCGCACCTTCTCTACCGATGACAGAGGCAGTTCATAAACCTGTGAGCATCGTTTGTCCGCAATTCACAGGGAAACCACAGGTGCCCAGGATGACTCCGGAGCGGTCTTTCTTGACTCAGCCCCTTAGCCCCCAGCAAGTCAAACAAAATGTTCTGGAGCTGGTCGTGGTGGCCCCGGATAGGTGTTCTCGCTGGCAGCCGCCGTCCAGCGGCAATCTATTCGCTGCTGGGGTCGTCGTTTAGGCTGGTTGCGACTTTGTGTTCGATATGGACACGCGACGGACCTCGGCCTGGTTGAACCTTGACTTCAAGAAGGTCCTCAATCAGCACGCGCTTGGTGTCGAGGTCGAGCGCGTCGAACTGCTCCCCGTAGCGTTCCAGATCTGCGTTCACGTCCCCGAATGATACCCGCGGCTTCATGAGGGCGCTGCGCACATTAGCAGCCATTCGAGCGTGAGCTGACTCGGCTTCTAACTTCTCGCGCTCGCTGGTGAGAATGTCGGACTTCCGCTTTATTGCCGTGAGTTGTGGTCGAATGTCAGCGACTGTGACGCCGGTGTCGCTTCCAACCGATGAGAGCAGGTCCGCCTTGTCTCGCGCCAGCCGTCCTAGCTCTCCGTCTATCCGGCCGAGGCCGGTCACGCTCGGCGTCCTCTGCATCTCGCGTGCCCCGAAGAAGAACGCTTTTGCAACCTCGCGGCGCACCCGATTGTCGAGAATGGCTCGTCGAATTGAGGGGTGGCCCTTGGTCTGCGTCTGCTGTCCCTTGACCGCACTGCACGCGTAAGTTGCTATCGCCTCACCGCGGTACTTGGTCCCGGCACTGATCAGGGGAGCTCCGCAAGTCCCGCAGAGACCAAGGCCACCCATCAGGGCGGAACGCTCGGAGCCGGGACTCTTGCGGCGGGCGGGATTGGACATGATTTCGTCTACCCTCGCTGCGAGCTTGGCTGGCACCACGACCGGCACATACGTTGACGGCGATGCCTGTCCGTTGTGTATGACATAGCCTCGGTAAGCGGGGTTGACAGCGATTTTGTACACTCGCGGCGCGTTCCACAGCCCCTTCGTCACGCACTGAACACCGGCCTCGTTCATACTGCGCGCAATACTGCGAAGGCTCTTCCCGTCCGCGATCGACTGGTAAATGGTCAGCACCCACGCGGCCTCCGCCTCGCGTAGCTTCACAAAACCCGGCTCAAACCCGAAGCGGCGTCGGCCACCAGCAATTGGCTTGCCCTGCTCGATGCGGCTCGCATTTGCTCGAATCTGGCGCTCGGATTTCCGTCTGACCTCAAAGCGGGCGATAGCTGCGAGCATCGTTGCGCGAAGTTCGCCATCTGCGGTCGTTAGGTCGATCTCGCCGTTGACAGTGACCACGGGAACCTTGAGTTCGAGGAGGGCAAGTAGGTCCCGGAGGCTGCGAAGGAGGCGGTCAAGATCAACGGCTACAACGACATCTACCCGACCCGCCTGTATGTCGGCCAACATCCTGGCCCACTGGGTGTTCTTACCTCGGCTTTTGGTGGCGGAGGTCCGATTGTCTGTGTACTCAGCTGCAACAGTCCAGCCTCGGCGCTCGACCTCGCGGTGACAAATGGCAAGTTGCCGAGCGATACCTTCCTCTTCGTCCTCTGATTGACGGGCGTAAATGGCTACCTTCGAGTACATATTCACGAACATATACCCATTCTAATTATCTGCAAGCGCGTGGTGCTCTCAGCGCGTGCGCGCGCGGTAAAAGGGCAGCGAGCCCAGAGGCCGACCATCACGATCGGGCGGGTCATCATTTCCGAGCCGCGCGACGGTGTCGTCGAGGCCGTCGTGATCGTGCACAGCCGGGTGCGGGTGCGCGCGGTGGCCCTCCGGCTGGAGGGCCTCGACCGTCGATGGCGGGCCAGCGCCATCAATGTTCTCTGAGCAAGCACGGTTCTCAGCGCCCGCAATGTTCTCTGAGCGGTGGATACCGTCGTCGACCGATGCAGGGCGATTCACGCTCCGGGAGCAGCCGGGCTGAGCGGCAGACTGGTCGACCTGCGGGGTGAGATCGTGCGCGACCGCGCCTAGGAGACCGCCCCGGCGACCAGACTCACGCCGCCGACGAGCGAGATCACCAACACGACGGTGCGGAGCACCCGAGCCGACATCCGCCCGGACAGGAGAAGCCCGCAGATGGTGCCCGCGGCGAGCGCGGAGAGCTGCCACAACCCCGGCAGCACCACCCCGAGGATGAGCGCGGTCACAACGTTCTGGATGATGAAGAAGCTGTGCATATTGGCCCGCGTGGCCACCGGCGACCAGCCGGCATTCGCCGCGTAGATTCCGATCGGCGGCCCACCCACTCCCCCGACCACGTTCAGCAGTGCACTGGTCGCCCCCGTCGCCACCGCCCCCAGCGGATGCCCCAGCCACCCCCAGCGCACCCCACTGGCCAGGATCCCCACCGCCAGAATCACCCCTGCCCCCGCGCCCAAAGCCAGCCAGCGGGTGTCGATGCCCTGCAGCGCCCACGCGATGACCGGCGTGCACAGGAGGGTGGGGATCAGCAGTCGCGCCACCGCGCCCGGCTGGGCGTGGCGCCCGTCACGGATCAGCGGCACCACCGGCGACAACGCCGCAAGCACCACCGCCGCGCCGACACCCTCCCGCGGGCCGAGCGCCAGGATGAGCAACGGCGCGGCCACGAGCGAGAATCCCATGCCCGTGGCCGCCTGAACAAGCGCGCCCACCGCAATGCCGCCCAGCGAGAGCGCGACAACCAGGTCCATCAGGAGACAGGGTCCCGGCGCATCAGGATGCTGTCCCGGTCCAGTCGGCAGCGCGCCTGGAACGCGATCGCCCCGACCATGAGCGCCGCGGGCACCACGGTGATGCCGACGACCAGCGCCGTCTGAGCGAACCCCGACTGCACCACATCGTGCCCCGCGGTCGTCGACACAAAGCCGCCGATCGCGAGCACCGCCGAGTACAGGTACGGGCCGATCGCCGTGCCGGTCGCCTCCGTCGCCGTCCACACGCCCGTGTACGCGCCCGCGCGGGACGTACCGCCGCGCTCGGCGACCGCCACCGCATCCGGCAGCATCGAGAACGCGAACAGTTGCAGGCCGGCGAACGACGTGCCGAGCAGCACGATGACGGCGGCGGTGACCGCGACCCCGAGGGTCCCGCCGGCGGCGAGCGCGAGGGACCCGACGATGAAGATCAGCTGCGACAACAGCAGCCCGCGCTGCTTGCCGAGCCGGCGCGAAACGGCGAGCCACATCGGCCCAGCGACGACCGCCGGGGCCAGGAACGCCCCCATGAACAGGGAGGTGAGTCCGGGGGCGCCGAACACGTACTGCGTGTAGAACGGCACCGCCGCGAGGAACAGGTGCGTGGTGGTGCCCGTGAACAGGTAGGAGAGCACCAGCAGGCGGAAGTTGCGGTCGCGCCACGCGATCTTCAGGTCGCCGAGGAAGGTGTGCTCGCGATCATCCGGGGCACGGAAACCGCTGTGCTCGGTGAGCCGGCGCACGCCCACGATGCCGACGAACCCGGTGACTACCATCACCCCCGAGAGAATGAGCGCCATCTGCGAGTAGTCGCCGCGAGCCCCGGATGCCACCAGCGCGGGGGCCGCGACGCCGGCGCCGAGCAGGCCGATGGTGAGCAGCAGCAGCCGGAACATGAACACGCGGGTGCGTTCGTGGTAGCCGATCTTCAGGTCGGACGGCGTGGTCAGGTAGGGCACCTGGAAGCAGGCGAAGAGCATGTTTCCGGCGATGTACCAGCCGGCGATCCACAGCGCGGCGCCGCCACCGGTGAGCCCGGCCGGCACACTGAACATGGCCGTCATGGCGACGGCCAGCAGCAGGCCCCACCACAGCAGTCCGCGGCGGTGCCCCGAACGGCGGGCGTGCCGGTCGCTGATGGTGCCCAGCAGCGGATGCACGACGGCGTCCAGGATCTTCGGCAGCAGCAGGGTGAGTCCGGCCAGCAACGGGGTGACGCCGAGCACGTGGGTCATGAAGTAGAGCAGCAGCAGGCCGGGGACGGTGACCCACACACCCATGCCGAGGGACCCGCTCGAGTAGGCGAGCAGGTCACTCATGCGGGCGCGCTGGGTGGGGGTGCCGTCGCCGGATGTCGTGGGGGCGCCGTCGCCGGATGCCCGGGGGGCTCCGTCGCTGGTCTGCACGGCGCTGCCGGTGGCCCTGCTCATCGGGCTGCCCCGGAGACGACGGCCTCGTGGCGGGCGACGACGCCGGCGGCCAGCGGGGCGCCGGCGAAGGCCCCCGAACCGGCACGGCCGGCGAGGGTGCGGGCGACGATGCGGTCCGTGAGGGCCGGCACATGGCGCGCCAGGAAGAACTCCAGCGCACCCCGCGCTGAGGTGGGCAGGTCCCGCCGCGGACGACGGCTCAGGGCGGCGCGCATCACCGCATCGACGACGCCGTCGAGCGGCTCGTACCGGCTCATGCCCTCGAGCGAGAGCCCGGCCGCCGTAGTCGAGCTGTGGATGGGGCTGCGCACCGACGACGGGTACACGCAGGTGACGCCCACGTGGGTGCCCAGTTCCATCCGCAGGGCGTCGGCGTACGCGACGAGGGCCCGCTTCGACGCCCCGTAGGCGGCGGCGAGCGGCAGCTGCAGGAGCGCCATGCGGGAGGCGAGCATGACGATGCGGCCGCGGGAGGCGACGAGGGCGTCCACGCAGGCCGCCGTCACCCGCCACGTCCCCAGCAGGTTCACCTCGAGCTGTCGGCGCACCTCTGCGCCGGGGGCGAACTCGGCCGGGGCCGGCCCGCCGATGCCCGCGTTGTTGATGAGGATGTCGAGGCCGCCGAGCATCCGGATGGCCTGGGCCACCGCATCTGTCACCTGCTCGTCGCTGGTGATGTCACACGCCAGGATGTCGGCGCCCGGGTCGGCGTTCATGTCGAGCCCCACGACGACGGCGCCCTGCGCCTGCAGCCGGGCGGTGAAGGCCCGCCCGAAGGTTCCGGATGCCCCGGTGATGATGACCCTGAGGCCGTGTGCGTTTCGCAGGCTCATGCGGTGACTCCCTCGTGCGATGCTGAATGGTTTCGCGCCCCGGCGCAGGCGTTCCCGCCCGGCGGCGATCTCTTTGGGCAGCGCGGCGACGTAGCCATCGAAGTCGATGCGCATGCGGGTCCGACGGTCGCCACCCCACCGGGCGGCGGAGTAGGCGAGATGTCTCGCCACGGCTTTCTGCTGGTCTTCTGCGCCGGGCAGGGCGTACCCGCCGGACAGGTGGGCGGCCACGAGTTTCGCCTGCACCTCGAGAACGGGCAGCGCCGCACCGGTGGACTGGATGAGTCCGATGAAGCTCAGGCTGGGGTCCTGCAGGTGGAACACGCGCTGGTAGAGGGGAAGTTCTTCGGCGTCCTCCCCCAGCCAGGCCGACGTGAGGAACGGGATGTTCACCCGGTACCCGGTCGCCCAGACGATCACGTCGACCGTCTCGGTGCTGCCGTCGGTGAATTCAACGCGGTCGCCGTCGAAGCGCGCGATGCCGGGCCTGGCCACCACCTCACCGTGGGTGAGCCGGTGCATGATGGTGTCGCTGATGGTGGGGTGGTTCTGGAACAACCCGCCGGCCGGCGCCGGCAGGCCATAGTCTTCCGGGCTGCCGACGGCGAGCCGCAGCAGGGTTTGGGCGATCGTCTGCCTGGCACGCCAGGGCAGCACCGAGAGGATGCCGTTCATCTTGTCGGAGGGTCGCCCGAAAATGTATTTGGGCACGATGTGCACGCCGTGCCGGGACGACAGCAGCACCGGGCCGCGCGACACGTAGGAGGCGTCGACGGTGATGTCCATGGCGGAGTTGCCCATGCCCACCACCAGTACCCGTTTGTCGCGGAACACCTCGGCGGTGCGGTAGTCGTGGGCGTGCATCGTGGTGCCGGTGAACGTGCCGAGGTAGGCGGGGCTGGGCCAGCGCGGGTCCCAGTTGTGCCCGTTGGCCACGACGACCGCGTCGTAGCGTTCGCTGCTGCCGTCGTCAGCGCCGACGATCCAGCCCGCTCCGGCGGGCTCGGCTCCGCGCTCGCCGTCGCCGTCGCCTTCACGTTCGACGGAGGTGACCCCCGTGGAGAAGCGGATGTGCGGCGTCAGAGCGAACGCGGTGGCGTAGTCGGCCAGGTAGCCTGCGACATGGTCGGCGGACGGGTAGTCGGGCCAGTCCGCGGGCATGGGGTAGTCGGCGAATTCGGTGCGGCCCTTGCTCGTGTTGAGGTGGAGCGAGCCGTAGGCGGGTGACAGCCCGCTGCTGTTGTCGCGGGCCCAGAGCCCGCCGGGTCGGTCGCCCTTCTCGTAGGTGACGACGTCGACCCCGGCATCGATCAGCGCCTTGGTAGCGGCGAGTCCGGCGGCGCCGGCTCCGATCACGGCGACGCGGGTGGGACCGGTCATGATGTCTCTCCGTGCAGCGTGCGGTCCGTCACGGCGCGGTTCTTCGGCGTGCGGTTCTTCGGCGCGCGATTCATCAGGGCCCGATTCATCAGATACCCGAATCCGCGGGGCGAGATGCGGTGGCCCCACCAGGCGAGCTTCGCGGTCCTGCCGACCAGCACGAGGTCGCGGCGGCGGCGCACGGCGCGCACGGCGGCCCTGGCGACGTCGTCCTGGCTGATCTCGGACCCGGTGGTGGTGCGCACGCTCAGATCGATGCCGGACGCCTGCCCCATTCCGCCGGTCACGAAGGTGGGGTGAACCATGGTGACGGTGACCCCGGATGCGGCAAGCTCGTACCGCAGTGCGGTGAACAGGCCGGTGACGGCGTGCTTCGCGGCGACGTAGGCGGGGCGCCCGACGGTGGGGGCGAATCCGGTGACGGAGCTGGTGACGACGATGCGGCCCCGGGTGCGGGTGAGGGCGGGCAGTGCCGCCCTGGTGCAGATCAGCGCCCCGATGTAGTTGACCTCCATGACGCGGCGGTAGACGGATACGTCATGGTCGAGGAGGGCGCCGACGGCGGAGAGTCCGGCGTTGTTGACGAGCACGTCGATGCGGCCGTACCGGGCGACAATCCCCTCGAAGACGGCGTTCACCTGGGCCTCATCGGTGATGTCGCAGACCCGGTAGGAGGGGTCGTCCGGCGGGCAGGCTCCCGGCAGGTCGAGGCCGACGACCGTGTGGCCTGCCTCGGAGAAACGCAGCATCATCGCGCGGCCGATCCCCCCGGCTGCGCCGGTGATGACGGTGACCCCCTGCATGTGACTCCCCCTCATCGCGGCACCTCGTCGAGCCGGGCACAACGTTGTGCCAGAATCCAACCTAGACGACGGATGCCCGGCTCGCGGTGGCCGGATTCACCGAATTTCTGCCGCGGGTTGTGCTGGCACACAATCACGGGAAGACTGTGCCGGTGAGATCCAGCGCAGAGTGGGCCCCCGTCGTCTCCCTGATCGACCAGATCGCCGCCGACGAGCACCTGCTGCGCGGCGTCGTGGCTTCGGTGCGCACCCTGGTGCGCGAGTCCGCCGCCCTGACGACGGCCGACATCGTCGGCCACACCCGAGCGCTCATCTTCGCAGCGACGCGGGCCCTCGCCGACCGGCGCGGGCCCAGCGAAACCGAACTGTCGTTCGTCGAGGACTTCGCCGCCACCCGGGCCCGGCAGGGGGTGCCGCTCGAATCGGTGCTCGGGGCGGTGCACGTGTCGGAGCGCACCATCTGGGCCCGCGCGCGGGAACTGGCCGGGCCGTCCGGGGTCAGCGCGGAGCTCTTGTTCGACGTCAGGGAGCTCTACGACGACTGGGCCGAGACGGTGCGGGCGCGGCTGATCGTGGCGCACCGCGCCGCGTCGGCCGGGCCGTCGCCCTCCGCCCAGGACCTGGACGCGTCGATGCTGCGTCGGCTGTTCGAGGGCGGCGGCGTCGCGGCGCTGGCGGCGAGCGAGGCCGGGCTGCCGGTCGACCGGGGGCTGTGGGTGGTGGTCGGCCACGCCGAGGACGCCGCGGAATGGCAACGTGAGCTGGCGGTTTCCGGGCCGGGCGCTTCCGGTCGGGTCGTTTCCGCCCGGGTCGACGGGTGGTTCTGGGCCGTCACCAGCGGAGAGCCGAGCGGCGGCTTCGCGGGCCGGGCCGACAGGCTCGGACCCGCGGGCGGATGCGCGGGACCCACCGACCCCGAGGGGCTGGCGGCAGCGCGACGCCTGGCGTCCGCCGCGCTGGGCGCCGCCCAGTCGATGGGGCGCCCGGGCCTCGTGCACGTCGCCGAGGTGGCCACACAGGCCGCCATGAGCGACCGGCACGACATCGCCGCGATGCTCGCCGACCACTACGCCCCCGCGTGGCGGGAGCTCGGCACCAGCGCGGGACCCGTCGCCCGGGCGGTCGTCGCCTGGCTCGACGCCGGCCAAGACGTCACGACGGCGGCCGCACACCTGTTCGTGCACCCCAACACGGTGCGCAATCGCCTGCAGCGATTCGCGGAGGCCACCGGAATCGACCCCGCGTCGGCGTTCGGCGCCCCCGACGCGTGGTGGCTGTGCACGACGTGGCTGGCGCTCTGACCCGACACGCGGATGCCGGCACCCCGGACACGATCTGCACCGGGACGTCGACGACCGCGGCCGGGTCGGCGGGCTACTTCTTCTTTCCGCCCTGGGAGCGACGCTCGGCGCGATTCACCGGGGTGGCCGGCTGGCCGAAGGCTCCGCGCTGGGCGGGTTCTTCCGGGGCGTCCGGCGCCTCGTCGGTTACCGCGGCCTTGCGGGCGCGGTCCGTTGCCGCCTGCTGGATCTGGCCGCGCTGGTTGCGCACCTCGACTCCGCCCGAATCGCTCGGGGCGGTGTAGCTGAGCTTTTCCTCGCCGGTGGAGCTGGGCGTCAGGCCCTTGGCTTCGACGATGGGGCCGGCGACGGAGCCCGGAGCCTGGCTGACTTCGACTTCGAGGTTGAACAGGAAGCCGACGGTTTCCTCGCGGATCTGGCCCATCATCTGCTGGAACATGGCGAAGCCCTCGCGCTGGTATTCCACCAGCGGGTCGCGCTGCGCCATGGCGCGCAGGCCGATGCCGTCCTTGAGGTAGTCCATCTCGTAGAGGTGGTCGCGCCAGCGACGGTCGATGACCGAGAGCACGACGCGGCGTTCGAGCTCACGCATGGCCGGGGCGCCGAGGGATTCCTCGCGGCGCTGGTAGGCGAGCTTCGCGTCCGAGATGATTTCGCGGCGCATGAACTCGCGGTTGATCTTGCCCTTGTTGCCGGCCTCGGCGACGACCTCGTCGATCGTCAGGCCGACCGGGTAGAGCGTCTTCAGCTCGGTCCACAGGGCATCGAAGTCCCAGTCGTCGCCGTTGCCCTCGCCGGTGTGCACCTCGAGCACCTCGTCGATGACATCTTCGAGGAACTTCTGGGTGCGCTCGTGCAGGTCGTCGCCCTCGAGGATGTGGCGGCGGTCGCTGTAGATCGCCTCGCGCTGGCGGTTCAGCACGTCGTCGTACTTGAGCACGTTCTTGCGGATCTCGGCGTTGCGTCCCTCGACCTGCGCCTGGGCGCTGCGGATGGCGCGGCTGACGATCTTCGACTCGATGGCCATGTCGTCCGGCACACCCTGCCGGCCCATCAGGCTCTCCGCGGCGCCGGCGTTGAACAGGCGCATCAGGTCGTCGGTGAGCGAGAGGTAGAACCGGCTTTCGCCCGGGTCGCCCTGGCGGCCGCTGCGACCGCGCAGCTGGTTGTCGATCCGGCGCGATTCGTGGCGTTCGGTGCCGAGCACGTAGAGACCGCCGACGGCGATGACCTTCTCGGCTTCTTCGGTCACGTTCACCTTGACGTTCTCGAACACGTCATCCCACGCGGCTTCGTAGTCGTCGGGGGTTTCCACCGGGCTGAGGCCCTTGGCGTTCATCTCGGCGACGGCGAGGAATTCGGCGTTGCCGCCGAGCATCACGTCGGTGCCTCGACCGGCCATGTTGGTGGCGACGGTGACCGAGCCGAGCCGGCCGGCCTGCGCGACAATCGCGGCCTCACGGGCGTGGTTCTTCGCGTTGAGCACCTCGTGGCGCACGCCCTTCCTGGCGAGCAGGCGGGAGAGGTACTCGCTCTTCTCGACGCTCGTCGTACCGACCAGGACCGGCTGGCCCTTCTCGTGGCGTTCGAGGATGTCTTCGACAACCTGGCTGAACTTGGCCTCTTCGTTCTTGTAGACGAGGTCGGCCTGGTCGATCCGCGTCATCGGCTTGTTGGTCGGGATGAGCACGACACCGAGCTTGTACGTGCTCATGAACTCGGCGGCCTCGGTCTCGGCCGTACCGGTCATCCCGGACAGCTTCGAGTAAAGGCGGAAGTAGTTCTGCAGGGTGACGGTCGCGAGGGTCTGGTTCTCGGCCTTGACCGCGACGCCCTCCTTGGCCTCGATCGCCTGGTGGATGCCCTCGTTGTACCGGCGTCCCATCAGGATGCGCCCGGTGTGCTCGTCGACGATGAGCACTTCGCCGTTCATGACGACGTAGTCCTTGTCCTTCTTGAACAGGGCGTTCGCCTTGATCGAATTGTTCAGGAAGGAGATGAGCGGGGTGTTCGCCGACTCGTACAGGTTGTCGATGCCGAGGTAGTCCTCGACCTTTTCGATCCCGGGTTCGAGCACGCCGACCGTGCGCTTCTTCTCGTCGACCTCGAAGTCGACGTTCGGAACGAGTCGCTTGGCGAGGCTGGCGAACTCGGTGAACCACCGGTTGGCCTCGCCGGAGGCGGGGCCGGAGATGATCAGCGGGGTGCGGGCCTCGTCGATGAGGATCGAGTCGACCTCGTCGACGATCGCGTAGTAGTGGCCGCGCTGGACCATGTCGGAGGCCTGCCAGGCCATGTTGTCGCGCAGGTAGTCGAAGCCGAACTCGTTGTTCGTGCCGTAGGTGATGTCCGCCTGGTACTGGTCGCGGCGCTGCTCGGGCGTCTGGCCGGAGAGGATGCAGCCGGTGGTCATCCCGAGCGCACGGAAGACGCGTCCCATGAGCTCGCTCTGGTAGCTGGCGAGGTAGTCGTTCACGGTGATGACGTGAACGCCGCGGCTGGTGATCGCGTTGAGGTACGCGGCCGTCGTCGCGACGAGGGTCTTGCCCTCACCGGTCTTCATCTCCGCGATGTTGCCGAGGTGCAGGGCCGCCCCGCCCATCAGCTGCACGTCGAAGTGGCGCATACCCAGGGTGCGGGTGGATGCCTCGCGCACGGCGGCGAACGCCTCGGGCAGCAGGTCGTCCAGCGATTCGCCGTTCGAGTACCGCTCGCGCAGCTGCACGGTCTCGTTCTTCAGCTCCTCGTCGGTGAGGTGTCGGAAGTCTTCTTCCAGCGCGTTGATCGCCTTCGCATAGTTCTCGAGGCGGCGCAGAACGCGCCCCTCGCCTACACGAAGAACCTTTTCCAGAATTGAGGCCACGAATGCACTCCACTAGTCGTCACGGCGCGCGGACGCGCCTGTCGTCCGGTCGGACGCACGTAGCGCCGACCCAGCCGGCAACTATAGCAATGCTAGTTGGTCACAGGCTGGGTCGGCTGGCAGCGGCCTACGCCTCGCGCAATTCTTCCGCTTTGTCGTCAAGTTCGATGACGCCGTAGTCCCAGCCCTTGCGCCGGTAGACGACGCTCGGACGCTTGGTTTCCGCGTCCTGGAAGAGGTAGAAGTCGTGGCCGACGAGCTCCATGAAGTAGAGGGCGTCGTCCACGGTCATCGGCGCCGCGGCGAAGACCTTGCGCCTGATCACGACCGGGCAGTACTCCTCTTCGTCCGGCTCGGCCGGGTGTTCCTCGGTGACGATCGGGATCGCTCCCGTGCGCACGCGTTCGAGGGTTTCCACATCCGCCGGGGTGATGTCGACGACGCTGAAGCCCCCGGCGGTGGCCTCCTGCAGCGAGGTGGGGCGGTGGGCGCCGCCGCGGTGCACCTTCTTACGGTCCTTCGCCCGGCGGACGCGCTCCAGGAGCCGGCCGAGGGCGACGTCGAACGCCGCGTACTTGTCGGAGCCGTCGGCCTCGGCACGCACGATGGGCCCCTTGCCGATCAGGGTCAGTTCGACGCGGTCCTTGCCGGCGGCACCGGTGCGCTCGTTCTTCTCGCGATGGCGGCTCACCCTGATCTCGAGGGCGAGGGCCTTGTCGGCGAGGGCCGCGATCTTCTCGGACTTGTCGAGGGCGTATTGCCGGAACCGATCTGTGATGCCCAGGTTACGTCCAACGATATTAGTTTCCATGACGACCTCCAGATCCGGCGGACCGCCCTGATTCTGGGCGATCGTTGCGCGCCGTTAACAACACCGTAGCCCGGTGTGCGGGATAAGTCACCCGTTTCACCTGCCAGTTCCCGGGGAGTGTCCAGCGGCCGGGAAAAGCCGCCGCGTTTCCGCGAGGGTGGCCAGTCCGAGCACCTCGCCGCCCGCCTCGAGCACGGCGCGCCGGGCCTCCAGGATCGTCGCGCCGGTGGTCAGGATGTCGTCGACGACGACGCAGCGGAAGCCCCCCAGCGGCCTCCGCGCGAGCAACGAGCCGTGCCTGTTCCGGGCGCGGGCCTCGCGTCCGAGACCGACCTGGTCCGTGGTGCCGCCGACCTGCCGGAGCACGGGCGTCCCGGCGAGGCCGGCCCTGGCCAGCAGCAGTTCGACGGGATGGAAGCCCCGGGCGCGCCAGGCCTTCCGGGACGCCGGGATGGTCACCAAGTGCACGCCGCGGTCGTCCGGGACACGGCCGCCCGCGGCGGATGCCGCGAGCGCGGCTGCGACGGCCAGCCGGAGGGGCACCGCGAGCGTGGCCGCCGCGTCGGTGCGGCCGCCGTCCTTGAATGCGCCCAGGACTCGCCTGGCCACCCCGGAGTAGTCCAGGCCCGACCAGACCGGCACGTCGTCCCGGCTGCACGGGTGCACCGCGGGGCGGAGCGCCATGCGGCAGTCCTCGCAGAGCGACCGGTCGGGCGCTCCGCAGCCGCTGCACTCGGTGGGGAGCACCACGCCCCAGGCGTCGAGTCCGGCGCGGCGGACGGCGTCGAGGTGGCCCATGCGGCCATCCTGCGCTCGGCCGGCCCCCCGGCCACAGGCGAAGCCCCGGTCGGTGCGGTCCCTTCGCCAGATCGTGCTGTTCAGGATTGGCCGCAGCGCGCGCATCCCCGGCGTCGTCCGGTTGAGTCGCGGACAACGAACCTTCCTCGTGAAGCTGAGGGTACTTTGTCCGCATCTCAGCCTGGGTGAGCGCGTTCCAGGGTGCGGGGAGGAATCTCGGGAGGGAGGCCCTAGCCGGCAATACCCTGCTGCGTGGCGATGAGCACGACCTCGTCGATGCGCTCCTGCCAGCCGACCCCCCGCTGCACCTGGAGGGCTCCGCTCGCCGACAGGGCGCGCAGCTCCCGCAGGGTGTGGCTTCCGGCGATGGAGACGCTGCCGGGCGCCGACTCGAGCACGGTGGTCCCGCCGCCGATCTGCTGGGCGACGATGCGTTCCTCCCCGCTGGGCAACCGGATGAGCGACCCCACGGTCAGCTCGTCGATCCAGGTCGCGTCGAGCGGGAGGCCCGCGCCCGAGGACAGCACGACGGGCTCGCCGAGGCCGACCGGAACCGCGTTGTTGTCGCGCTTGATCGCCGCGACGACGAACAGGGAGTCGGTGCCCGATCGCAACAGGGCCAGCAGCCGGGTGCCGTCGCGGGAGACGTCCAACGACACGATCGACGAGGCCTCCTGCCAGGGCGCCGGAACGGCGATCGCCTTGCCGGCGAGAGTGTACACGAACAGCTCGCCGGGCCGCGCCGACGGCACCGACCAGACGTAGCCGTCGGAGTCGATGGAGGGAGCGATCAGGCCCGAGCGGGGATCGAGGCGCACCGGGTCGTCGCCGACCCGGACGCCGTACACGCCGGCATCCGTCAGCACGGCGGCCATGGCCTGGCCGGGAGAGAGCGTGACGGCCCTCGGCTTCAGGGCGGCGACCGGCTCCGAGATGCCGGCAATCGGCGTGAGGGCTGCCCCGCTGGCCGCTAGGAATCCGAACTTCCCGTCCCGCAGCAGCAGGGTCCGGGCGTCGACGCGCGGATTCGCGATCGGGGCGTTCGCGCCCATCTCGCCGATGTCCTGTGAGTTCTGGTTGATGGTGATCGTTGCGGTCAGACCGGGCGGGAGGCTGCGGGAAAGCTGCGCCTCCATGCGTTGCAGGGAGACCCGATCGGCGTTCAGGGCCTCGCTGTTGAGGTCGACCTTGGCGTCGCGGGCCACCACCCGCACCGCGTCCGCGGTGAGTTTCGTTCCCTCGGGAAACGCCGTCGCAACCGCACCGGAGAGCCAGGGGCTGGGACCGGCGAGCACTCCCTTGACGATCTTCGTGGGGGCCGAAGCCCCGCGCGGGAACCACCTCAGGTCCGGCACCAGGTATCGGAAGCTCGGATCGAAGAAGTACAGCGCCTGCGCACTGAACACCTCGCGGAACGTGTTGCGGTCGATCACCGTGCCGTCGGGTGCCTCGCTGATCCGCCACTGCCCGCCGACCCGTGCGAATTCGTAGCGCAGGGGCACCGGGGAGGAGGAATCAACGGTGCTGTACTGCCCCCTGGCATCGACCTCGGCGACCGGCGTGACCGAGAACTGCATGGTGGTCTCGTCGACGACCGTCGTGCTGCGCCCGGACCCGTCGTCGACCGTGACGCCCGCGTCGGGCTCCCAGGTACTGCTGTAGTCCGGGGTCAGGAACTCCCGGGCGATGGCGTAGTTGCCCTCCGGACTTGACGCCGCCTCGATGAAACCACGCAGGATGGCATCCGTGCTGCCGTCCTTGAGCGGCTTGGACGGCAGGAACACGGGTGCCGGGTTGTCGTCCGGCAGGGCGGACTGACCGGCCTCCACTGCCCCGTCCCGTGGAATTCCCGAGCAGCCCGTGAGCAGGACGGCGGCGGCCGCGAGCACCGCCAGGGCGCCGGAGCCGATCCGGTTGCGGCATCTCCGGTTACGCATAGTGGCCCTTCGTTGTGCCGGGGGCGAAGCCGGCGACGACGGGGTGGGCATCCGCGGGCGGCAGCGGCAGCGGAGAACTCACGAGTTCGCCGCTCGTGCCCCGCGGAAGCGTCAGCCGGAAGCAGGACCCCTGCCCCGGCGAGGACCAGACCTGCAGCAGACCGCGGTGCGCGTTCGCATCCTCGAGCGAGATCGCCAGCCCGAGGCCGGTCCCGCCGATCGTGCGCCGGCGCGACGGGTCGGCCCGCCAGAACCGGTCGAACACATGCGCGACCTCCGCCTCCGTCATCCCCAGGCCGTAGTCCCGCACCGACAGGGCGACCGCGCCGGCGTTGCTGTCGACCGACACGACGACGGGTTTCCCCTCGCCATGCTCGATCGCGTTGCCGATCAGGTTGTTCAGGATGCGACGGATCCGGCGCGGGTCGACGTCGGCGTCCAGGTGGCCGCCCGGCGCGACGAGCCGCAGGTCGGTGCCCTTGGACTCGCCGAGGGAGCGCATCCCCTCGATCGTGTCCTGAACGAGGTGCACGAGGTTCGTCGGCTCCGACTCGAGTTGGACGGATCCGGCGTCGTAACGGCTGATCTCCAGCAGGTCGCTGAGCAGGAGTTCGAACCGCTCGACCTGGGTGTGCAGCAGCTCCGCGGTGCGCTCGGTCGCCGGGGGGAAGCTCGCACGCTGGTCGTAGAGCACGTCGCCGGCCAGCCTGATCGTCGTCAAGGGGGTGCGGAGCTCATGCGACACGTCGGAGACGAACCGCTGCTGCATCTCCGAGAGGTCGGCGAGCTCCTTGATCTGGCTCTGCAGGCTGTCCGCCATTCCGTTGAACGACCGGGCCAGGGTGGCGATGACATCCTCGCCCTTCTCCGGGATCCGAACGGCGAGGTCGCCGGAAGCCAGCTTCTGGCTCGTTTCCGCGGCGACCCGGAGCGGGGTGACGACAAAACGCACGACGATCCAGGTGACGGCGCCGATCAACAGCATCAGCGCAATTCCCGCCACGCCGAGGGTCTGCTGCACGAACAGCAGGGTGGCCTCGGCGTCCTGGAGGCTGTAGCCGATGTAGAGCTCGTACTGGCCGGCGACGGGCACGGTGAGCTGGGAGCCGACGACGACGCCGGGGAACTGCGTGCCCTCATCCGTCGACAGCGTCACGGACTGCCAGAACTGTTCGCCGGAGTTGCCTCGCACCGCCCCGCGCAGGTCGCTGGAGATGACACCGGTCGAGGCACCGAAGGTCGAGAAGTCCTGCGGAGCCACCGTCGACGCCTCCTGCCCCGGCACGCGGAACACGGCAATCAGGCGGCTCGACGAGGCTGCGGTCACCTGCGTGCGCGCGGAGCCGAGCAGGGTCTGCACCTGCACCCGGTCGGCGGCGTCGGAGGAATTCAGGATGCCCTGGGCCGCGGTGGTCGCCCGGTTCGACTCGAGCAGCACCTGGTTCAGCCTGGACTGGAACAGGTCATTGCCGATACTGACGGACATGTACACGCCGACCAGGGCGATGGCCACACCGGAGAGCAGCACCGTGATGCCCACCGTGCGGAATTGCAGGGATGAGCGCCACGTGGAGACGATCTGGCGGGGCCAGGACCGCCAGGACCGCCAGCCGAAGCCGGTCACGCCCGACCGAGCAGCCACGAGGGACCTACCCCGCCGCGCCGGCCCGGTAGCCCACGCCGCGCACCGTCATCACGATGCGAGGGTTGTCCGGGTCGTCTTCCACCTTGGCGCGCAGTCGCTGCACGTGCACGTTGACGAGACGCGTGTCGGCCTTGTAGTGGTAGCCCCACACCTGCTCCAGGAGCATCTCCCGGGTGAACACCTGCTGCGGTTTCGACGCGAGCGCGAGGAGCAGGTCGAATTCGAGCGGCGTGAGGTTGATCCGTTGTTCGCCGCGCCTGACCTCGTGGCCGGCCGCATCCACGACGAGGTCGCCGATCTGCAGGCTGCCCGAGGCGCCCGCCGGGGTCGGGCGGAGGCGCGTCTTGATCCGGGCCACCAGCTCTTTCGGATTGAAGGGCTTGACCATGTAGTCGTCGGCGCCCGACTCGAGGCCCTTGACGACGTCGGTCGTGTCGGACTTGGCCGTCAGCATGATGATGGGAGTGCCGGATTCGGCGCGGATGAGACGGCACACCTCGATTCCGTCGAGACCCGGCAGCATCAGGTCAAGCAGAACAAGGTCGGGCTTGCCGTCATGGAACGCGTCGAGCGCCAGGGCGCCGTCGGCACAGAACGAAGGCTCGAAACCCTCGCCGTGCAGCACGATGCCAATCATCTCGGCCAGCGCAATGTCGTCATCGACGACCAAAATGCGTGCGTTCATACGTCCGTTCCGCTCAGCTCGCCCGTGGATTCCACGCCGAGTCGTACAATCTCTGGCACAAGAGTAGCGGAGGGTGCCGCAAGTAGCCTGATCCTCGTGATTTCGGCGGCCGGGTATGCCAGCATAATGGGGTGACGGACCCCCAGAACTGGCTCCCCCCGACGAACGCCGACCGTCCGGCGCCGCCCTTCGGTGCGTACGGACCACCCCAGCCCGGCGGCGGACCGCCGCCCGGCTGGAGTCCCCCACCGAAGCCCGGTCTCATCCCGCTGCGCCCGCTCGGCTTCGGCACACTGCTCTGGGCGCCGTTCCAGGTGCTGCGCCGGAACCCCCGGGCCACCTTCGGCAGCGCCCTGATCGTGCAGGCCGTCATCACCCTGGTCACCCTGGTGGTCGTCGGCGTCGTCACGTTCCTCGCCCTCGGCCGGATTGAGAGCGCGTCCCTGGCCGAGCGCGATGCGGTCGAGGCGGGCTCCGCCGTGGCGATCGTGCTGTCGGCCATCGTGCCCATCGCGCTGTCGGTGATCGCATCCGCCCTGCTGCAGGGCATCATCGTGGTCGAGGTGGCGAGGGGGACACTCGGTGAGAAACTCCGCCTCGGCCGGCTCTGGCGTGCGGCCGGCGGCCGCCTGTGGCCGCTCGTCCTCTGGGCCGTCCTGCTCAGCACCGCGGTGCTCCTGGCCGGGGGCGTCATGGTCGCCGGCGTTGCGCTCCTCGTCACGCTGGGCGGGGCGTGGGTGGGGCTGGGGGTGGCCCTCGGCGTCCTGGGCGGCCTGGCCCTGCTGGCGCTGGGCACCTGGCTGTTCACGAAGACCTCGCTCGTGCCGAGCCTGATCGTGCTCGAACGGCTCGGAATCCGGGCGGCGGCGCGCAGGTCCTGGTCGTTGACCGACGGCTACTTCTGGCGCACCCTCGGGGTGCAGTTCCTGGTCGCCACGATGGTCAACGTCGTCGCCCAGATCGTGACCACCCCCCTGGGCATCCTGTTCGGAGTCGCCGTTTCCCTGGTCGATCCGAACGACGCGTTCGAGGCCTGGATTCCGTCCATCGTCTTGTACGTGCTGATCATTTTCACCGCGCTGGTGCTCGGCGCCGTGACCGCGGTCATCCAATCCGCCACAACCGCCCTGCTCTACATCGACCTCCGGATGCGCAAAGAGGGCCTGGATCTGGACCTTCAGCGCTTCGTCGAATCGGCCGGGGCGGATGACCCGTACCTCGTGGCACCCGGCCGGGACACGGGCGCCCCCCGGGCATGATCGATCCCGACGCGCCGGAAGCCCGGCAGTGGCTGCGCGAAGAGCTGGCGAAGGCCGCCTACCAGGCCGCCAGGCCGACCTGGTTCGACCGGCTGTCGAAGGCCGTCCTCGACTGGTTCGGCTCGCTCACCGCCCCCTCCGACAGCCTGTTGGCACCCTGGGTCCCGCTCGTCCTGACGGTGCTGCTCGGGGCGGCCCTGGTGGCCGCGTACCTCATTTTCGGCCCGCCGCGGCGGGCTCGGCGCAGCACCACCGCCGCGGAACTGTTCGGCGCGGACGACCGGCGCAGCTCCGAAGACCTCCGCCGTGCGGCCGCCGCCGCGGCCGCCGGCGGGGACTGGACCCTCGCGGCCCAGGAAACGTTCCGGGCCCTGGCCCGGGGGCTCATCGAGCGCTCCGTGCTGCTGGTGACGCCCGGCACGACCGCGCACGCCTTCGCCGACCGCGCGGCAGGAGCCTTCCCGGAGCACGCCGCGGGCCTGGCCGAGGCCGCCCGGCGCTTCGACCGCCTGCGCTATCTCGGCGACCAGGGAACGGAGCCCGACTACCTGCAGGTCCGGGCCCTGGAACTGGCCCTGCGCGCCGCGCGTCCGCGCTGCCTGGACGTTCTGTTCGAGTCGGCAGCGCCGTGACGGCCACGCTGCGGGAGCGGCCGGACGGCACGAACGCGCCCGCGCTGACCCCGACCCTCCGGGTTTCGGCTCGGCGGTGGCTGTTCTGGATCCTGGCCGGGGCCGGCGCCATCCTCGTCTCGGTCGCTGCCGCGCTGCTGGCCGGCGGCAGCAAGGCCGGCGGGACACCGCTCGCCGCCGACAACGCGGGCGAGGCGGGCGGCCGCGCCCTGGTCGAGGTGCTGCGCGACCGGGGCGTGAGCGTGACCCTGGCCGACACCCTCGGCCAGGCCCGCCGCGCGACCCGGTCGGCGACCGACCCGACCGTGTTCTTCTCGGATGCCGCGGGCTACCTGGACGCCGCCGGGCTCGCGGAGATGGCGGCGCTCGCGCCGCGTACCGTCCTGGCCGATCCGCACTTCGCCGCCCTGCAGGCGCTGGCGCCAGGCGTCGGGTTCGGCGGCGTCTCCGGGGCGGACTCCCTCCCGGCCGAATGCGACCTGGCGGCCGCGGTGAAGGCGGGCGAACTCTCCCCCGGCGGCACCACCCTCACGCTCATCGGGCAGGACGGGCCGGGCCGGGCGACGCTCACCGGCTGCTTCCCCAGCGACGGGGACCGGTATTCGCTGATCGAGCGCACTGTGGGCGACCATACGCTGACCCTGCTCGCCGACGGCTCGAAGCTGAGCAATGGATCGATCGGCACCTTCGGCAACGCGGCGCTCGCGCTGAACCTGCTCGGCCAGGGCGACACGGTCGTCTGGTACCTGCCCACGCTCGCCGACGTCGCCGAAACCGGACCGCCCTCGCTCGGCGAGCTGACCCCGGGCTGGGTCACGCCGACACTCGTCCTCGGTGCGCTCACCGCCCTGGCCGCCTTCGTCTGGCGTGGCCGCCGGTTCGGCCCCCTGGTCGCCGAGAACCTGCCCGTGACGGTGCGGGCCAGGGAAACCATGGAGGGCAGGGCACGGCTGTACGCGCGCGGTGACGCCCGCCTGCACGCCATCGACGCCCTGCGAATGGGCGCGCTCCAGCGACTGGCCACCCGCCTCGGCCTGCCCCGGACCGCCGGGGCCGACGAGATCGTGCTCGCCGTCGCGGCGATCACCGGCCGGCCGACGGACCAGGTCGGAACGGTCCTGATCGGGGCGATTCCGGCCAGCGACCGCGAGCTCGTCGCGCTGTCGGACCAGATCGAAGATCTCGAACGCCGGGCGATCCGCCAGGCCACGCCCCCGTCACACGGAAGAATGAGCCCATGACGACTCCCGCCCCGGCCATCGACACGCTGCGCCAGTCCCTCGCCCAGGTGCGAACCGAAGTCGGCAAGGCCGTCGTCGGCCAGGACGGCGCCGTGACCGGACTGATCATCGCGTTGCTCGCCCGGGGCCACGTGCTGCTCGAGGGGGTGCCCGGCGTCGCCAAGACGCTGCTCGTGCGCGCGCTGAGTCATGCCCTGAGCCTGGACACGAAGCGCGTGCAGTTCACACCCGACCTGATGCCCGGCGACGTCACCGGGTCACTCGTATACGACACCGCCGAGGGGGAGTTCGAGTTCCGCCGGGGCCCGGTGTTCACGAACATCCTGCTCGCCGACGAGATCAACCGCACCCCGCCGAAGACCCAGTCGGCCCTGCTCGAGGCGATGGAGGAGCGACAGGTGAGCGTCGACGGCGTCTCCCTGCCGCTCCCGGAGCCGTTCATCGTGGCCGCGACGATGAACCCGATCGAATACGAGGGCACGTACACGCTGCCGGAGGCGCAGCTGGACCGCTTCCTGCTCAAACTCGTGCTCGACATCCCCGAACGAGACGCCGAATTCGAGGTGCTGCGCCGGCACGCCACCGGCTTCAACCCGCGCGACCTGGCCGGGGCCGGGGTCACCGCCGTGCTCGGGTCGGCCGGGCTGGCCGCGGCGCAGGCGTCCGTGGCCTCCGTCAGTTCCAGCCCGGATGTCCTCGCCTACATCGTCGACCTGGCCCGTGCCACGCGGAGCAGCCCGTCCGTGCGGCTGGGCGTGAGCCCGCGCGGGACGACGGCCCTCCTCGCCTCCGCGAAGGCGTGGGCGTGGCTGGGCGGGTACGACTCGATCACCCCGGACCACGTGCAGGCGATGGTGCTGCCCGTCTGGCGGCACCGGATCCAACTGCGGCCGGAGGCAGAACTCGAGGGCGTCTCCGTCGACGCCATCCTGCGCGGAATCGTGCAGCAGATCCAGGTACCGATCTAACCCCGTCGATGGCCCTCACCGGACGGTTCGTCGCACTCGTCGCCCTCGGCGCCGTGCCGATCGTGCTGTTCGGCCGGACCGTGCCGGAGGCCCTCGGCGTGCTCGGGTGGTGGCTCGGGGCGGTGCTCGCGCTCGGCCTGCTCGACCTGGCCCTGGCGGCCTCCCCCCGGAGCGTCTCGCTCGAGCGCGACCTCCCCGGCCGGGTGCGGCTGGGCGAGTCGGCGATCAGCCGCCTGGCCCTGACCAACACCGGCCGGCGCACGCTGCACGGCGTCGTGCGGGATGCCTGGCAGCCGTCCGCGGGAGCCGGCAACAACCGCACTCCGGTCACCATCCCGCCCGGGGAGCGCCGCCTGGTCTCCCTCGCGCTGACGCCGTTCCGCCGCGGCGAGCGCCGGGCCCTGCACGTGACCGTGCGGTCGTTCGGGCCGCTCGGCCTGTGGGCGCGCCAGGCGACCCTGGACGCGCCCGGGCGCATCCGGGTGCTGCCGCCGTTCGCCTCCGCCAGACACCTGCCATCCCGGCTGACCCGGTTGAAGGAACTCGACGGGCGGACCAGCCTGCTCGTGCGCGGGCAGGGCACGGAATTCGATTCCCTGCGCGAGTACGTCCGGGGCGACGATGTGCGATCCATCGACTGGCGTGCGACGGCCCGGCGGAACGATGTGATGGTGCGCACCTGGCGGCCGGAGCGTGACCGCCGGGTGGTCATTGTCATCGACACCGGGCGCACATCGGCGGCGCGCGTCGACACCGAGCCGCGCCTCGACACCGCCTTCGAAGCCGCACTGCTGCTGGCCGCGCTGGCCTCGCGGGCCGGCGACCGCGTCGACGTCGTCGCGTGGGACCGGCGCGTTCGCGGCCGGGTGCACGGGGCCCAGGGCGCGGAGTTGCTCTCCCGGATGGTCGACGCCATGGCGCTGATCGAGCCGGAGCTGATCGAGGTGGACTGGGCGGCGGTGCCCGGGCAGGTTCGTGCGCTGACCAGCCAGCGTGTCCTCGTCGTGCTGCTCACCTCGATCGATGCCGCCGGGGCGACGTCGGGCCTGCTGTCGGTGCTGCCCGAGCTGACCCGGCGGCACACCGTGCTGGTCGCCTCCGTCACCGACCCGGCCGTCGCCGAAGCCGTGGGGGAACGCGGCAACCGCGAAGCGGTGTACCGCGCTGCGGCGGCCGAACGGGCGCTCCTGGACACCGGACGCGTCTCCGCGGCGATCCGCCAGCTGGGCGCCGACGTCGTCACGGGCTCCCCCGCGGCGCTGCCCCCCGCCCTGGCCGACCGCTACATCGCCCTCAAGGCGGCCGGCCGGCTCTAGCCCGCGGAATTGCGGGCCTGTTCCGCCCGGTCGCGTTCGGACCCGGCCTACCCGCGGATGAGCTCGAGGACCTCGTCGCGCACCCGGGCCATCACGGCGGGGGTCGCCGCCTCGACGTTCAGGCGCAGCAGCGGCTCGGTGTTCGACGGGCGGACGCTGAACCACCAGAACGGTTCATCCGTGCTGGTCATGCCGGTGACGGTGAGCCCGTCGAACTCGTCGAAATCGGCCTTGCCGGTGTAGGCCTCGACGATGCGCGAGTACGCGGCCGGCACATCCTCGACGGTGGAGTTGATTTCGCCGGACAACGCATACGGCGTGAAGCGGGCCGACAGCTCCGACAACGGGCGGTCCTGGTGACCGTACTCGGCGAGCACGTGCATCGCGGCGAGCATGCCGTTGTCGGCGCCCCAGAAGTCCCGGAAGTAGTAGTGGGCGGAGTGCTCGCCGCCGAAGATCGCCCCGGTCTCACGCATTTCGTCCTTGATCAGCGAGTGGCCGACCCGCGTGCGCACCGGGATGGCACCGGCCGCCGCGATCGTCTCCTCGACGACGCGGGAGGTGATCAGGTTGTGGATGACGAAGATCTCCCCGTCCGGCTGGGCTGCGCGGACGCGGGTGATCTCGCGCAGGGCCACAATCGCGGCGACGGCGGAGGGGTTGACCGCCTGGCCGGTCTCGTCGACGACGAAGCAGCGGTCGGCGTCGCCGTCGAATGCGAGGCCGAGGTCGGCCCCGTGCAGGACGACGGCCTTCTGCAGGTCGACGATGTTCGCCGGGTCGAGGGGGTTGGCCTCGTGGTTGGGGAACGTGCCGTCGAGCTCGAAGAAGAGGGGAATGATCTCGATCGGCAGTTTCGCCAGGCCGACGGCCTCGCCGAGCACGGCCGGGACGGTCAGCCCGCCCATCCCGTTGCCGGCGTCGACCACGATCTTGATCGGCCGGATGCCGGTCAGGTCGACGAGCCGGCGCAGGTACGTCGCGTAGTCGGCGAGCACGTCGAGGTCGCGGCTGCCGCCGGGGACGGCCACCTCCGGGATGCCCTCGGCCAGGTAGACCGCCGCCCGGTCGCGGATGGCGCCGAGCCCGGTGTCCATGCTGATGCCCTGCGCGCCGGCACGGGAGAACTTGATGCCGTTGTACTCGGCCGGGTTGTGACTGGCGGTGAACATGGCTGCGGGCGCATTCAGGCTGCCGGAGGCGAAGTAGCTTTCATCGGTGGAGCAGAGGCCGATCGAGACGACCGTGGCTCCGCGGGCCCGGGCGCCGCGGGCGAAGGCGGCCGCGAACCCAGGGGAGGAATCGCGCATATCGTGCCCGACGACGACCTCGGTCCCGGCCGCGCCGACCTCGTCGACGAACCCGGCCGCCAGGGCGGCGACGATGTCGGCGGTCAGCGTGCTGCCGACCAGTCCGCGAACGTCATACGCCTTGACGATGGTGTTGAGGTGGGCAATGGCATCGTCGTTCAGGGCGGAACTCATGCCCCAAAATCTACCTCACCCCGCAGTGTCTCCCATCACGCGGTGGCGCACGACCTGCCAGCCCTGGGGCGCGGAGGTGCGGGCGGCGTGCCGCTCGCAGAGGTCATAGGCGTGCGGTTCGTGCGCGGCCGAGAGGGGACCGAGCACGGCCATGGAGTCGGCGTAGACGAAGGTCAACGTGGCCACGGCCGGATCGCCGCAGGTGATTCGGGAACACGGCCGGTTTGACATAGTGCTTCAGGCTACCGCCGGCGGAGCCGGAAGTAGGATGGCAACATGCCCCGATCACGCCGTTCCGCAGAACCGGCACCGGCGCCCACCGCTCGCGGGCGCGGCCGGGACCGGCACGGACGCGGAATCCGCAGCTCCGCGACCGGGCCGTACCTGCCCCCGCTGCGCACGCGCATCGACCTGTTCGATATGACCATCGCCTCCTCCGTGGACTACCTGCGCGGCGTCTGGCCCGAGTTGGCCGACGTGGTCTTCGAGGTCGCCGCCGGTCCGCGCTCCGTCATCCCGGGGGTCGGCGTCGAGCGCTGGTGGGTGAACGCCGCGGAGCGCCGCATCGTCTTCTACCGCCTGCCGATCCAGCGACTTACCCGGCTGCACCGCAATGACGAATTCCACCAGCGGATGGTGATCGAGAGTTGCGTGTTCCGCGCCATCGCCGAGCTTCTCGGCAAGGACCCCTGGGACCTCGCGCCCGACCGGTTCCGCCACCTCTGACCCGGATGCTGCGGCGCCGGCGACTCAGCGCGGGTAGACCCGGATCGGTGTCGCCAGCGGCCCGGAGGGGTTGAGCGGGAAACCGGACAGCATCCCGGCTCCCGCATAGCTCACCGAGGCCACCAGCGATGTGCCTCCGGAGACCACGTAGCGCTCACCGCCGGCCAGCCGCCGGGCCGCCGTAGCGCCGGGGCCGACCATAAGGGTGGTTGATTTGCCGGTGTCGTCCGTGAGCGTCGCCTCGGCCTCGCCCTGGCCGGTGTTCACCAGGTGCAGGGTGGGTGCCGGGCCGCGCGCGACGCTGACCATGAAGTCGCCGGGGAACGGGGCCGAGGCCGCGAACCAGGCGAAGTCTTTGCCGTCGGTGCCGTCCGCCGAGGCGCGCGCGGCGATCACGACGGGCCGGTCGGAAACGAGTCGTACGGCGTAGTTGCCGGCGGCCAGGCCCGGCAGCGGGATCTCGGCGACGATGCCCGGCTGCACGTCGACCTTGATCGGGGCGCCCGGCCCGTCGGAGCCGATGACGACGACCTCCACCTGCGCCGACTCCTCGCCGGGCGCGAGAATGCGCACGGAGGGGATCTCGTCGGACACGTGGTCGGCGTCGGTCTCCGCGGCCGGCGGCGCTTGCGTCGTGACGACCAGCCCGGAGATGACCTGGGTGAGGGACGGGGCGGCCGACGGTGCGATCAGTTCGACGCCGGACGGCTCGATTCCCTGGATGAGACTCTGCTCGAGGGATGCGACGACCTGCCCGCCATGTGCCTCGACGTGCACGACGGGCGACTGGAGGTTCGGGGCAAGGCCGGCCAGCGAGACGATCCGTTGCGCGCCGGGCTGCACCAGGATTCCGTTTGCGCCGGGCGCATCCACGATGCCGGTCTCGCCGATGACGGTCAGGTCCACGCTCGCGACCACGGTGGTCGGGTTGCTCAGCAGCACGAGGCTGGTGCGCCCGACGTCGGTCGATCCGCCCACGAGCCACGCGTCGGCGCCGGCCTCGCCGCAGGCGGCGGCCGCAAACCCGCCGACGGATTCGCCCCGAGCGGTCTGCGACTGGCTTCCGGCCACGAGCGAGGGCACCGTGGCGCCCTCGGGCGCGGGAACGCGCAGGAGCAGGGGGCCGCCGTCGCGTTCGCTGCGCGGGTTGTCGGCGGCGGCGAGCTCGGTGACATCGTCGATGTCCGTGGGCGCATTCGCCCCGTAGGTGCTCCCGTAGACGGCGGACGCCCGGCCGACGGATGTCGCCGCCTGCGCCTGGCCCGAGTCCTCGGCGAGGGTCAGCAGCGGGCCGGGGCACACCCTCAGCTGCTCGGCCGGGATGGGCGCGACCAGGGCGGAGGGCGGGGTGCGGGTCGCGGTCGGCCAGGGGATGATCGCCGCTGCACCCGCGGCGCTGACGGCCAGGGTGAGGCCGAGGAGGCCGGCGGCGATTCGGGAGCCCGTTTGGACTGCGCGATTACCGGTCACGGTCGTCCTCCTGCTGCTGGGTCGGGGCGTCGTCCGGCGTGGGTGTGACAGCCGGATCCGGGGTTTCGACCGGCGTGGGGGTGTCGACCGGCGTGGGGGCGCCGCCCCGAGCCCTTTGGGCGCCCGGTTTTGCCCCGCGGACGGATCTGCCGGCGCGCGCAGCCCTCGGCGCCCGCTCCGGCCTGGCCCTGGCCCTGGCGAGGCGCTTCTGCTTGGTTTTCTCCCTCGCCGTGCGCCGGATCGCGTCGCGGTTGGCCTGGCGGACGGCCTCGGGTCCCGCTCCGGTGGGGATGGACAGCAGCACGGTCGCTCCGATGACCACCGCCGCGACGAGGAAGGCGATCAGGCCCAGCGCTCCCCCGGCGTTCGCCGGAATTGCCACGTCGCCCAGGGCATCCGCCGGGGCGTCGTGCCGCCACAGGCGGCCGAAGGTCGTGTCGCCCACCGGCGCCAGGGCGGCGTTGCCGTCGAGCGCCGTCGTCGTTCGAGTGAGCGTCTCCGCGGCCACCGGGGTGACCGGGGCGACGCGCGCCGTGCCGATCGGAGTGACCGCGGCCGGGCGCAGCAGCACGAAGCGGATCCCGAATTCGTTCAGGCCCGCCGAAGCGTCCAGGCCGCTGCGGGAGACGAGGTTGCCGGCCAGCGCGGCCAGTTCGCGCTCGTGCGCGTCCAGGCTCCGGTCGGTGCTCGACAGTGTGGATTGCTTGTCGAGGGTGACGCCGGCACCGCGAACCACCGTGGCCCGGATGCCGCCGTCGGGCTGCGGGGTGATCTGCAGCGTGCCCTGACGCGCGTTCGTCTGCGCCTCTGCGGTGACGATTGCGGGCTGGGTGCGGTCGCCGCCCGCGGAAACGACGGACGAGCCGAGGTAGAGCGACCCCACCAGCGGTGCGACCACGATGAGCAGGGCGATGCCTGCCGTCACCGCCGGCGCGATGGCATACATCCGCAGGCCGCGAAGGGCGCAGAGGACGGCGCCGGCAAGGCCCAGCCAATAGAGGCTGAGCCCGGGCCCTGCCCACACGCCCACCGGCTGCGCCCCGAGCGAAGCGAAGAAGAGGTGGCCCGCCCAGATGGCGGTCGCCAGTCCGAGGACGGCGGTGAGCACGGAGAAGCCGGCCGCCCTGGCCCCGTGCAGGAACAGCGAGACCGCGGCCAGGACGGCCAGCGGCGCAAGCAGGATCGGCACGAGCAGCTCGGCGTCGACGCCGGGGATCCCGAGGGTGTCGAGGAGGGGCGTCCAGCCGCCGAATTCGCCGGAGGGGAAGCCCAGGACCAGCTGCCATCCGGATACCGGGTGGCTCGGGAGCGGGACCCCGGGGTCGGCGAGCAGCGACAGCCAGGCGCCGCGGAGCCCCTGGTCCCAGATCAGGGGCGCGGCCAGGGCGAGGGCGGGGAGCGGGATGCCGATGAAGCGCGTGAAGCTGCGTCCGCTCACCGCGACCGACACGATCCAGCCGATCAGCAGTGCCGGAGCGAGGGAGGGAGCGCAGGTGACGACGGCAGCGAAGAGGAGCGCGGCCGACGCCGAGGCCGACCATGACCGGGCCGCGGCGTAACCGGCGAAGAAGAGCCACGGCAGGAGCAGGTGCACGAGGATGGCAGCGGGGCGTCCGGCCGCCAGTGCGGTCAGGAAGGGGGGTGACAAAACCCAGAGTGCGGCCGTGACCGCGCGCAGCGATCCGCGTTCGGTCAGGCGCGATGCGGCCATCCAGGCGCCGAAGGCGGCGAGCGGAAGCGCCAGGAAGTACAGGGCGACGAGGGCGAAGGACGGCGCCCAGAAGAAGATCGACCCGAGCACGGCGAGGACGGCGGCGAACGGGTCGGCGGCGCCGACGAACCCGAGGCCGATGTCGCGCCATCCGTAGCCTGTGGCACCCCAGAGTTCGGCAGGGGTGTTCGACAGGGGCAGGAGGCCGCCGCCGGTGAGCGTGCGCGCGCCCAGCAGCGGAGCGAGGGCCGTGATGCCCACCACCGCCGCCGCGAGCACCGTCCAGCCGCCGCCCGACACCAGGAAGCGGATCTCCGGCCGGTCGCCGCGCACGCCGGTCAGGCTGGCCTCGCGTCGGAGCGCCCGGCGGCGGCGCACCTCGACGGTGGGCACGCGCAGGCCGGCGATCGAGGCCCAGCCGAGCTTGCGTGTCGCGGCGAACCGGCGGCGGGCGCGCAACACGCGCATCCCGTGGACGGCCGCACCGAACGCGGCCGAGAACTCGCCCAGGATCGCCCCCGGCTCCTTCCGCAGCAGCTGGAAGATGGAGCGCAGGAAGGCGAGGGGAACGAGCGACAGCCAGTGGAACGGCAGGGCCCAGGCCGGTGCGTAGACCAGGCGGCGGTGCAGCCCGGCGGCACGCTCCATCCGCAGGCGTTTGCGGCGGGGGCGCCCCCGCGAGGATCCGTCCGGGCCGGCGACGCCGTCACCGGCGGAGGCGACGCGGGCCGCGGCGACGACGGAGACGCGGTAGCCGGCCATCCGCACCCGCACGCAGAAGTCGAGGGAGTCGTCGACGGCGGGGAGGGCCGGGTCGAAGCCGCCGAGCTCGTTCCACACGGTGTGCCGCACGAGCATCCCGCCGGCGCCGACGGCGAGCACATCGCTCATGCCGTCGCGCTGTCCCTGGTCGAGTTCGCTCTCGACCAGGGTCACGGTCGCGCCGAAGGACGTCATCGACTCACCGAAATCGTGGATGTAGTCTCCGGCGTCCCATTCCATCACCTTCGGTCCGGCCACGGCGACGGATGGCGCGATCTCCAGCCCGCCGAGGAGCGCCTCGAGGGCGCCCGGCGCCGGGGCGCTGTCCTGGGCGAGCAGCCAGAGCATTTCGTGGCTGGACTCCGGCGGGGCCGTGACCTTCACACCGGCGGCGATCGCCTGCCCGAACGTGAGGTCGTGTTCGGCGGAGATGAAGTGGGTGGGGCCGAATGCGGCCAGAAGCGACGCCGTGGCATCCGTCGACCCGCAGTCGACCGTGACCACGACGTCGGGCCGGCGGGTCTGCGAGGCGAGGGCCTCGAGAGTTCGCTCAAGGTGATTCGCGCCGTTACGGGCGACAAGGATGGCGGTGACTCGCGGTTGCATATCGGGAACAGCCTAGATCGGGGAGCGCCCCGCGCCCCGGAGCGTGGGGGGCGCGCCCTAAATCCGACCGGCCGCCGCGACCTTCAGTCGCGCTGTGTTCAGGCGCGCTTGCGCAGTTTGCGGCGCTCGCGCTCCGACAGTCCGCCCCAAATCCCGAATCGCTCGTCGTTGGCGAGCGCGTACTGCAGGCACTGCGTCCGGACCTCGCAGGATCCGCAGATCTTCTTCGCATCGCGGGTCGAGCCGCCCTTTTCAGGGAAGAACGCCTCCGGATCGGTCTGGGCGCAGAGCGAATCCGTCTGCCACGCCAGGGGATTGTCATCTCTCGTTTCCTTGCGCACTCCGGGCACTCCCAAGCGGACTGGATCGACAAACCAGTCCTCAGGAACCCCGGCACGATACCCAGATATTGACATATCGTCTCCCACCCCTTGTGCGACGCGCATTCATTGCGTGTCTTGAACTAATTACATCGGTGTAGTTCCCCCTGCGTCAAGTCGCAAAGACTAAACCCTCGATATTGGCTCCAGGGTTTCGACTCGCCCAAGGATCGGAAACATGTCACCCGTTCGGGGCGGAAACGGCCCGGTGGGATTCCCAGGCGCTCCGCACCATGTCGTCCAGGCTGTGGCGCATGCTCCAGGAGAGGTCCCGCGCCGCGAGTTCGCCGGACGCGACGATGCGATCGGGGTCGCCCGGACGACGCGGCTCATGCGCCGGCGCGAAGTCGATTCCGGTGACGGCGGCCACCGTCGCCATGATTTCCCCGACCGAGACGCCCTCCCCACTGCCGAGGTTGTACACGGGCTCGATCGGCTCACCGGCATCCAGTCGACCGGCCGCGGCAACGTGGGAGATCGCCAGGTCGGACACGTGGATGTAGTCGCGCACGCAGGTTCCGTCCGGCGTCGCATAGTCGTCGCCGAAGATCCGCGGGGTGCGTCCGGCGGCGAGCGCCTCGAAGACGAGGGGGAAGAGATTGTGCGGGCTGGTGTCGCGCAAGTCGGTCGCGCCGGAACCGACAACGTTGAAGTAGCGCAGGGACGTGTGGCGGAGGCCGGTCGCCACCGCCTGGTCGCGCAGCAGCCATTCGCCGACGAGCTTGGACTCCCCGTAGGGCGATTCGGGGTTCTTGGGAGTGTCCTCGGTGACGAGGTCGGTGCGCGGGGTGCCGTAGACGGCGGCGCTGGAGGAGAAGACGATCCGGTCGACCCCGGCCTCCTGCATGGCGGCCAGCAGGGTCACCGTTGCGGTGACGTTCTGCTCGTAGGTGTGCAGGGGGCGCTGCACGGACACACCGGCGTACTTGTAGCCGGCGACGTGCACGACGCCGCTCAGGTCGTGTTCGGCGAAGGTGCGGCGCAGGAGCTCGGCGTCCAGGATGCTGCCGCGAACGAACGGCACGCCCTCCGGGACGAACTCGGCGTGGCCGCTGGAGAGGTCGTCGATCACGACGACCTCGATGCCCTCGGCGAGGAACGCGCGAACAACATGGGCGCCGATGTAACCGGCTCCCCCGGTGACTAACCAAGCCATGTGGGCCCCTCACTGCTCCGGCGGCAACCGCGTGCTGCCACCGGGAACAGCCTAACCGGAGGGTATGGACTGCCCCGGGGATGTCCCCGTTCGAGTTCGGGGTCATCTGCGAGGTCTTCGGAATCGACCGGAGCGAGCACGGCGGCCCGGTCTTCGATTTCCACGTCACCGCCGCGGAGCCGGGCCCGATCCGCACGAAGCTCGGCTTCGACATCCTGGTGCACGAGGATCTCTCCGCGGCCGCCGACGCCGACCTGATCGCGATCCCCGCCTACGAGGCCGGCGCCCCGATCCACCCGGAGATCCTGCGGGTCGTGCGGGATGCGGAGGCACGCGGCGCCTGGGTGCTCAGCGTCTGCAGCGGGGCGTTCGTGCTCGCCGAGGCGGGCATCCTGAACGGGCGACGCAGCACAACGCACTGGATGTACGCGGCGGACCTCGCCCGGGCCTACCCGGAGACCGACGTGGACCCCGATGTGCTGTTCGTCGAGGACTGCCGGGTCGTGACCGGGGCAGGCACCGCCGCCGGGATCGACGCCGCGCTGCACATAGTGCGCAAGGAACTCGGCGCGGCCGCGGCGAACATCATCGCGCGCCGCATGGTCGTCGCTCCCCAGCGCGACGGCGGGCAGTCGCAATTCATCACGTCGCCCGTGGTGGAGAGCCGGAGCGATTCCTTCGCCGTCGTCACCGAGTGGATGATGCAGAACCTCGACCGGGAACTCACGGTGGAGCAGCTCGCACGGAAGTCGTTGATGTCGCCCCGCACCTTTGCGCGCCGCTTCCGCGCGGACCTCGGCACGACGCCGACCGCCTGGCTCAACCGCCAGCGGCTGCTCCGGGCCCAGCAACTGCTCGAGGAGACCGAGTGGAGCCTGGAGGCCATCGCCGGCGACACCGGCTTCGGCGCGGCGGCCGTCATACGCCACCACTTCCTCAAGGTGCTGCAGACCACCCCGACGGCCTACCGCCGCACCTTCGGCAGCCGCAGCGCCCGTGCCGGGAACTGAGTTGCGGACAACGCACCTTCGTTCGGCCAGGGAAGGTACTTTGTCCGCATCTCAGCGACGTCCGGCCAGGCAGTGGCGCCTGGCGAGGGCGCGGCGCGTGACGAGGGACTAGGGCGTGTTGGTGGTGGCGAGGAAGACCTCGCCGGCGCCGGCGAAGGTGATGGTGCCCTCGTCGGGGGTGACAAAGACCGCGTCGCCACGCTTGACGCGTGCGGATGACGCGGCGCCGGCCACGAGGAACCCGCCCGCCGTGCAGATGGCGATCGCCGGCCCGGCCAGGGTGACCTGCCGCATGGGCACATCCCCCGGGCCGGCGGCATCCGCGTCAACCCGCACGAGCCGGAAGTCCGGCACGTCGGGACGGTACACGGACACCCCGGGGCCATCGGCGGACGGGGGCAGATACGGCACCGGGAGCGGGGTGAAGTCGAGCACGTCGAGCAGCTCGTCGATGTCGATGTGCTTGGGAGTCAGCCCCCCGCGGAGCACGTTGTCCGAGGCTGCCATCACCTCGACCCCGAGCCCGGAGAGATAGGCGTGGATGTTGCCGGCCGGCAGGTAGAGCACCTCGCCTCGGCGCAGGGTCACGTGGTTGAGCAGCAGGGAGAGCACAATGCCCGGGTCGCCCGGGTAGGCCTCGGCCAGGTCCCGCACGCAGGCCAGTTCCGCCGCGAAGCCGATCACGGCCCCGCCCTCGGCCAGGTACGCGGCCTGCCGGGCCAGTGCGACCACGCGCTCGACGAGCCAGGCGACCTCGCCGGTGTCGCCGCCGCGCCCGTCGCGCAGCAACCAGTCGACGACGTCGTGGAGCGCGTCCGGCCCGAGGAGCCGGCTCTCGAACGCGTCGAGCGCTCCGGCCTGCGGCTCGTCGCTCGCGGCGTCCAGGGCTCGGAGCTCCGCCAGGATCCGCCGGATTTCGCCCAGGTCGCGGAATCCGCAGAGCGCGTCGAAGGTCTCGCTGAGCGTGTAGATGAGTTCGGGCTTGTGGAACGGGTCGCGGTAGTTCCGTCCGGCCGCGTCGACCGGGATGCCGGCCTCGTTCTCCAGGGCGAACCCGGCGCGGGCTTGCTCCGGCGAGGGGTGCGCCTGCAGGGACAGGGGGCTGCCGGCCGCCAGGATCTTCATCAGGAACGGCAGCCGGGGCGGTGTGGAGGAACCCGCCAGCCGGACGCCGAGCGCCCGCTCCGGTGACGCGGCTATCCACTCGGCCAGGTTCGTTGCCCCGCCCGCGACGCCCGGGTCGACAATGGTCGACGGCGAGCCGGCGTGCGCGCCGAGCCACAACTCGGCCTCCGGCTTGCCGGAGCGCTCACGCCCGAGCAGGGTCGCAATGGCGGTCGTGGAACCCCATGCGTAATCCCGCGGTGTGTTGGAAATTCCCACAAACATGGCTGGCTCCTGCCTGGCTCCGTCGACCCAAACTACCAAGCATGCCGCGGCGAGGCCGCATCCGCCTGAGCCGGCGCCACTACCCTTAGTCACATGCCCCCCGTCCGCAGCCGTTTCGTCGTCCGCACCTTTGCGACGTTCGTGCTGTTCACGCTTGTCGCCGGACAGTTCTGGCGCAACCTGCTCGACTGGTGGGGGTGGGGCGCGATCGCGCTGGTGCTCCTCGTCGGCAGCATCGTCGGCCTGGTCAGGCTGAGGCCCGACTGGATGTGGCGCGCCTTCCCGAAATCCCTGGTCGCCTTCCTCGGGCTCGCGACCCTCTCGCTGGCCTGGTCCTTCTATCCCGGGGCGAGCGCGATCGGCATCGCCCTGCAGTGGGCGACCACGCTGCCCGCGGTCTTCCTGGCGCTGGCGCTGACCTGGGCCGAACTCCTGCGCGCGTTCTCGGTCGCCCTGCGCTGGGTGCTGGGCCTCTCCCTGCTTTTCGAGCTCTGGGTCGGAATATTCGTGCGCCACGCGGTGCTGCCGTTCTGGGTCGACTACGGCACCGACACGGTGCCGCAGGCGTTCTACTGGTCCCGCGGCCTGCTGCTTCAGGGCGGACCGATCGAAGGCATCGTGGCCAGCCGCAACCTGCTCGGCTTCCTCGCCCTCCTCGCCGTCATCGTCTTCGCGGTGCAGCTGGCCGCCGGCACGGTGCGGCGCGGCTGGGGGATCGCCTGGCTGTCCCTCGCCGTGCTGATGCTCGTACTCACCCGTTCGGCGACCGTCACCCTGGCCGCCGCCGCGGTGGGTCTGACCCTGGTGTTCGCCCTGTGGGCGCGCCGGGCGGGTGCCGACGGACGCCGGCCGGTCTACCTGACGGCCGGGGCATCCGTTCTCGCCGCCGCAGGGGCCCTGATCGCGTTCACCCCGCAGCTTCTCGGCCTGTTCGGCAAGAGCCCCGACCTGACCGGCCGATTCGACATCTGGGCGAGCGTGACCGGGCTGGCCGCCCAGCGCCCGGTGCAGGGCTGGGGCTGGGTGAGCTACTGGGCGCCGTGGGTGGAGCCCTTCGACGGGCTCGCCGTGCGGAAGGGAGTCGTCTACCTGCAGGCGCACAACGCGTGGCTCGACGTCTGGCTGCAGCTGGGCATCATCGGTCTCATCGTGTTCTCCGCGCTCGTGCTGTCCACGCTCTGGCGGTCCTGGTTCCTCGCGGTCGACCGCCCGCGCCATGGCCTGGCCGACAAGTCCCCCTACACGGCGTCCGCGCTGCTGCCGCTGCTGCTGCTGGCCGCACTGCTGGCCCAGAGCGTGGCCGAGAGCCGGATGCTCGTCGAATTCGGCTGGGTCATCCTCTGCGTGCTTGCCCTGATGACGAAACGTCAGCAGGCCTCCGCCGCACCGATGCCGTAGACGGTAGCGTGGAATCGTCATGATCCCCCGTGCGCACAATTCCGCCGTCCCGTCGGCTCTGGCACGCATCCTCGCTTCGCCCCGGTTCGCGACCTCGCTCACCCACGTGGCCCTGGGCGTGGCCTTTTCGATCTCGCTTCTGAAGAGCGTGATGGGCTGGGCGGGGCTCGCCGCCGTGCTGGTCGGCCTCGTGGCCCTGGCCGCGTTCTCGCTCTACGCCCGCCGCGCGAGCATCGAATGGCACGGGCTGCTGCCGATCTCGATCCTCGTCTTCCTGGGCTGGTCCACCCTCACCCTGGTCTGGAGCGGCTACACCGTGGCCACCCTCACCGGGGTCGGCTACCAACTGACCTTCGCGTTCCTGGCCGTGTACATCGCCCTGGCCCGGGACACCATTCAGATTGTGCGCGCCACCGGCGACGTGCTCCGCGTTCTGCTGGGGGTCTCCCTCGCACTCGAGGTGGTCTCCGGCCTGCTGCTCGACCTGCCGATCGCCTTCCTCGGAATCCAGGGGAACCTGGCCCGGTTGGGGCCGATCCAGGGCATCTTCGGTTCGCGGAACGTGCTCGGGCTGGTCGCGCTCCTCGCGTTCATCACCTTCGCCGTCGAACTTCGGTCGCGGTCACTGCGCCGGGGCCCGGCGATCGGGTCGCTCGTGCTGGCCGGGCTGTGCATCCTTCTCGCCGGTTCCCCGGTGATCATGCTCGTCGCCCTGTTCGTCGGCGTCGCCGCCCTCGCCCTGTACTGGCTGCGGCGCACGCCTGCCGAAGGACGATGGATGCTGCAGCTCGGCCTCCTGGGCGCGACCGTGATCGCCCTGATCGGCGCGTGGATTGCCCGCGGCCGGCTCATCGAACTGCTCAACGCCGGCAGCGAATTCGAGGTGCGCTACACGCTGTGGCGCGAAATGTGGCGCCTGATCGCCCTGCATCCCCTCGAAGGCTGGGGCTGGGCCGGGTACTGGCCGAACAACGTCACCCCGTACGGCTGGCTCGACTTCGTCACCGGCCGCGACCAGTCATCCGGTCTCAACGCGTTCCTCGACGTCTATTTCCAGGCCGGCCTGGTCGGCTTCCTCGCCTTCGTCGCCCTGGTCGGGCTCGCCTTCGTGCGTTCCTGGCTGCTCGCCTCGAACAAGCGCACCTTCGTGCACGTCTGGCCCGCGCTGACCCTCGTCGCCCTGCTGGTCGCGTCGGCCGCGGAGAGCACCATCCTGGTCGAGTTCGGCTGGCTGCTCCTCGTCGTCTGCGCGATGAAGGCATCGCAGGGCATGAGCTGGCGGAGCGCCCTGGCGCGGCATCCGCGGCGGTTCGAGGACTAGCGTGAATCGTCGTCTGCTGAGGTTCACCGGCGGCTACGGCATCTCGGTCCTGCTGAGCGGTGTGATCAGCATCGCCGTCATCCCGGCCGTGATCATCTTCGCCGGCAAGGACGCCTGGGCCACGATCGCCGTCGCGCAGGCCGTGGCGGGGTTCGCGTTCGTCATCGCCGTGTTCGGCTGGGGTGTCACCGGTCCGACGACGGTGGCCACGCTGGACGACGGGGAGCGCGGGCGCTTCTACCTCGATTCGCTGATGAGCCGCCTCTGGCTCTGCGTGCCGATCCTGCCGGTGGCGATCGTGATTGCGATTCCGCTCTCGCGCGGCGACGGGATGCTCGCGGCCGTCACGGTCGCCACCGGCGTGCTGGCCGCCCTCGGCGGCGGCTGGTTCTACGTCGGGGAGTCCAGCCCCATCCGTTTCCTCCTGCTCGACACGCTCCCCCGCAACGTGGGGACGGTTCTCGGCGCGCTGATCCTGATGGCGACCGGGAACCCGCTGTGGTTCGTCGCCTTGCAGGGTCTCGGCGTCGTCGTCGCGACGGTGGTCACCACCCGGGACATCCTGCGTCGGTACCCCGGCTGGACGCTCTTCCTCTCGCCCCGGCCCGCCGTGGGTAACCTGCGCGGGCACTCGGCATCCGTCACGATGTCCGTCACGTCGTCGCTGTACGTGAACGTTCCGGTCATCCTGGTCGGCATTTTCATCCCACAGGCGACCGCCGCCTACGCCCTCGCCGAGCGGATCGTGCGGCTCGCGCTGTACTCGACGCGGCCGATCGTGCAGGTGGCGCAGGGTTACGTCCCGTCCCGCAGCCTGGACGTCCAGGTCTTCCGGGCCCGGAGGGTGCTCTGGATCGCGCTGCTGCTGGGCGGGGTCGGCGCGCTGGGCTACACGCTGCTCGGCCCCTGGGCCGGCTCCATCCTCTCGGGCGGGACCCTGACCATCCCGTTCAGCCTGGCGCTGGCGATGGGGATCAACCTCGGCGCCCTTCTGGCCTCCCAGCTGACCGGATTCGCCTGCATGAACGCCTTCGGGCTGACCAAGGCGCTGGCCGTCAGCACGATTGTCGGCGCGGTCGTGGGAAGCGCGCTGATGATTCCGTTGACGCTCTGGTTCGGGGTCTCCGGGCTCGCGTTCGGGCTCGCCGCCGCGGAAGTGAGCGTCCTGGCCGTGCAACTCGTCGTGCTGCGTCCGTTCCTGCGTGTCCCCCGCGCCTGATCGGGCGGCGGGGCAGGCGCGGGCGACGCCCGCAGGAGGCATCCCGGCGCCGGACGGTAGGGTCGTAGGTGGACGTGACGTCCGGCGCAGCTGAACGGAGTACGAACGATTGACTGACTGGACAACGATTCAGAACGTGGTTTTCCCGCTGGAGAACGACCCGGATGTGCTGTCGCTGTATCTTGACGCCGGCACCTGGGCCCGATTCGGCGACACCGAGACCCGGGTGAGCGACAACGCGCACATCGATGACCTGATCTCGAGGGAGAGCATCCGGATCGGCGCAACCGCGCGCGTCTCCTTCGCCAGCTACTTCAACGCATTCCCCGCGTCCTACTGGCAGCACTGGACCACGGTGCGCTCGATCCGCCTGAACCTGCAGACGGAGGGCGCCGGGACGCTGATGATCTACCGCTCGACCGCGCACGGCATCGCCCAGCGCGTCGAGTCGCACGCCCTGGCCGGAACGATGAGCACCAGCGTCGACCTCCCCGTCGTCACCTTCGGCGACGGCGGCTGGTACTGGTTCGACATCGTCGCCGGGACCGAACCGCTCGTGCTCCGCGGCGGCAGCTGGGCCACCCCCGACGAGCCCGCCCGGACGGGCAAGGTCTGCCTCGGGATCACCACCTTCAACAAGCCCGACTACTGCGTCGAAACGCTGGACGCCCTCGCCGGCAGCGGCGCGCTGCTGGGCGAGATCGACCGGGTCTTTCTCGTCGACCAGGGCAACGACAAGGTCAAGGCGCAGGGCGCCTACCCGGCCGTCGCGGCCAGGCTCGGCGACCAGCTCCAGGTCATCGAGCAGCCCAACCTCGGCGGCTCGGGGGGCTTCGCCCGCTCAATGGCGGAAACACTCGACCGACCAGAGAGCGACTTCGTGCTGCTGCTTGACGACGACGTCAAGGTCGAGCCCGAAAGCATCTTCCGCGCGCTGCAATTCGGCCGGTTCAGCCGGCGCCCCGTACTCGTCGGCGGGCACATGTTCGACCTGCTCGACCGCCCGGTGCTGCACGCCTTCGCCGAGACCGTCGACCTCAAGCCGTTCGTCTGGCACTCCGAACCGCACGACAAGGTTCCCCACGACTTCCGGTTCAGCAACCTGCGCCAGACCCGCTGGATGCACGCCCGCATGGACGCGGACTACAACGGCTGGTGGTTCTGCCTCATCCCGACCGAGACGCTCCGATCCGTCGGCCTGTCCCTCCCCGCCTTCATCAAGTGGGACGACGCGGAGTACTGCCTCCGCGCCGGCGCGGCCGGATTCGCGACCGTCAGCCTGCCCGGCGCCGCGCTCTGGCATGTGTCCTGGCTGGACAAGGACGACTCCATCGACTGGCAGGCGTATTTCCACGCCCGCAACCGGTTCGTGGCCGCGCTGTTGCACTCGCCGTTCAAGGGCGGCGGGGATCTCCTGCGCGACAGCCGCATCTGGGACATCAAGCACCTGCTGTCGATGCAGTACTACCCGGTTGCCCTGCGCCAGCAGGCCCTGCGCGACGTGCTGAGCGGCCCCGCGCACATGCACGCGACGCTGCCGACCAAGCTCGCGGAGCTCCGGGCCCAGGCCGCGGACTTCCGCGAGAAGCGCGTGCTGAAATCGGATGCCGAAACCCCCGTGACCAATGAAGGCAAACGGGTGTACCCGATCCCGGCCGGCACCCAGCAGGCCAGGGGACCTCGCGGACTGGCGCTGATCCTCTTCACCGCGCAGATGGTGGCCCGGCACTGGCTGGTCAAACCGGCCGCGGCCAATGTCGAGCGCCCGCAGGTGGAGCTGTCCAAGCGCGACGGCGTCTGGTTCCGGCTGCCGTATTTCGACAGCGCTCTCGTCTCGACCGCCGACGGCGCCGGGAAGACCTGGTATTCCCGGGACCGCCGCCAGTTCCGGCGGATGCTGCGCGAGAGCTGGCGCCTGCACCGGGAGATCGGTCGCCGCTGGCCCGAACTCGCCCGCCAGTACCGGGACGCGCTGCCCGAGATCACCTCGGTCAAGGAGTGGGACAAGACGCTCGGCCGCTGAGCCGCCGCTGAGCCGCCGCTGAGCCGGCGCGAGAGTCGCCGATTGTGCCGAGAGTCCCCGCTGCAACGGCGACACTGGGCAGAAACGGCGAGCCTCGGCGCAACCTTCGCCGAGATTGACACCTCCGGTCGAGTTTGCCCGGCGCACCAGGCCAACTCGACCGGAACAGTCAACGTCGGCGCACAGGCCGGTCCCACCGGCCGCCGCCGCCGCGGTCGCCCGCCGCGAGAGTCGCCGAGAGTGCCGAGAGTCCCCGCCGCACCGGCGACACTGGGCAGAAACGGCGAGTCTCGGCGCTGGGGTGCACGGCTGGCGCCGCGCGGGGGCTAGTGCTGGAGGAGAGCGGCGATCACACGGGTGGCGGCGTGGCCGTCGCCGTAGGGCGCGGCATCCGTGGCGGCCGGCCAGGGCCGGGTGACCCCGGCGGCGATCTGCTCGCGCGAGGTTGCCAGCACGTTCCAGCCGAGGTCGATCGTCTCGACCCACTCGGTCTCCGTGCGCACGGTCGTGCACGGCACGCGCAGCAGGAACGCTTCCTTCTGCAGGCCGCCCGAGTCGGTCACCACGCCCGCGCTGGCCATGACGGCCGCAATGAGTTCCGAGTAGCCGAGCGGCTGATGCGGGATGAGCGTGCCCGTGGCCAGGTCGATGCCGAACTCCGCCGCCTTGGCGATCAGGCGCGGGTGGGCGAGCAGCACGACCGGGCGGTCGAGGGAGGACAGGCTGTCGACGATCTCGGCCAGGCGGGCGGGGTCATCCGTGTTGTCGGCCCGGTGGAGCGTCGCGAGGTAGAAGCCGCCGTGCTCGAGGGAGAGGGACTCGAGCAGCTGGGAGGGCCGGCCCGCGGCGGCGTCGCGAACCTGGTAGAGCACGTCGGCCATGACGTCTCCGACGACGATGGAGCGGTCGGCGAGCCCCTCCGCGGTGAGGTGCGCGAGCGCCACCTCGGTGGGCGGGAGCAGCAGGTCGGCGGCGTGGTCGGTGAGCACCCGGTTGTGTTCCTCCGGCATCCGCCGGTTGAAGGAACGCAGCCCGGCCTCCAGGTGCGCGACCTTGTAGTGCAGCTTCACGGCGCTCAGCGCGGCGGCGACGGTGGAGTTCGTGTCCCCGTAGACGAGGACCCAGTCGGGGTTGTGCTCGGTGAGCACGGCGTCGAGGGCACCGAGCATCGCTCCGGTCTGCACGCCGTGGCTGCCGGAGCCGACGCCGAGGTGCACGGTCGGCGCGGGGATGCTGAGTTCCTCGAAGAAGACATCGGAGAGCAGCGGGTCGTAGTGCTGACCGGTGTGCACGATGATGTGCTCCACCCCGGCCTCTGCCGCCGCCCGGGCGATCGGGGCAAGCTTGACGAATTGCGGTCTGGCACCTACGACACTCAGTAACTTCACACGGGCAATCCTAGGCGAGCGTGCCTGAGCGGCGTCTTCAGGCGCCCGTCGAGAGGAAGTGGGCGGCCAGGATGCGCGCGGAATAGCGGCCGTCGTGCACCTCGCCGACGAAGCGGGGACCCGCCTCGGCGACCTGCCGGTAGTGGCCGGGATCGGCCACGACCCGGCGGATGGCCTCGGCCAGTTCGGCGGCGGTCGCCTGGACGATCGGCAGGGCCAGGCCCGTGGCCGCCTCCACCTCCGCGCGCACCTGCTCCGAGACATCCGAGACCACGAGCCGCCCGGATGCCAGCGCCTCGCACGCCGCCACCCCATAGCTGCCGATCCGGAACTGGTCGACCACGATGTCCGCCGAACCGTACAGTTCGGGCATGTCTCCCGAGGGGACGCCCTCGACCCGGCGGTAGTCGATCAGGCCGTCGTCATGCAGCGCCGTCAGAATCGGGTCGACGAGGTCGGTGCCCTTGATGATCGCCTTGCTCGGAATGTGGACGACAACCGGGCGCGGGCCCGTCAGTGCCGGATTGGAGCGCTTCCACCGCTCGAGGTCGACGACGACCGGGAGCCAGAGGCCCTGCGCGACATCGAGCAGGAGGTCGGGAGTGGAGACGAAGACGGGGAGCCCGCACCGGTCGAGCACCCGCCGGTTCTCCCGGGCGCGCCGTTCCAGCTCGGGCGTCTGCGCGAGCAGGCCGTCGCGGTAGGGAGAGAACGGATTCGTCCGGGCGTGGCGGCTGGGCAGCCGGATGTCGGTTCCGTGGCAGACGAAGGCGGCCCGGACCCCGCTCCGCGCCAGGGCCGCCACCTCGCGCTCGACCGAGCCGAGGAAGGTGCCGAAGAGCGGGCGCTCGGCCTCGATCAGCACGTGGGTGAAGCCCCGGCTGACCGCCCGGAGCTGGCGCCGCTGCCAGGATCCGGAGTACAGGTACACGTCTTTGTCGACCGGGTAGTCGGCCCGGAAGCCGAACGCGCCGGCGCCCTGGAAGCCCATGCTCACCGCCCCGGCGCCGGGCACATGCCGGGAGACCGCGCGGGCCCACTGGCCGCCCTGGCCGGCGAAATTGGCCGGGGCAACGTACAAGCGGATGTCCGTGTCGGGTGCCTGCGCCGGGCCGGGGATGCGGGCGCCGCCGCCCAGGACGGCCCGGTCGAGCCCCCGGAGCACCCGATCCGGCGCCCGGGACAGGAGACCGTCCGCGACCGCGTTGAGCCGGTCCGGCCAGGAGTGCCGCGAGCGCCAGATGCCCTGCAGCACCCGGCGCACGGCGTTGGTCAGGGGTTTCGGCACACCTTGAAGCTAGCAGCATCGGCAAACCGGAAGACGGTCATTCCCGCTGAGCAAACTAGGATGAGTCGGATGCGCTCACTGCCGCAAGTCCAGCGCTCACTGCCGCAAGTCCAGGGAGGACCGCCCCCGCAATGACCTTGTACACAATTGTCCGAAACCTGCTCAACGCGCTTCCCGCCGGTTCGAAACGCTTCATCGTGCGGTACACCGGCGCGACGATGGCCCTCTCGGTGCTCGACATCGTCTCCCTCGGCCTCCTCGCCGTCGTGCTCCCCGGGATGATCTCGAACAAGCCCACGACGATCCCGGTGCTCGGCGTCACCATCTCGGAGGTCGGCCAGTACACGGTCATCCTCGCGATCATCGCCGGCGCCATCGTGCTGAAGTCCCTGCTGAACATGCTCGTCGTGCGGATCGGCACTCGGCGCTTCGCGAACCACGAGGTCGCCATCGGCGACAAGCTGTTCGCCGCGTACATGAGCACGCCGTGGGTCGAGCGGCTCCGGATGAACTCGGCCGACATCGTGCGTTCGGTCGACGCCGGGGTCAACACGACCGTCTACGGTGTGCTCATCCCGGCGAGCAGCCTGGCCGGCGAGATCGTGTCCACGGCCGCGGTGCTGCTGGTGCTGACCATCGCCCAGCCGTCGACGGCCGCGCTCACGATCGTCTACCTCGGCCTGATCGCCCTGTTCCTCTCCCGGGTGATCACCCGGAAGGCCGTGCTTCACGGACGGCGCAACCGCGAGTACTCGTTCTACACCTCCCGCCTGATCACCGAAGCGGTCGCAACGCTCAAGGAGATCACGCTCCGCGGCGCCACGGCCGGCATCGGCCAGGCCGTCCACGGCAACCGGCTGGAGGCCTCGCGGTCGCGTGCCACCCTGTCCTTCCTGAGCGTGGTCCCGCGTTACATCCTCGAATCGGCACTGATCGTCGGCTTCATCCTCGTCGGCGGCATGGGCTGGATCACCGGCGGCCAGACCGGCGCAGTCAGCGCGATCGCCCTGTTCGCGGTTGCCGGTTTCCGAATCGTCCCCTCGCTCACCCGGTTCCAGTCGATCCTGTCCCAGATGCACTCGAACGCGTCGTTCGCCGAACTGGTGCTGGACGAGATCGCCAAGGCGGAACAGCGCAAGATCGAGATCACCCCGGACGACACCGCCGTCCTCCCCCCGGCGTCGGAGCGCGACATCACGCTGAACGAGGTGAGCTTCAGCTTCCCCGATGCGGATTCCCCCGCCCTGGACCGGGTGAGCATGAACATCCCGGCCGGATCCCATGTCGCCATCGTCGGCGCTTCCGGCGCGGGAAAGTCGACGCTGGTCGACATCCTGCTCGGCCTGTTGATCCCGACGTCGGGCACCATCACGGTCGGTCAGCAGCCGCTCACCTCGGTACTCAACGCCTGGCGCGCCTCGATCGGCTACGTGCCGCAGGAGGTTGCCCTCTTCGACGCGTCGATCGCCCAGAACGTGGCCCTCAGCTGGGACCCGGCGCACGTCGAGCCCGCGCGCGTGGTGACCGCCCTGGACCGCGCCCAGCTCAGTTCCATGGTCGACGCCAGGGACGGCGGAGTCGAAGCCCCCATCGGCGAGCGCGGCATGGCCCTCTCCGGCGGCCAGCGGCAGCGGCTCGGCATCGCCAGGGCCCTCTACCCCGACCCCGGCGTGCTGGTCATGGATGAGGCCACCAGCGCCCTCGACACCGCCACCGAGGCCGCCGTCACCCAGGCGATCAAGGCCCTCGTCGGACACCTCACCGTGATCACCGTCGCCCACCGGCTGGCGACGATCCGGCACGCCGACATCGTCTTCTTCTTCAAGGACGGCCGGCTCGAGGCCAGCGGCACCTTCCAGGAAGTCGTCAACGCCGTTCCCGACTTCGCCGCGCAGGCCGCCCTGGCCGGACTCTCCCAGGAGGCCCAGTCGTGAAGAAGGACCTGACGGTCACCCACCTCTTCGATGCGGCCGATCTCGGCAAGCTGCTCGCGGCGAAGGGACGGGAGCAGGGTCTCGACTGGCGCTACCGCAACGTGCGCGACCTGAGCCACGATTCGAACCCCGTGCGCAAGTACGCCGGCGCCCTGGCCTGGCATGCGGGCCGGATCATCGACCTGCTCCCCTCCGACCTGATCCACCTGCACTACGGCAGGCGCACCTCGTACCTGCAGCTGTGGCCTCGTCGGCCGTACGTGCTGCACTTCCACGGCACCGACATCCGTCACCATTTCCACCAGCCCTACGCGCACGACGTGATGCTGAGCGCCTCCGCCACCGCGCAGGCCGTGCTCTACTCGACGCCGGACCTCAGGGAACACGCCATCCAGGCGCGCGCGGATGCCGTCTACTTCCCGATCCCGGTTGACGTCCCGGCGCTGCCCGCCTGGCGTCCGGCCGAAACGCCGACAATCGTGTTCGCCTCCCGCTGGGACGGCTCCAAGAACGCCGACTTCCAGCTCGACATCGCCCGCGGCCTCGTCGCGCGGGCGGGCGGCGCGGTTCGCGTGCAGGGGCTGGACTGGGGAGACTCCGCCGGCGCCGCACGCGAGGCCGGGGTGGAAATCATGCCCCGGATGCCCAAGCCCGAGTACCTCCGCTGGCTTGCCGGCGCGCATGTGGTCGCCGGCCAGGCCGCGGGCGTCGTGGCAACCAGCGAACTCGAGGCCATCGGCATCGGGGTGCCCGTCGTCATGCCGCTGCACCCGGCCTACGACACCACCACCCCCGTGATCACGGCGGAAACCTCCGAGGAGCTCGTTACCGCGGCCCTGGCCGCGCTCGAGCAGCCCCAGGATGCCTCGCGGTCCCTCGGCGGGCCGGCCTGGATGCTGGGCACCCACGACGCTTCGATGCTCGCCGCCCGGCTGGCGGACATGTACCGCGGCCTGCCGCTGTGACCCGATCGGCGGGCGACCAGGTGCAACACGCGAACGGACAGGACAGATGACCAAGCAGGACGCGCCTCACCTTCTCTACGTCGCCTGGGGATACCCCCCCTGCCGCGGCGGAGGGGTCTACCGTGCCCTCGCGACGGCGAACGCCTTCGCGGAGAAGGGCTGGCGGGTCACCGTGCTGACGGCCAACCGCGAGACCTTCACGATGGGCACCGGGATCGACAGCACGCTGGAGGCGCAGATCCACCCGTCGATCACCGTCGTGCGCGTGCCGTTCACCAGCGGCGCCTACCAGACCGACATCCGCACCTGGTCCTTCTGGAGGGCCCACGCCCCGGAGCTGTGGAACGGGTACCGCGCACGCAAGGACATCCGCTCGTTCCCCGAGGGGACCTACGGAGGCTGGCGCACTCCCCTCGAGGAGGCGGCCGTGCGCATCCACCGGGCCAACCCGGTCAGCCTCACCATCGGCACGGCCAACCCGCACGTCGACTTCACCCCCGGCCTCCGGCTGCACAAGGACTTCGGTGTTCCGTACGTCATGGACTACCGCGACGCCTGGCAGCTCGACGTGTTCTCCGGCCGGCGACTGACCCCTCCCGGGAGCCCGCAGGACACCTGGGAGACCGAACTGGTCGAGAGCGCCAGGGAGGTCTGGTTCGTCAACGAACCCATCCGCGCCTGGCACGCGAAGATCTACCCGGCGCACGCCGAAAAGATGCATGTCGTGGCCAACGGGTACGACGCCGACATGGCGAAGTTCTCCGACCAGCCCCGCCCCGGCCGGGAGCAGGGGCTCGTGCTCGGCTACATCGGCACGATCTCCGCCCACGTGCCCATGCGGGAGCTCTTCGACGGCTGGGCCCTGGCCCGGAGCCGGTCCCCGCTGCTGGCCTCCTCCCGGATCGACATCTACGGCTACCTCGACCACTCCGGGATCCCGAACGATCGAATCCTCGCCCTCCTCTCCGAGTTCCGCGAGCAGGGCATCCGGTACCTGGGCCCGGTCGGCAAGTCCGAGATCGCGGACACCTACCATTCCTTCGACGCCCTCCTGCTCGTGCTCGGCACCGGCAAGTACGTGACGAGCGGGAAGGTCTTCGAGTACTGCGCCACCGGCCTTCCGGTCGCGTCCATCCACGACCCGGGCAATGCCGCCACCCAGATCCTCGAGGACTCCGCGGCCTGGATCGCGACACCGGATCTCAGCGCCGAGGCGATCGCGGCCACGGTCGTCGCCCTGGCCGAACGCGCCGTGAACCAGACGAGCGGCGAACGCCACGCCGTGCAGGACTGGGCCGCGCAGTACGAACGGTCCAACCAGCTGCTGCCCCGCATCCGGGCCCTCGGCGCCCCGCATGACACCACCGCGTCCGAAAGTGAGGCCCCGCGATGAACCGCGTCGTACTCGTGAGCCCCTCCGGTTCGATCTTCAAGAGCCTGGCCGAACTGGGCCTCGACGACCTGCCCGCCGATGCGCGACCCGAACTCACGGTGCTCTGCTGGGAGCCGGGAGCCGGCGAGGCGCCCAGCATCGCCGTGGGCCATGACGATTCGGGCACCCTCTCCGGGCGGCTCCGCCTTAGCGTGCAGCGCGCCCTGTCCGGGTCGGCGGCCGGCCGCAACCTCTTCCGGCTCACCCCGTGGGACGGCGGCAGCCGCATGTGGCGTGCGGTGCGACGGAGCCCCGCGGCCCGCCAGGCGCTGCGGGAGGCCGGGCTGATCGTCGCCGTCGAACGCGACTCGATCCTCACCGCCTGGAAGAGCGTGCACTCCTCCCTCGCGCGGGACGCGGCCGCCGTGTACGGTTTGCCCTCCGCGCGCACCGTGCTCAAGGATTCCCGCCCGCATGGCTAGCCCGGGCGTGCCGGCACACGCGCAGCAGACCCTGCTGGTGCTGCCCGCTTTCAATGAAGAGGGTTCGGTCGGGGAGGTGCTGCGCGAGATCGCGGAGGTGCTTCCCGGCATCCGCTGCCTCGTCGTCAACGACGGTTCGACCGACGCCACCCGACAGCGCGCCCTCGACGCGGGCGCGACGGTTCTCGACCTGCCCTTCAACCTGGGCGTCGGAGGCGCGATGCGCGCCGGGTTCAAGTTCGCTGTCGCCCACGGATACCGCAACGTCGTTCAAATCGACGCCGACGGCCAGCACGACCCGCGCAATGTGCTCTCCCTGATCGACAAGCTCGACTCCAACGACATCGTGATCGGCGCCCGTTTCGCGGGCACCGGGGACTACGACGCCCGCGGCCCCCGGCTCTGGGCGATGATCGTGCTGGCCAGGATCATCAGCCGGATCAGCCGGGTTCCGCTCACCGACGTGACCAGCGGCTTCAAGGCCAACGGCCCGCGCGCCGTCGCGCTGTTCGCCGAGCACTTCCCGGCCGAGTACCTCGGTGACACGCTCGAGGCCCTGGTGATCGCCGCCGGCGCCAAACTGCGGATCAGCCAGGTTCCCGTCTCCATGCGCCCGCGCCAGGCCGGCAATCCCTCGCACCATCCGTTCAAGGCGGCCGTCTACCTGGGGCGAGCGTGCATCGCGCTCCTCTTCGCGTTGATGCGCCCGCATGTGAAGGTCCCGCCGGAGGTCACCACGTGAGCACAGCAACCTACATCCTGGGGATCGTCTCTGCCCTGATCGCCCTGTTCACCGTCGTGGAGCTGCTCCGCCGGCGGCGCCTGCGCGAGCGCCACGCGGTGTGGTGGTTCGTCGCGGCGCTCCTCGCCCTGGTCCTCGGCATCTTCCCGGCCACCCTCACCGCCCTGGCCGACCTGCTCGGGGTCGAGGTGCCGACCAACCTGGTGTTCTTCGTGAGCATCGTGATTCTCTTCCTGGTGAGCCTGCAGCACAGCTCCGAACTGACCGGGCTGGAAGACAAGACCCGGGTGCTGGCAGAAGAGTCCGCGCTGCAAAAGGTAAGGTTGGAGCGGCTCGAAGGCCTCCAGGAACGACCTTCCAGCGATTTTCGCCCCGAGCCGTGACGCCCGGCGCCTCAAAAAAACCAGTGAACGGTGCCGCGAAAGCGCCGTGAAAGGATTCCTCTCCGTGACTACCATTGCCGCAACCGCTGATGTCGCCGACAACGCCGTCCTCGGCGAGGACTGCAAGGTCTGGCACCTGGCCCAGGTGCGCGAAGACGTTCGGATGGGCGACAACTGCATCGTCGGACGCGGCGCCTACATCGGCACCGGCGTGACCATGGGCGACAACTGCAAGGTGCAGAACTACGCGCTGGTGTACGAGCCCGCGACCCTGGCCGACGGCGTGTTCATCGGCCCGGCCGTCGTGCTCACCAACGACACCTACCCGCGGGCGATCAGCCCCGACGGGTCGCTCAAGAGCGCCCACGACTGGACCCCGGTCGGGGTCACCATCGAGGAGGGGGCCTCGATCGGCGCCCGCGCGGTCTGTGTGGCCCCGGTCACCATCGGCCGCTGGGCCACCGTCGCCGCCGGCGCGGTCGTCACCAGGGACGTCCCGGCGTTCGCGCTGGTCGCCGGCGTCCCGGCGCGGCGCATCCGCTGGGTCGGCAAGGCGGGGGTTCCCCTCGTCCAGGACGCCGACGCGTGGGTCTGCCCGGAGACCGGCACCCGCTACATCGAAGAGAACAACGCATTGCGAGAGGCACAGTCATGACCGAATTCATCCCGGCCGCACGCCCGATCATCGGCGACGAAGAGCGCGCCGCGGTCGACGCCGTGCTCCTGTCCGGCATGCTCGCCCAGGGCACCGAGGTAGCCGAATTCGAACGCGAGTTCTCTGACGTGCTCCTCGACGGCCGCGCCGCGGTCGCCGTGAACTCCGGCACCTCCGGACTGCACCTCGGCCTCCTCGCCGCCGGCGTCGGCCCCGGCGACGAGGTCATCGTGCCCTCCTTCACGTTCGCGGCCACCGCCAACTCGGTCGCCCTGACCGGTGCCACCCCCGTTTTCGCCGACATCGAACCCGATCACTTCTGCCTGGACCCGAAGGACGTGGCGCGGAAGATCACCCCGCGCACCGTCGGCATCATGCCGGTGCACCTGTACGGGCACCCGGCCGACGTCGCCGCCCTCGGCGACCTCGCCACCGAACACGGCCTCGGCCTGTTCGAAGACGCCGCGCAGGCGCACGGCGCCGCCGTCGACGGCCGGAAGGTCGGCACCTTCGGGACGTTCGGGATGTTCAGCCTCTACCCGACGAAGAACATGACCAGCGGCGAGGGCGGCATGGTCTCGACCGGCGACCCCGAGGTCGAACGGCGCCTGCGGCTGCTCCGCAACCAGGGCATGGAGAAGCAGTACGAGAACGAACTCGTCGGCTTCAACGCGCGGATGACGAACATCCACGCCGCCATCGGCCGCGTGCAGCTGCGCAAGGTGCTCGGCTGGACCGCGACCCGGCAGCGGAACGCCGCGTTCCTCGACGCGAACCTCGAGGGTGTGAAGACTCCCCTCGTCGGGCCCGGCATCACGCACGTCTACCACCAGTACACGATCCGGGTCACCGACGACCGTGACGGATTCGCCGCCGCGCTGCGCGAGGAATTCAACATCGGATCCGGGGTGTACTACCCGATCCCGAACCACCGCCTGCCCTCGTTCAACCTCGTCTGCGATCTGCCCGAGACCGAGCGGGCCTCCCGCGAGGTGCTCTCCCTGCCGGTGCATCCGTCGCTGTCCGAAGACGACCTGGAGCGCATCGTCACCGCCGTCAACTCACTTGCGAAGGCAGGATCATAATGGCCAACCTCCGCATCGGACTCATCGGCCTCGGCATGATGGGCCGCCACCACGCCCGCGTCATCCGGGAGCTCGACGGCGTCGACCTGGTCGCCATCGCCGACCCCCAGGGTGACCCGCACGGCGTCGGCGGCAGCCTCGCCGTGCTGCCCACGGTCACCGAACTCATCGCCGCGGGCATCGACGCCGCGGTCGTGGCCGTGCCGACCGGCTACCACGAAGCCGTCGCGCTCGAACTGGCGGACGCCGGGGTGCACACCCTGGTCGAGAAGCCGATCGCGAGCACCGGCGACGCCGGGGAACGCATCGCCGCCGCGTTCGAGCAGCGCGGGCTGGTCGGTGCCGTCGGCCACATCGAGCGCTTCAACCCCGCCCTGCAGGACCTGCGCCGCCGCCTGGCCGCCGGCGAGCTCGGTGACATCTACCAGATCGCCACCCGCAGGCAGGGCCCCTTTCCGGCCCGCATCGCCGACGTGGGCGTGGTCAAGGACCTCGGCACGCACGATATCGACCTGACCGCCTGGCTCGCGCAGTCGCCGTACCGCAGTGTGTCCGCCCACACCACGACGCGCAGCGGCCGCCCGCACGAGGACATGGTGTCCGCGATCGGTCAGCTCGCCAACGGCATCATCACCAACCACATCGTCAACTGGCTCTCTCCGCTCAAGGAGCGAGTCACCGTGGTCACGGGCGAGCGCGGATCGTTCGTCGCCGACACCCTCAGCGCCGACCTCACGTTCTTCGCGAACGGCACCATCAACACCGAGTGGGAGTCCGTCGCGGCGTTCCGCGGCGTCACGGAGGGGTCGATGACCCGCTTCGCCCTGACCAAGAGGGAGCCGCTCCGCTCCGAACACGAGGCGTTCCGCGACGCGATCCTCGGCATCTCCCAGAACATCGTCACCATGCGCGAGGGTCTTGCGACGCTGCGCGTGGCCGAAGCGGTCGTCGAGTCGGCGATCACGGGAGAAACTCGTCTGCTGACGGACTGAGCCATGGCGAAACCTACACGTGTGGTCATCGCCACGCGGCTGTTCCCGCCGGAGGTCAGTGCGGGCGCATTCCGCCTGAACGAACTTGCCTCGGGATTCCTTCGCCGCTCCTGCCGGGTGCGCGTCATCACGACGACCCCGCCGGCCACGGCCCCGACCGCGGCCGCTGACCGCGACGACCTCGAACTGTCGCGCTTCCCCGTGCTGCGCGACGCCGGCGGCAACGTGCGCGGGTACCTGCAGTACCTGAGCTTCGACATCCCGCTCGTGCTGCGGTTGCTCGTGTCCCGGTACGACATCGCCGTGTCGGAGGCGCCCCCGACAACGGGAGCGGTCGTGTCCGTGATCAGCAGGCTCAAGCGCCGCCCGTACGCGTACTACGCGGCGGACATCTGGACCGATGGCCTGACCGCGCTCAAGTCGCCGCGACTGGTGATTTCGCTCATGCGCGCCTTCGAGGGCCATGTGATGCGCCACGCCTCCACGGTGCTGTCGATCTCCGACGAGGTCACCGTGCGGATCCGCGAGTTCGGCGTCGACGCCGCGAAGATCGCCACCGTCGGCAATGGCGTCGACACCACGGTCTTCACCCCCGACGGACCCGTCGCCGAGAGCACACACCCCTACCTGATCTACACCGGCACGATGTCGGAATGGCAGGGCGCGGACATCTTCGTGCGCGCGATGCCGCGGGTGCTCGCGCGGTTCCCGGACGCTCAGCTGCGCTTCTTCGGCCAGGGCGCATCCGAGGCCGAGCTGCGCCGGCGAGCCGCCGAACTCGCGCCGGGAAGCGTGTTCTTCGGCGGTGTGATTGCGCCGAGCGAGGCGGCCACCTGGCTCCGCGGGGCCGCCGCGGCCCTGGTGAGCATCGCCCCGGGCCTGGGTTATGACTTCGCCCGGCCCACCAAGACGTACGCCGCGGCCGCCTGCGGCACCGCCGTCGTCTTCGCCGGCGTGGGCAGCGGCGCCGCCCTGGTGCGCGACAACGGGCTGGGCGAACACGCCGAGTTCACGGTCGACGCCGTCGGCGACGCGATGATCCGCGCCCTCGAAGCGCACCAGTCCGGGGAAGCCGCCCGCCTGCGCGCGCACCGCGTGGCCTGGACCGAACAGAACGCCTCCCTCCGCGCCGTCGGCAACCTGGCCGCCGAAGCCGTGCTCACCGGGGGCGGGCTGTCGTGACCATTCAGGCATTCCCCACGCGCCCGCCACGTATCCTGTAATGTCCCCCGATCCATGGAGAGTCTTGTGAATACCGACCTCGTCGTCGTCGGGTCCGGCTTCTTCGGCCTCACCATCGCCGAACGCTGTGCCCGCGAATTCGGCCTGAACGTCACCGTCATCGACCGGCGCAGCCACATCGGCGGCAATGCGTACAGCGAGAACGAGCCCCAGACCGGCATCGAGGTGCACCGCTACGGCTCGCACCTCTTCCACACCTCCAACGAGCGGGTGTGGGAGTACGTGAACCGGTTCACCGCCTTCACGAACTACCAGCACAAGGTGTACACGAGCCACAAGGGCGAGGTGTACCCGATGCCGATCAACCTCGGCACGATCAACCAGTTCTTCCGCTCGTCCTACGGCCCGGACGAGGCGCGCGCGCTCATCCGGGAGCAGTCGGCCGAGTTCGCCGGCACCAACCCGGAGAACCTCAACGACAAGGGCATCTCACTGATCGGGCGTCCCCTCTACGAGGCGTTCATCAAAAACTACACGGCGAAGCAGTGGCAGACCGACCCCAAGGACCTGCCGGCCGAGATCATCTCCCGGCTGCCGGTGCGCTACACCTACGACAACCGCTACTTCAACGACACGCACGAAGGCCTCCCGGTCGACGGCTACACCGCCTGGCTCGAGCGGATGGCCGACCACCCGAAGATCGATGTGAGGCTCGACACGGACTTCTTCGACGACTCGCAGGAGTTCAGCAAGAACAACGTCGCCGGCCAGGTTCCCGTCGTCTACACCGGCCCGATCGACCGTTACTTCGACTTCTCCGAGGGCGAGCTGTCCTGGCGCACCCTCGACTTCGAAGAGGAGGTGCTGCCGACCGGAGACTTCCAGGGCACCAGCGTGATGAACTACCCCGACCTCGATGTGCCGTACACGCGCATCCACGAGTTCCGGCACTTCCACCCCGAACGCGACTACCCGCGCGACGCGACCGTGATCATGCGCGAGTTCTCTCGTTTCGCCCAGAGCGGCGACGAGCCGTACTACCCGATCAACACCGTCGAGGACCGCGAGCGGCTCCTGGCCTACCGCCCCGCGATCAAGGCCGAGAAGGATGTGCTCTTCGGCGGCCGCCTGGGTACCTACAAGTACCTCGACATGCACATGGCCATCGGGTCGGCCCTGACGATGTTCGAGAACAAGCTTCGCCCGCATTTCGCGGGAACGGCGGCGCTGCAGTCCGGTTCGGCCGGCGACGACGAGTGACCCGGCGCGGCCGGAGGCGTGACTCGTGAGCTGGTTTGAGGCGATCCCCGCGCTGACCGTGGCCGTGCTGACGGTCGTGCTGATCGGCGCGCCGTTCGCGTGGGCGGTCGGCGCGCGGGGCATCACATTCCTCGGCCTGAGCGTCGCGAGCTCCGTGTCGGCGGTGGCGCTCTCCTCGGTCGTTGCGCCCCTGGTCGGGCTGCCCTGGAACCTCCTGGCCCCGTTCCTGGTCTCCCTGCCGCTGGCCGCGATCGGGTTCGCGCTGCGCCGCTTCTTCGTGCTGCCGCCGCTCCCGGGGCCCCGGGAGTGGGGCTCGGTCTTCGGCTGGAGCCTGGCAGCCGTCGCCCTCGGCGGCACCCTGGTCGCCTTCTCGGTGCTGCCCGCCATCGTTCAGGCGGACACCCCGTCGCAAACCTACGACGCGATCTTCCACCTCAATGCGGTGCAGTGGGTGCTCGACACCGGGGACGCGTCACCGATCAACATGACGATGTCGACCCCCGGTTCGAGCGGTTCCTTCTACCCGACGCCGTGGCACGCCATCGTCGCCCTCGTGGTGCAGCTCACCGGCGCCGGGGTCGTGGTGGCCACGAACGCCGTCGCCGTGGCCACTGCGGCGTTCGTCTGGCCTGTGGCCTGCATCTTCCTGGCCAGGGCGCTCTTCGGCCCTGGGCACCTCGCCCTGGTGCTGACCGGGGCCATGAGCGCGGCCTTCGCGTCGTTCCCGATCGTGCTGCTGGGCTTCGGGGTGCTCTACCCCAACCTGCTCGCGGTCGCGCTGGTCCCGATCGCTCTCGGGCTCCTGGTCATGGCGCTGAGGCAGGACTCGGCCGCCACGCTGAAGCCGGTGGCGCTGTGGCTGCTCACCGCCTGGGTGGTGCTGGGGATGAGCATCGCCCACCCGAACGCCCTGTTCAGTCTCTTCGCCCTGAGCGCGCCGCTGCTCGTGCAGGCCTGCGTCGTCTTCGTGCGTCGCCGTCGCCGGGAACCCCGCTCCGGCGGCCCGATATTGGCTGCCGTCGTTGCCCTGGCGGCCGCATTCGCCCTCGAAGCCTTCCTCTGGACCCGGGTCGCGACCAGCGACAACGCCTGGCTGCCCGACCGGCCGTTCCTGGTCTCGATCGCCGAGGCCGCCCTGGCCGGTCCCGGCAACCTGACCCTCGGCTTCGCCGCGTCCATCGTCGTGCTCACCGGCGTGGTCATCACCCTGTTCCGTCGACGCCTCCTCTGGCTCAGCGCCTCCTGGGCCGTCGCCGTGCTGCTGTTCGCCGTCGCGAACGGCGGCCCCGAGGGCGCTCTCCGCGACGCGATCACCGGTCTCTGGTACAACGACTCCTTCCGCCTCGCCGCGCTCCTGCCCATTGTCGCGGTGCCCCTGGCCGTGCAGGGACTGCTCGCGATCATCCGCTTCGCGCAGCGCGGGGCGGATCGTATACTGCCCGGAAGCCGGACCCCGGCCGCCACCCGCGGCGTCTCGGCCGCCGTGGCCGTCGCCCTGGTGGCCATCGCGGTGGCCGGCACCCAGCTCGGCAACATCCAGGCCGCGCGCTCCAACCTGGCGGCGACCTACCGGATGAGCGACACGAGTCCCCTGCTCGGCACCGCGGAACGGGATTTCCTCGCCGAGGTCGGCCGGATCGTGCCCGAGGGCGGCGTCATCGCCGGCAACCCGTGGAACGGCAGTTCGCTGGTCTACGCGTACACCGGCCGCGCCGCCCTCTTCCCGCACGTCGGCGGCAGCTACCCCCAGTCGTACCGCGCCCTCGCCGAAGGCCTGGCCCAGGGCACCCCGGCCGCCTGTGCCGCCGCCGCCGCCCTCGGCGTCGACTACGTGCTCGACTTCGGTGACCGGTACGTCTTCGCCGAAGACGAGCGGGCCGACCAGTACGGTGGCATCACCGCCGTCGAAGACTCCAGCGTGCTCACGGTTGTCGCCGAGGACGCTGGCTTGAAACTGTACGAAGTAACCGGATGCACTGCCCCGTAACCCGGGGACAGTGAGAGAAGAAGAGAGAATTCCTGTGAAGATCGCCGTCATCGCGCTGGGCAAGATCGGCCTGCCCCTCGCCGTCCAGTTCGCGTCCAAGGGCCACGAGGTGGTCGGGGTCGACGTCAACCCCCGCACCGTCGAACTCGTCAACGCCGCCCAGGAGCCGTTCCCCGGCGAGGCGCACCTCCAGGAGCTTCTCTCCGAGCTGGTCCCCGCCGGCCAGCTCCGGGCCACGACCGACTATGCGGATGCCGTCACCGGCGCCGACGCCGTCGTGCTCGTCGTTCCCCTCTTCGTGGACGCCGACGCGCGCCCCGACTTCGGCTGGATGGACGCCGCAACCCGCTCGCTCAGCGAGCACCTGACGCCGGGAACCCTGGTCGCCTACGAAACCACCCTCCCCGTCGGCACGACCCGCAACCGCTGGAAGCCCATGCTCGAGGAAATCTCCGGCCTCACCGAGGGCAGCGACTTCCACCTCGTGTTCTCCCCGGAGCGCGTGCTGACCGGCCGGATCTTCGAGGACCTCCGCAAGTACCCGAAGCTCATCGGCGGCCTGTCCGACGCCGGCACGGCCAGGGCGATCGAGTTCTACGAAGCGGTGCTCGACTTCGACCCGCGCCCCGAGCTCCCCCGCCCGAACGGTGTCTGGGACCTCGGCTCCGCCGAGGCATCCGAGCTGGCCAAGCTCGCCGAAACCACGTACCGCGACGTGAACATCGGCCTGGCCAACCAGTTCGCCCGCTTCGCCCAGAAGTCCGGGATCGACATCTACAAGGTGATCGAAGCCTCCAACTCGCAGCCGTTCAGCCACATCCACCAGCCCGGCATCGCCGTCGGCGGACACTGCATCCCCGTGTACCCGCGCCTCTACCTCTGGAACGACCCGGATGCCACGGTCGTGCGGGCCGCCCGCGAGGCGAACCTGGCCATGCCCGAGTACACCATCGGCCTGCTCGAGGGCGCCTACGGCGACGTGCGCGGCGCTCGCGTGGTCGTGCTCGGAGCCGCCTACCGCGGCGGCGTGAAGGAGACCGCCTTCTCCGGTGTGTTCGACACCGTGAAGGCCCTCGAGTCCCGCGGCGCCGAGGTGCTTGTGCACGACCCCCTCTACGACGACTCCGAGCTCGTGTCCCTCGGGTTCACCCCGTACCACCTCGGCGAGCCCGTCGACGCCGCCGTGGTGCAGGCGGACCACGCCCAGTACCGCACGCTCGGCGCCGCCGACCTGCCCGGAATCACCGCGTTCATCGACGGCCGGCGGGTCAGCTCGGCCGAGGCCTGGGCCGGCGTGACCTACCGGGTCATCGGGCGGCCGTAACCGTGGGCGCGGCCCAGCCGAAGGTGCGCGTGCTCTACGTGAACGATGCCGCGTTCACGGGGCAGCGCATCCTCGAGCGCGCCGCGCGCGACGGCCAGCCCTGGCGTTTCTTCCCCAGGGCGGTCGCCGACCCGGGGTGGTCGGGCCCGATCGGCCGCCTCCGCTTCGCCGCGCGCGGGGCGGCCTGGGTGGCCCGGCTCGCCCTGGCGGCGGCCCGGGTGGACCTGCTGCACGTGCACTCGGGGGCGATGCTCAAGCACACCCGGTTCGTGCCCAAGCCGTTCGTGCTGCACCTGCACGGAACCGACATCCGCACCCTGCAGTACGACCCGGCCTGGCGCGATTCCATCCTCTGGGGGGTGCGAAAGGCGCGGGCCGTGGTCTACTCGACGCCCGACCTGGCCGAGCACATCCTGCCGCACCGCCCCGACGCGATCTACCTCCCGGTGCCCGTGACCCTGTCGGCGCTGCCCGCACCGGCCGAGGCCCCCGAGCGCCGGGTCTTCTTCTGCTCCCGCTGGGAAGACGTCAAGGGGCTCGAGTATGCCCTCGCCGTCGCTCGGGAGCTCGTTCGCGGCCTCCCGCCGGGGTACGAGGTCACCGGCCTCGACTGGGGGCCCGGCGCCGATGCGGCCCGCGCGGCCGGCGTGAGCCTCGTGCCGCGGATGCCGCACGATCGGTACCTCGACTTCATGGCCGCGTCCGCGGCGGTGGTCGGCCAGAGCGCCGGCATGATCGGGTCGAGCGAGCTCGAGGCCCTCGGCATCGGCGTGCCGGTCTATGTTCCGCTCCGGCCCGGGCTCTACCCGGACGCCCCGCCCGTCGGCGGAGGCGCCGACGCGTTCGAGCACGCCGAGGCCGTGGCCGCCGCGCTGGTCTCGGACCTCGCCGCGGGCATCCGGGACACGAAGGCGGGCCCCGCGTGGATTGCCCGCACCCACGAGACCGAGCTCGCCTACCGGCGGCTGGCCGCGCTCTATCCGACCCTCGTCGTCAGTGCACGGGGGCGAGCAGCTCGGTAAGGATCTGCTCCTGGGCCCGCTCGTCTTCGCGCGAGTTGAGCACTTCGGCCGCACGGTGCGCGTTCGCCTTGTACCGGGCGACGTCCTGCTCGGTCAGGTCACGCAGCACGGCGACGAGGTCGTCGACGCTGAAGCCCGCCGTCAGGCGGCCGAGGTCGTGTTCGCGGAGCAGGACATCCGTCTCGACCGCGGGGCTGAAGACCAGGGCCAGCCGCGCCTGCACGAAGTCGAAGAACTTGTTCGGCAGCATGAGCCTGTGGTTGGTGGTGCGCGGCGGCAGCACGAAGACGCCCACGTCGTAGGCGTTGAGCACGCGCGGCAGGTCGGCGGGCGCCACCGGGTCGTGCACGTGCACGCGGTCCGACTCGGAGGCCAGGGCGACGAGCGAGTTCCAGTAGCTGTCGCTGCCGCGCGCCTTCACCAGGTAGAGGTCGAGGGTGAAGCGGTCGTCGAGGCGTTTGGTGGCCTCGATCAGGGTTTCGATGCTCCGCCCTGGAACGGCGCCGCCGCTGTGCACCAGGCGGATGCGCCCCTCCTGCATCGGGGACGGCGACAGGTCCTGGAACCCGATGGCGTTCCTCACGATGCGCGATTGCACCCCGAATTGCTCCTCGTAGAGCTTCGCGATCGAGCCGTTGATCGTCGACACGACCGTCGTGCCCGGCAGGTACCGGGCGCAGACCCAGGTCATGAACGGGGCCACGAGGAGACGCCAGGACAGCACGTGGGTGCGTTCCTCCGGAGCCCATTCGTGCATATCGCCCCAGACCGGTGCGCCCTGGGCGATCCGATGCGCCAGCGGAAGCGCCCGCGCCTCGTTGGCGACAATCAGGTCGAACTCGCGGCCGTGCAGGAGCTTCAGAGCGCTCTGCATCGCCGGGGCGTCCAGCACGACCGAGCGGTAGGCCCTGACGGCGAGCTTGAGCACCCCCAGCGGGGTCTGCGGCAGGGACGGCAGTGCGGAGTCGACCCGGATGTGCTCGGCGACGCCGGGCGGGGCCTCGCCGTACCCGATCGTCGTCACCGAACCGAATTTCCGCAGGACCTCCAGCTGCCGAAGCACGCGGGAGTCGGCAAGGAAATTCGAGAACGAAATGCAGAGGATGCGGGGTGGAGTGGACACCCCGCCCATCCTATGCCGCCGTCCGATCAACTCAGAACGTGACCGCTCCTCCTGCCGTCGTCCACCGGACGCGTCCGCCCTGGAACGCCTGCTCGAGCACCCCGGGCGAGACGACCCTGGTGCTCTCGAGCGGATAGCCCAGCTTGCCGGCCGGCCCGCCGTTGGAGTAGTAGTACTCGCCGATTTCGCGGGCGACCCGGTCGATGCTGGTCGCGGACGACCAGACCAGCCAGCCGTTGCCGAACTCCTGGCTCGTCCCGCCCTTTGCGTCGACCTTGCCGGCCGCGGCTGGGTAACCGAGCACACCACTCGGCCCGCCGAGGGCGGAGTACGACGCGCCGACAATGCCGGTCACGGCGTCGAGCCCGCTCGCGGCCCCGTAGTACAGCCAGCCGCCCACGAACCGCTGGCCGTTCCCGCCGTCGTTGTAGACCGTCGTGCTGCTGATCGGGTGACCGAATTTGCCGCCGACCCCGCCGACCGTGAGGTACTGGTCCGCCATCGGCTTCAGCACATAGTGGATGCCCCGCGTGGGCGACCAGTACAGGGTGCCCTTCTGGAAGGCCTGGCTGAGCCCGTTTCCGGGTTCCGCCTTCTGCGCCGCCAGCGGATAGCCGAGGCGACCGCCGGGGCCGCCGAGCGCCGCGTAGGAGTAGCCGATCTTGCCGACGACGGCGTCGAGCCCGGTCGCCGCCCCGTAGTAGAGCCAGCCCCCCACGAAGGCCTGGCCGTTCCCGCCGTCGGGGTAGACCGTCGTGCTGCTGGTCGGGTGACCCCACCTGCCGCCGACGCCGCCGACCGTGAGGTACTGGTCCGACATCGGCTTCAGCACATAGTGGATGCCGCGCGTGGGCGACCAGTACAGCGTGCCCTTCTCGAACGCCTGGCTGAGCCCGCTGCCGGGTTCCGCCTTCTGCGCCGCCAGCGGGTAACCGAGGCGCCCGCCGGGGCCGCCGAGCGCCGCGTAGGAGTAGCCGATCTTGCCGACGACGGCGTCGAGCCCGGTCGCCTCCCCATAGTAGAGCCAGCCGCCCACGAAGCGCTGGCCGTTCCCGCCGTCGGGGTAGACCGTCGTGCTGCTGATCGGGTGACCGAACGTGCCGCCGACGCCGCCGACCGTGAGGTACTGGTCGGACATCGGCTTCAGCACGTAGTGGATGCCGCGCGTGGGCGACCAGTACAGGGTGCCCTTCTCGAACGCCTGGCTGAGCCCATTACCGGGTTCCGCCTTCTGCGCCGCCAACGGATAGCCCAGGCGACCGCCGGGGCCGCCGAGCGCCGCGTAGGAGTAGCCGAGCTTGCCAACCACGGCGTCGAGCCCGGTCGGCGTCGACAGGTAGAGCCAGCCCTTCTGGAAGCGCTGCCCCTGTCCGCCATCAGGGTACGTGGTCGTGTTCTCGGTCGGCGGGCCGTAGGTTCCGGCCGCACCGCCCAGCTTGGCGTATTCGTCGCCCAGCGCAGTGAGGACATACTTCACGCCGAGCGTCGGCGAGGAGTACAGGGTTCCATTCTGGAACAGCTGGCTGCTGGTACCGGAAGAATCGACGACCTCCGCCGCCAGGGGGTACCCGAGCACGCCGGCCGGACCGCCGAGGGCGCTGTACGCCGTGGCGATGGCCCCCGAGAGCCGGTGGATGCTCGTGGTCGGCGACCAGTACAGGGCGCCCTTCTGGAAGTTCTGGCTCGCGCCGCCGCCCGGCTCGACCTTCGGTGCTGCGATCGGGAAGCCGAGCACACCGGCCGGACCGCCCAGGGTGGCGTACGACCGACCGACCGGGCCGGAGACCACGTGGATGCTCGTTGTCGGCGAGTAATACAGCCAGCCCTTCTGGAAGGCCTGGCTCGCGCCGGAACCCGGCTCGGTCTTCGGGTTGGTGATCGGGTAGCCCAGGACGCCGTTGGGGCCCTTCAGGGCGATGTAGGAACGGCCCACGTTGGCCGTGGTGCGGAACGCCCCGGTCGTGGAATGCCAGTAGGCCCAGCCGTACTGGAAGGCCTGGCCGATGCCGCCGTCGGGGTATGTGACCGGCTCATCCGTGGCCATGCCCAGCAGGCCGATGGTGGTCGAGTCAAGGCTGGCCAGCGAGGTCGAGGTTGGGTAGCCGCCCGTGGTCGAGCCGAACCAGTCGGTGAACAGGCGCCAGAAGTTGCGGTTGCCGTAGGCGGAGCAGGAGTTTCCGGTGCCGTACATGTTCGCCAGCGCCGCGGCGTTGGGGCGGTACGGGGTGTAGATGTAGAGGCCGGCGGTGGCCTGGTTCTGGATGTACACGGAGGAGCTGCCGCAGGCGGAGTTGGGGTGCCAAAGGATGGTGTTGTACCGGCCGGCGACGTAACCGCGGGACGCGGGTCGGGCCTGGTACTTCTTGAACATGTAGGCGGCCTGGTACACTTGGTTGAAGAAGCCGTAATACTGCGAGTCGCAGACGGACGTGTCGGGGCAGCCGAAACCGGTGGCCTTGCGGTAGATGCTGGCGGTGGGGTGTGTGCCCGTGACCAGACCCTGCTCCTTCTCGAGCAGCACGAGGAGGGCCTTGGGGTTGATGCCGCAGGCCACGCCGACCTTGGCGATGATGGAGGCTGCGGTTTCGTTCAGCTGGCCGGCGTACGCCGCGCAGCCTTCGCTCTTGGCCGTCTGGCTTGTCGTTGACTCGCGGTAGCTCTTCAGGCAGGTGTAGCCGCTCCAGCAGCTGGGAACCTTCCCGTTCAGGAAGGTCTGCACCTGGGCCGCGGTCATGGTGCGGCCGTTGTAGAAGATCGCGTCGCTGATGATCATGCCGGGGTTGAAATCGGCGCCGTTGGCCGCTTCAGCGGGCTGCGCGGGAGTGGCCACGAAGCCGATGGAGACCAGCAATGACACCGCGACAACGAGGCCGATCGATTTGGCCGCGACGCGTCGCAGTGTGGTTCGCATGATGGACGATTCCCCCCGAAGGTCGATTGCCGCAGGGTTGCGCGCAATGACTGATCCTATGAAGCATCACAGAGATCGGCTGGATCGCCCCACCCGGGGGCCAAATAGAGGGGGTCAGGGTCTACCCCCAGTTCGGGGAGAACGCTGTTTAGTCGCTGAGAGCGCCGCCGCGGGCGATGAATCTGCGATACGCGAAACGGCGTACCGGCTCCGGCACATACCGGTAGAGACCGCGCACGGCGACGTTGCGCAGATACTGGCCGCGAGTGGTGAAACGGATGCGCCGCAGCGCCTTCTGCAGCATGAGCTCGCTGTCCCATTGGGCGCGGCCGCCGCGCCGGGCGTAGGCCCCGTCGCCCACGCGGTACATCACCAGCGGGTCCGGGATGTTGTCGACGAGGGCGCCGGCCGCGATCATCCGGGCGAACAGCCAGTAGTCCTCCATCATGCCGAGGCTCTGGTAGCCGCCCGCCGCCGAGACCGCCGAGCGGCGGTAGACCACGGTGGGGTGGCTGAACGGATCGTGGAACCGCGCGTACCGCTCGATCTCGGCCTGTCCGGTCCTCGGCACCCGGCGGCCGACGATCCGGCCGGCCTCGTCGAGGAACTCCAGCATCCCGGTGCCGACCAGGTCGAGCCCGCCGTCGATGAGGGGAACCTGCGCGGCGAAACGTCCGGGCAGGGAGATGTCGTCGGCGTCCATCCGCGCGACGATGTCGTGCGCGCAGAGCGCGAGGCCCTCGGTGAGCGCCTTCGCCAGGCCGACGTTGCGCTCGAGCACGTGGTGCAGGACCGGCACCGGGCTTGCCGCCAGGACGCGGTCGATCTCCTCGGCCAGGGACGCGTCGATCGGACCGTCCTGCACGATCACGACCTGACTCGGCGGGAGCGTCTGTCCCTGCACGCTGGTGGTGAACGCCTTCGCGAAATGCGCCGCCGTGTCTCCGCGGTAGACGGGCAGCAGGAGCGAGAAGGATGCTCCGGGCACGGAGGTGCCAGTCTCGGGGACATCGGTCATGGGGGCATCAGGCATGGGGCCCCTCGAGGGCACGCACGGCATCGGTCACCGGGCCGAGCCCGGCCAGGGAGACAGCGTTGTGGCGCGGTCGGGTGCGCAGGCCGTCGGCGAGTCCGCGCGCGAGCCCGTCCCTGAGCACGGCGCGGTCGGCCGAGCGGATGAACGTGCGCACCCACCGGCGCAGCGTCGACGCGCCGTAGACGAGCTTCTCCCCGGGGTTGAGGCTCCGGGACGCGCGCTGCATCCAGAGTTTGTTGCGCACCTCGTAGTAGAAGCGGGGGCCGGGGTCGATGTCGGTGGCGGCGAGCGCCTTCGTCTTGTGCACGACGACGCTGCCGGGCACGAAGACGCCCCGGCGGCCGCGCAGCAGCCGGGTCGAATACTCGAAGTCGTCGTTCCAGATGAAGTAGTCGGCCAGGGGCAGGCCCTCCGCGCGCACGACGTCGGCGCGCACCAGCATCGAGACGAAGGAGCTGCTGCGCACGGCGAGCAGGCCCCGGTCGGCCGCGGCCGTGCGCTCCGCCCGGGAAACGAACGGTTTTTCGCGGGGCGTGTTCATCGGGTGGTCGGTGCCGTCGGTCCAGATCACGCGGGACCCGGCCACGACCGTGCCCGTTCCGGACACGGCGGCCAGCAGCTCGGTCAGCGCCGACGCGGTCGGAATCGTGTCGTCGTCCATCATCCATACCCAGTCCGGCGCGTGCCGTTCGAGGGCGACGGCCAGGCCCGCTGCGAACCCGCCGGCGCCGCCGGTGTTCCGCTCGAGCACGACCAGGTCGACGAGGGGCCCTGCCGCCGCGGCGACGGCGGCGGAATCATCCGTTGACGCGTTGTCGATGACGACGATCCTGGCCAGCGCCGTATCCTGCCGGGCAAGGGCGTCGAGCACTTCGAGGAGCAGGTCGCGCCGGTTGTAGGCGACGACGACCGCGACGACGCGCGGCGGGGTGGGTGCTGGAGGCATGTGCTCTCGGGGAGGAACTCGGGGTGGAACTCAGGGCGGGGACCCCTCTATCTTGCCGTGCAATGCTGTGTGCGCGCTCCCCCGCCTCACCAGCGCGTCGCCAGCGCCCCACCGGCGTCGCCTTCGGAGTGCGTGCGGGATCCGTTCGGAATCAGGGCTGTGGCCCCGCCAGGACCGTCCGGGTGGGCTCGAAGTCGAGCCACCGGCGGGCCAGGTCGATCCGTGCGACGGAGTAGCTCGGCGGCGAGTCGACGAGCGTGTAGGTGGCCGGGTCGCAGCCGAGCGCGCGCACGATGTCGCGGTTGCTCGTTGCGATTCCGGATCCGATGTTGAAGACGGAATGCGGCTGTGGGAGGGGCGCCGCCAGCGCCGAGACGATCGCCGCCGCGACGTCGTCAATGTGAACGTAGTCTCGGACGAAGTCGTCCGGCCCGCGGAGGGGAACCGGCCGATCCGGGGTCGCCTCGAGCAAGCGGGTGACCAGGGAGTTCGGTGTTCCCGGACCGAACATGTTGAAAACCCTCAGGCTGACGCTGTCGCCGGTTGTCGCCGCGGCGAGCGCCTGTTCGGCCCGGTGTTTACTGCTCGCGTAGCTGGTGCCAAGGCGGAGCGGCGCGGATTCATCGGCCGGCCGGTCGTACTGGTCGCCGTACACGGCCGACGTCGAGACGAACACGATGCGGCCGATTCCCGCGTCGCGCTGGGCCTCGGCCAGCGTCACGGCGGAGCCCACATTGACGGCCTCGGTCAGCTCCGGGTCGACGTCGCAGGCCGCCCCGGTCAGTGCCGCCAGGTGCACGACGGCGTCGGGCCGCACGTCGGCCAGGACGGCCCGGAAGGCGAACGGATCGCCGACGTCCACGGCGACCTGGCCGGGCCCCCCGCCCGCCCGGGGCGAGACCAGGGAAACCGGGCTGAATCCGGGACGCTGCCCCAGCGCCGCGACGAGCCGTCGGCCGATGGCACCGTGTGCTCCCGTCACGAGCACCTTCATTGGATCGCGAATCCCATCCGCTTCAGGAAGTCGACGGCCTGGTCCGGCGTGATCGTGTACGCCCTGGTCCGGACGAGGAACTCGTCCAGGGAGCGGATGAAGGCTGACTCGTCGAAGTCGATCTCGTCGCGGACGACGAAGATCTTGGGATTCTTCGTCGTGCCCACGTTGTCGGGTTCGTAGGTGAGTTCCTCGAACATCTTCTCGCCCGGGCGGAGCCCGGTGATCTCGATCTCAAGGCTCGGGTCGACGACCTTGACGAGGCTGCGCGCCAGGTCGAGGATCTTCACCGGCTCCCCCATGTCGAGCACGAAGATGTCGCTGTCGCTGCCCATCATGGCCGACTGGATGATCAGCTGGCTGGCTTCGTCGATGGTCATGAAAAAGCGGGTGACATCGGCATGCGTCACCGTGAGCGGTGCCTTCCGGGAAATCTGCTTCCGGAAGATCTGCATGACCGATCCGTTGCTCTGGATGACGTTGCCGAAGCGCACGGCGTTGAACGTCGTGCCGTGCGACCCCTTGGCGAGGGCTTCCATCGTCATCTCGCCCAGTCGCTTCGTCGCACCCATCACATTGACCGGGTTGACGGCCTTGTCGGTCGACACGTAGACGAAATTGGGAACGGCGTGCGCGATGGCCAGCCGCATGAGGTTGAGGGTGCCCCACACGTTGTTGTTGATGGCTTCCAGCGGGTTCGCCTGCATCAGCGGCACGTGCTTGTACGCGGCGGCGTGGAAGATGATGTCGGGCCTGAAATCACCGATGACGGCGTCGAGGAGCGGTTCGTTCTTGACGTCGGCGATGTGGTATTCGATGTTCTCCTGGGCGGCGAGGTCCTGGCCGAGGAAGAACACGCCGTTTTCCCACCAGTCGACGCAGGCGATCGCCTCGGCGTTCATCCCGGCGATCTGCCGCACCAGCTGGGAGCCGATCGACCCGGCCGCCCCGGTCACCAGGACGCGTTTGCCGGCGATGAACCGGCGGGAGGACTCCAGGTCGTGCTTGACCGGCTCCCGCCCGACGAGGTCGAGCACATCGACGTCGGTGAGGTCCTCGATGTCGACGGTCTCGCGGGTCAGCGTGCTGTACGTGCGGGGGACGATCGCGAACTCGATGTCGTCCGTCGCGATGCTGTTGATGAAGTCGCGCACCGTCTTCGACCCCACCGAGGGGATCGCGAAGTACACCGTCGCAATGCGGTGTTCGGCGATGACATCGTTGACATCGCGCAGCGTGCCTAGAACCTCGGGCGCGGTGGACGAGTCATCCAGGTAGCCCACGACGTTGCCGCCGCGCAGGGCGATGTTCCGGGCCAGTGCCGTGCCCGCAGTCCCGTGACCGACGATAAGGATGGGACTGTCGCTCTTCTGCAAAGTACTCACTGCGCAACTCTACAAGCACCCGCCGGGCGCCTCCCGGGGAGGGGGCATAGCATCGTCAGCTCTCGGACCTGCACGTGGCATCTCATGCCACGGCGGCGATTTCGCGACCCCCGCTAAGGGGTGACATAGCGGGCGAGCTGGGCCGCCACGAGCGCGGAAACCGAGCCCGGACCGCCGAGCACGATGATGCTCTTCGGCTGGAGGCGTTTCAGCTCCGTCGCGATCGAGGCCGGGATACTGCCGGCCTCGACCAGCAGGATCGGCGCGCCCTTGGCCGCGGCCACCGGGGCGCCGGACAGGGCATCCGGGAAGGTCCGCCCGCTCGCGACGTACGCGACATCGACCCCGACCGGGAAGTTCTGCTTCGAGATGTCCGCCGACGCCGAGAAACGGTCGGCTCCCCACAGCCGGGTGACCGAGCCGGCCGTGTACGACTGCAGCTTCGCCTGGACGGTGGTCGAGACCGAGCCGGGGCCGCCGAGCACGACGATCCTGCCCGGCTTCAGCCGCTTGAGTTCCGCGGCGATCGACGCCGGGATGCTGCCGGCCTCGACCAGAAGGATCGGCGCGCCCTGGCCCGCGGCGACCGGGGCGCCCGACAGGGCATCCGGGAAATTCCGTCCGCTGGTGACGTAGGCCACCGAGACCCCGGCGGTGAAGTTCTTGTTCGAGATGTCCGCCGACGCTGAGAACCGGTCGGCACCCCACAGCCGGGTGACCGTGCCGGCCGTGTACGACTGCAGCTTCGCCTGGACCGTGGCAGACACCGATCCCGATCCGCCGAGCACGACGATCCTCCCCGGCTTGAGCCGGGCCAGTTCCGTCGCGATCGACGCCGGGATACTGCCGGCCTCGACCAGCAGGATGGGCGCGGCCTTGCCGGCGGCGACCGGGGCGCCGGACAGGGCATCCGGGAAGTTCCGCCCGCTGGCGACATAGGCCACCTGCACGCCGACCGGGAAGTTCTTCCTGGAGATGTCCGCCGACGCCGAGAACCGGTCGGCGCCCCAGAGGCGGGCGACCGGCGTCGACAGGGTGACCGTCACCGACGCCAGCCCGCCGGCGATGGACTGCACGCTCACGCGCAGGCCGCCGGAGCGGGTGGCCAGGCTCTGCCCCGGCTTGAGGTAGAGCTTGCTGCTGACGGCGTCCAACTCGGGGGCGGGGTTCAGGAGCACGACCGAGGACTGGTCGGCGCGCCGGGTGAGCACCCGCACGCCCATGTCGACGCCGAGGAAATTCATGTAGCCGGTTTCGTAGAGCGACCCGGCGTCAGCACCGCCGCCGCCGCGGAAATCGATGTAGTACACCTGGCCGGTGAGCGGGTCGGTGGCCTTGAGTGCCCGCCTGCCGCTGGCTGCGCCGGTGGACGCGAGCGTCGTCGGGGTGTCCTGGATGGCCGTGCCGGCCGGCAGCGTGATGCCCTGCAGCTCGCCCGGGACCAGCGCGCCGAGCCGTTCCTTCTGGGTGACGTTGAGCGCGGTCGGCCGCGTGTTGGTGTAGACCGTGCCGTCCCAGTTCATGGAGTTGGCGGAGCTCATCACGTCGTAGAGATCCCCGTACTCCTCGTCCGCGCAGCCGTCGGAGTACGTGTTGTCCGCCTTCGAGTAGATCCCCTCGATGACCGAGGGGTCAGGGCACACGTGCGTGTTCGAGTGCTCCAGCCCCAGGTTGTGGCCGAACTCGTGGGCGACGATGTCGAGGGTGACCGGAGCGACCAGTTGGGCCCAGATCATCCCTCCATTGGCCGTGCTCACCGCCGCGTCGAAGCTTCCGATGGTGCCGACGCCGGCGCCGCCGCAGCCTTCCGGCACGAGCACCAGCAGGTGGTGCCCCTGCGCCGCCACGTAGTACTCGCCGTTGCGGCCGAAGAGCTTTGCCGCCTCATCCCAGAGCCATCCGGGGTCGTCGTTGCAGCTGTAGCCGCTCGCGTAGCGCCGGATCGTGGCGTTGGGCGTCAGGGAGAGAACCTGTCTGTTGCTCTGCGCCGTCCAGTAGGCGCCCGTCTTCGCCACCAGGTCGCGCACCCCGGCGTCAGCCAGCAGCGGCGCCGGCGGGTTCGAGTCGCTCGGCGTCACGACCGCCACGTCGACCGTGTGCGCGCCCTGCAGGTACCCGGCCACCGGGATGTCGGATGGTGCGCCCCGGCGAGCCGCCGGCGCGGCACCCAGGACATCCGTGGGGCTGACAGTGTCGTCGCCGGCCAGGGCCGTGAGCGAGTCCTCGGCCGCAGGCGGCGCGGCCGGGGCGGCGGCGAGCGCGGCGGGCGCGGTCGGGATCAACCCGAGCCCCAGGATCGCCATGGTCAGGATCGCGACGTGGCGCCGCGCGGCTGGTCTGTGCATCATCGGTACTGCTCCCCCTGCGTGAGCAGCACCTGCTGCGCTCCCAGAAGTAAATCAGTAAATGCCAGCGGGCGATAGCGCCCGTTCTGGTGTCATCAGGTTGCCGCCGAACCGGCCAGCTAGAATCGGCAAAACCTTCATCCCGAAAGAGAGCAGCCTTCCCCGTGAGGATTCTGGTCACCGGCGGAGCCGGATTCATCGGCTCCAACTTCGTCAGGCGAACCCTCGCGGACGCCTACCCCGGCCTCGAAGGCGCCGAGGTGGTCGTGCTCGACGCCCTCACCTACTCCGGCAACCTGGACAACCTCGCCCCGGTATTCGACTCCCCCCGGTACTCGTTCGTGCACGGTGACATCCGCGACGCCGCGCTGCTGGACACCCTGTTCCCCGGCCTCGACGCCGTCGTGCACTTCGCCGCCGAATCCCACGTCGACCGGTCCGTCACGGACGCGTCGATCTTCGTCGAGACCAACGTACTCGGCACCCAGCGGCTGCTGGACGCCGCCCTCCGCCACGACCTGGCCCGGTTCGTGCACGTGTCCACCGACGAGGTCTACGGCTCGATCGCGGAAGGCTCCTGGGACGAGGAACGAGCCCTGGAGCCCAACTCCCCCTACTCCGCGTCGAAGGCCGCCAGCGACCTGCTCGCCCGCAGCTACCACCGCACCCACGTCCTGAACGTGTCGATCACCCGCTGCTCGAACAACTACGGCCCGTACCACTTCCCCGAAAAGGTCATCCCACTCTTCGTCACCAACCTGCTCGACGACCTGCACGTGCCCCTCTACGGCGAGGGCCTCAACATCCGCGACTGGCTGCACGTGGACGACCACACCCGCGCGATCGCGATGGTGCTCGTCGGCGGCCGCGCCGGGGAGATCTACAACATCGGCGGCGGCACCGAACTGACCAACCGCGAACTCACCCAGCTGCTGCTCGACTCCACCGGCACGGGCTGGTCGCACGTCGACCGGGCGCCCGACCGCAAGGGCCACGACCTGCGCTACTCCGTCGACATCAATAAGATCCAGGCCGAACTCGGCTACCGGCCCGAGGTCCCGTTCGAGCAGGGCCTCGCCGACGTCGTCGACTGGTACCGGAACAACCGCGCCTGGTGGGAACCGCTCAAGGCCCGCGCGGCTCTGAACTGATGGAGCTGAGCTAATGGCCCGCTATCTGATCACCGGCGCCACCGGGATGCTCGGCCGCGACCTGCAGGCCGCCCTCGCCGGCCGCGAGGTCACCGCGCTGAGTCGCGCCGACCTCGACGTCACCGACCTCGCCGCCGTGCGGGACGCCGCGGCCGGGCACGACGTGATCATCAACGCCGCCGCGTACACAAAGGTCGACGACGCCGAAAAGAACGAAGACGCCGCCTACGCCGTGAACGCGCTCGGCGCCCGGAACCTCGCCATCGCGGCATCCGCCGGTTCGGCCCAGCTCGTGCAGGTCTCCACCGACTACGTCTTCAACGGCCGCGGCACCTCGCCCTACCCGGAAGACACCCCGCGGGACCCGATCTCCGCCTACGGGCGCACGAAGGCCGCTGGCGAACGCTTCGTGCAGCAGGAGAACCCGACGGGGAGCTTCATCGTACGCACCGCCTGGCTCTACGGCGGCCACGGCCCAAACTTCGCCGCCACCATGCTGCGCCTGGCGGCCACCCACGACACCGTCAGCGTCGTGAACGACCAGCGGGGCCAGCCCACCTGGACCGCCGACCTCGCTCGGCAGATCGTCGCCCTGCTCGACGCCGAGGCCCCGCCCGGCATCTACCACGGCACGAACTCGGGCGAGGCGACCTGGTACGACTTCGCCCGGGCCGTGTTCGCCCACGCGGGCCTCGACCCTGACCGGGTGACCCCCACCGACAGCTCCCAGTTCGTTCGGCCGGCACCCCGGCCGTCCTACTCCGTGCTCGGACACGACGCCTGGCAGGACGCCGGGCTCCCCCCGATGCGCGCCTGGACCGACGCCCTCGCCGACGCCGCCCGCCAAGGCACCTTTGGAGAAACATGATCACCCTTCGCGTCCTCGTCGACCAGATGATCGCGCCGGTTCCCGGCGGCATCGGCCGCTACACCGAGGAACTCACCCGGCAGCTGATCGCGACCGCCCCTGCCGACTGCTTCGTCGAGGGCATCGTCTCGTCGTCTTCCGGCGACCAGTACGAGTACGTCGAACGGACGCTGCCCGGCCTGTCCGGGCTGTACAAGACGACCCTCGCCCGCCGCGAGCTGGCGGCCGCCTGGCAGCTCGGCATGACCACCTCGCCCGGGCCGGGCCTGATCCACGCGACGGGCCTCCTCGCCCCGCTCCGCCGGCACGACCTGGCCGACGGCACCCAGCTGGCCGTGACCGTCCACGACGTGCTCGCCTGGACGCATCCGGAGGCGCTCACGCCGACGACCGTCGCCTGGACGAAGGCGATGCTGAAGCGCGCCCGCAAGCACGCCGACGCGGTCGTCGTGCCGAGCCACGCGGTCGCCGACCAGTTGTCGGAGATCGCCGACTTCGGGGACCGGGTGCGCGTGATCGGCGGCGCCGTGGCCAGCGGGCTCCGGCTTCCCACCGACTACCTCGTCTCCGGCACGCTCTCCTCGGGGGTGGCGGCCACCGAGGCTCTCGGGCTCCCGGCGGAATACATCCTCGCGGCGGGCACCCTCGAGCCGCGCAAGGCGATCACCGCGCTGATCACCGCCCTCGGGCTGCCCGGCGCGCCCGATCTGCCCCTCATCGTGCTCGGGCCGGATTCCTGGGGTGAGCTCGATATCGCCTCGGTGGCCGACGAGGTGGGCCTCGCGCCGGGCCGCGTGCGGGCGATGACCGGGCTGAGCGACGAGGAGCTCGCGGTCGTGATCTCCCGCGCCTCGGTCTTCGTCTTCCCGAGCCTGGAGGAGGGCTTCTCCACCCCGATCATCCAGGCCTTCCACTTCGGCACCCCGGTCGTGCATTCGGATGCCCCCGCCAACGTCGAAGCGGCCGGTGACGCCGGGTTCGTCGTCGAGCGGCAGGACGCGGCCGGCTACCCCGAACGGCTCGCCGCCGCGGTGTCCCGGGTGCTCGGCGACGCCGAGCTCGCCCGCAGGCTGAGCATCGCCGGCAGCGATCGGGCCAGGGCGTTCAGCTGGCGAGACTCGGCCGAGCGCGTCTGGCAGCTGCACGCCGACCTGTAGCCCGCCGCCTCGCGCACGGTAACCTAAAGCCTATGCATTCGTCCCCGACCGAGGTCCCGCGCGCCCGGCGCCTGGACTCCCTGACCGGACTGCGCTGGTGGGCCGCCTTCGGCGTCTTCCTGTTCCACATGAACAACCTGGCGCCACTTCCGATCTTTCCGATCCTCCGGTTCGGCAACTACGGGGTCATGTTCTTCTTCCTGCTCTCCGGGTTCGTCCTGACCTGGTCCGCCAACGCGAAGGTCTCCCCGACGACGTTCTGGTGGCGCCGCTTCGCACGGATCTACCCCGCCTACCTCGTGGCGCTGATCATCGCGATCCCGGTGTTCTACAGCTTCGCCCCCGACCCCGCGGATTGGTGGGTCAAGCCGGTCGACGTGGGCATCCTGCTGCTGTCGGTCGTGCTGCTGCAGGGCTGGTCGAAGGATCCCGTGGTGCTGTTCTCGGGCAACCCGGCCGGCTGGACGCTGACGTTCGAGTCCTTCTTCTATGCCCTGCACCCGGCCCTGAACACGTTCCTGCGGATGCTGCGGCTGCGTGGAACGCTGATCGCGGCGCTGGCCATCGTCGTGCTCAGCTTCGGCTACCGGGCCGCGAGCCTGGCCTGGCCGGGAACGTTCGTGACCGACATCCCGTGGCCGGTCGTGCGGCTGAGCGAGTTCGCGCTCGGCATGACCGCCGCGCACGCCATGCGCCTCGGCTGGACCACACGGCTCTCCCCCATCGTCATGTACCTCGCCGGCGGCTTGTTCATTGCCTGGTACGTGCTTCCGCCCATTTTGCTCAGTCCCGCGAACGCCGAGATCGTCGGCGGCGGGGCCATCGGCCTGGCCGTGCGCAGCAGCACCAACGAGTGGATGCTGCTGCTCTGCGCCCTGCTCGTGGTGACGGTCGCGTCCCGGGACGTCCGCGGCGGCCGGTCGATCCTGCGCAGCAAGCCCCTGGTGAAGCTCGGCGAGTGGTCGTACACGTTTTACCTCGTGCACGCCACCGGGATCTACATTGTGCTTGCCCAGGTCGGCCCGCAGCCCTACAGCCGGTGGAGCATCCTGTGGTACGTGGGAATGCTCGCCCTGGCGCTGATGATGTCGGCGGCCCTGCACTACGCCGTCGAGAAGCCCTGCGAACGGTTCCTGCGCAGCCGCTGGGATGCCCGGCTCGCCCGCCGCGAGGCCGCCCGGGTGGCCGCCCTCGCCCCCGATCCCGTCACCACCTGACCCGCGAAACCGCAGTTGTGCGCGTTATTCGCGTGTTTTAGCGCGCACAACTGCGGTTTCGCGGGGACTTCGGGGGCGTTAGGGGGCGGGCGTGGGAGAGGCGGGGGGCGCGAGGGCTTTGTCTATCAGAGAACGGATGTAGTCGTAGTCGGGATCTTCCGGTTTGACGTCGTTCTCCGGCACGAGCTCGACCGAGTTGATCGGCTGCTTCTTCGTCTTCGAGGCCAGGTCGACGAAGTAGCCCAGCATGCCCTGCGGGACATCCGTCTTCACGACCTGGGCGCCGGCCGTGGCGACGGCCTGGAACTTGGTCAGCACGTTGGCCGGGTTGAACTGCTTGAGGATCGCCTCCTGGAGCACCCGCTGGCGGGCCATCCGGTCGTAGTCGCTCGTGCCGTGGCGGGCCCGGCCGTACCAGAGCGCGGTGTACCCGTCCATGTGCTGCTGCCCGGCCTCGACCCAGCCGTCGACGTTGTTGAACTGCTCGTCGCCGCCGATCGGCAGGCGCTCCTTGACATTGATGTCCACGCCGCCGAGCGCGTCGATGAGGTCGGTGAAGCCCTGCATGTCGATCAGCACGTAGTACTGGATGCTCAAGCCGGTGACGCCCTGGGCGGCGTCCCGCATGGCCTCGATGCCGGGCGAGCTGGCCTGGGCGGCCGCGTCGGGGTACAGCTCGGGGCGCTTGAGTTCCATCTCGGTGTAGATGGAGTTGAGCATGCAGGCGGAGACGTCGCATCCGTCGATGGCGCCGTAGCCCTCCGGGTAGATGTCCGCGAGCGGGGAGTCGGCCGGGAAGGGCACGTTCTCGAGGTCCCGGGGCAGGCCGATCATGGTGGCCTGGCCGGTCTTGGCGTCGATGCTGACCACGGAAATGCTGTCGGGGCGCAGGCCGTCGCGGCCGGGCCCGGCGTCGCCGCCGAGGAGCAGGATGTTGTACCGGCCGTCGACGGGCGGCTCCGACGGCCCGGCGGAGAACACGGACGACAGGAAACCGCTCGCCGTGGTCGCCACATAAGCCCCGTAGGCGGCCGTGCCGCTGGTGAACGCCATCAGCACGACCGCCAGGCCGGCGATGATCGGCCGGGCCTTCGGCGAGGTGCGCACGAGGCGGGCCAGCCGGATGGTGTCGATGCTGAGGACCGCCCAGGCGACCGCGCAGAAGGCGAGCGCCAGCGCGGCGACCCACAGGCCGATCGTGCTCGTGAAGACCGTGAGCACGACCTGCGGCCAGAGCACCCAGGCGACGCCGACGGCGATGCCCAGGGTGAGCACGGCCAGCGTCAGGCGCAGGCCGAAGCGGCCGAGTTTTCGGTTTCCGGCCAGCACCTGCGGCGAACCGGGCAGCACCGTGTTGAGCACGACGAGCCACCAGGCTCGCTTGGTCATCACGGGCGCGGATCGGGCATCCGGGTAGCGGATCGGGCTTCGGGCGCTGCTCATAGCCTGGCTTGCAGGTCCCGGTTCTTCTGCTCGACCTGCTCGGCGAGCGCCTCCGCGTAGCCGGCCAGCTTGAGTCGGAGGGAGTCATCGGCGGTGGCGAGGATCTTGACCGCGATCAGCCCGGCGTTGCGCGCGCCGCCGATCGACACGGTCGCGACGGGGACGCCGGCGGGCATCTGCACGATGGAGAGCAGAGAATCGAGGCCGTCGAGCCGGCCCAGCGGCACGGGCACGCCCACGACGGGCAGGGTGGTGACCGAGGCGAGCATGCCGGGCAGGTGCGCGGCGCCCCCGGCCCCGGCGATGATGACCTTCAGTCCGCGGTCGTGGGCGCTCTTGCCGTAGGCGATCATCTTCTCCGGGGTGCGGTGCGCGGAAACGACCTGCACCTCGTGCGGCACTCCGAAGTCGCGCAGCAGCTGGGCCGCGTCGCTCATCACCGGCCAATCCGAATCGGAGCCCATGACGACCCCGACCAGGGGCGCACCGGCGCTGCCGAACGGGGAGGTCTCATTCACGGGGTTCTCTGGCACGCAGATGATCTTAGGCGTCAGTCCTGAAAGAGCGCCGCAGTGGCACGCGCCTGGTAGGCGACTTCGTCCAAATCGTGACCGCTCGCGGTGACGTGGCCGACCTTGCGTCCGGGCCGCGGATCCTTGCCGTAGTTGTGCATCTTCACGCCCGGATGCGCCGCGAAGGCCGCCTCGTACCGGTCGTCGAGCGAGCCCGTCGCCGGGCCGCCGAGGATGTTCACCATGACCGACCACGGTTCGCGGGACTCGGTGGCGCCGAGCGGGAGGTCGAGCACGGCCCGGAGGTGCTGCTCGAACTGGCTCGTCGTCGAGCCCTCCATCGACCAGTGACCGCTGTTGTGCGGGCGCATGGCCAGTTCATTGATCAGCACCCGCTCATCCGTCGTCTCGAACAGTTCGACGGCGAGCACGCCCGTCACGCCGAGTCCGTTCGCGACGGCCATGCCGATCTCGGCCGCCACCTCGATGAGCCGCCCGGGTGCCTGCGGGGCCGGGGAGATGACCTCGGCGCAGACGCCGTCCCGCTGCACGGTCTCCACGACCGGCCAGGCCCGGGTCTCGCCGGACGGGCGCCTGGCCACCAGCTGGGCCAGTTCCCGGCGGAAGTCGACGAGCTCTTCGACGAGCAGCGCGCCGTCGTTGGCGTCTTCGGCGAGCGCCGCGAACCAGTCGTCGGCCTCGTGTTCGTGGGTGATCATCCGCACGCCCTTGCCGTCGTAGCCGCCGCGGGCGGTCTTGAGCACCGCGCGGCCGCCGTGCTCGGCCAGGAACGCGGCGAGCTGGTCGGTGTTCTCCACCCGCGCCCAGTCGGGCACCGGCAGCCCCAGCTCGGTCAGCCGCTCGCGCATGAGCAGTTTGTCCTGCGCGTAGAGCAGCGCGTCCGGCCCGGGGTGCACGGCCACACCGCGCTGCACGAGCTCCCGCAGGATCTCCTGCGGCACGTGCTCGTGGTCGAAGGTGATCACGTCGACGGTGTCGGCGAAGGCGAGCACGACGTCGCGGTCGCGGTAGTCGCCGATTTGGACCGCGGCCAGCCCGGCCGCCATGCCCTCGTTCTCGGCGAGCACGCGGATGTCGATCCCGAGGTTCACCGCGGCGGGGATCATCATCCGGGCCAGCTGGCCACCACCGATGACGCCAACAGTCCTAGCCATAATCTCCACCAATTCCTGTGCGAACCTTCATTCGGCCCGGAGTCAACTCCCAGCCTGTGATCCCGACCTCGCCATAGACTGCGGGTCTCGGAGTTCTATCCTCGCTTACAGATCCATCTTCCTATATCCAGCCCGGACGGACGCATGTCGACAAACGCGGTCACCAGGAGCCGCTTCCTGGCCTTCGCCGGCCAGCTCGGCAAGTTCGGGGCCGTCGGGCTCGTGGGATTCGTGTTGGACGTCACCGTGTTCAACCTGCTCCGCAGCACTGTTTTCGATCCGGAGTTCGTGCATGCCGGACCGATCTACGCGAAGATCGTGTCCACCGTGCTGGCCATTCTCGCCAACTGGATCGGCAACCGCTACTGGACCTTCGGCACGTCCCGCCGGCCGCGGGCGTTGCGTGAGGGGCTCGAATTCTTCGCCGTCAGCCTGGTGGGCATGGGTATCGGGCTGTTCTGCCTGTGGCTCAGCCATTACGTGCTCGGCTACACCAGCATCATCGCCGACAACGTGTCCTCGAATGTGATCGGCCTCGGCCTGGGCGCCGTCTTCCGGTTCACGCTCTACCGTTATTGGGTCTTCGCCCCTGGCCGCGTCGACGCCGCGCCTGCCGCGCCTGCGGCGCCTGCCGCGCCTGCGGTCGATCGGCTAACGGCCGGCCCACGGGGGCTGGTCGGGGAGCGCTGACTGTTCCTGGCGTCGTGACCCGATCACGGTCTGCGACTCCTGCATCAGCTCGTGCAGCACCTGCTGCACCAGGTCGGCGCTCGGCACATCCTTCAGCACGAGCGGATGCTCCAGCCCCGAGTTGACGAGCACGTCGCCGGAGCGGAACGCGGCCTGCAGCCAGTTCTTGCGTACCGTCACGTCGTAGCCGCGACCGTGCAGCAGCTCCTGGCGGCTGCGCACGAAGAACCCGTGCCGAAAGATGATGCGCCGGGTGGTGATCGTGTACCGCCGGTTCAGCCACGAGGCCAGGGGCAGGAGCCAGAGCAACACGACGACCGCCGCGGCCAGCACGATGAGGCCGGTGTTCTGCCAGTCTTCGGGCAGGTTCCCGTAGAAGTATCCGGTGGCGCCGCAGACGAGCACGAGCGCCACGGTCGGCCAGAAGAGACGCCGGGCGTGCGGGCGGAGCCGGGCGACGACTCGTTCGGCGGGCGACGAGCCGGCGGGCGACGAGCCGACGAGAGAGGAGCCGGAGGTGGCCGCGGCCGCCGGGGAGGGCGAGGACCCGCGCGTGGCGGACAGGGGTGTGGTCGCCCACTGCTCCGTCGATCCCGCCGCGGACGCAGCCCCTGCACTTTTCGTCATACCTCCATTAATACCGTAGGTGGGTCACATCGCCCGCGGCGACGGCCTGCAGCTCGCCATTCGCGTGGTCCTCGACGATCAACCGTCCGTGCGTGTCGAGGGCGATTGCGGTGCCGATCAGGTCGGTCCCGCCGGGCAGCTCCACCCTCACCGGGGAGCCGAGTGTTCCGCACAGTTCGGTGACCTGCTCGAGCAGGCCGCTGGCCACGGCGTCCCCACCGGCGGCGGTGAACGCGCCCGCGAGGTCCCGCAGCTCGGTGAGGTAGCGCGCGAGCACGGCATCCGGGCTCGGGCTGCTGCCCGTGACCAGCAGGAGCGAGGTCGAGGTGAGGGTGGGCAGGTCGTGTTCGTCAAGGCTCAGGTTCAGGCCGGTCCCGATGATGAGGCCGCGGGCATCCGGCAGGAGTTCGGAGAGCACGCCGGACACCTTGTAGCCGTCGATGAGCACGTCGTTGGGCCATTTGAGGGTGACCTCGTGCCGGGGCGCGTCCTCGCCCGGCGCGTCGTAGGGCCGGGGCCGGGCGGCGCTGGCCTCGACGACGCCCCGCACGGCCCTGGTCATCGCCGCCCCGGCGAGCAGCGGGAACCAGCCGAGCTGGTCGGGCGGCAGGGGCTGGCCGTCGAGTGTCGTCGGGCGCAGGATCACCGAGATGGCGAGCGATTTGCCGGTCGGCGCGAGCCAGGTGCGGCCGAGCCGGCCGCGGCCGCGAGTCTGGTTGTCGGAGACGACCACCGACAGGTTGGGCCAGGCGGCGGCATCCGGCCCACTTGCGTGCCCGGCCATGACGTCGTTCGTCGAGCCGACCTCGGCCAGGTATTCCAGCCGCGGCGCGACCTTGCTGCTGAGCGGAAACTCCATGCGAACCTCTTCCCGGGGCTAACTCAGGCTATTCTGCCGAATCGGTGCCGAAAGACCGAGTTTCGGGCCCCAGTTCCCGGATTCTCCTGAGTTGACCCCGGGAGGGGAAGTGTTGGCCGCGGGAGGGGAAGGGGAACCGACCAGCGAAACGGGCGATCTTTGTGGAGAATCGTCAACGGGTGCCGCCACGGGCTGGCCGGTAGAGTGAACCGCGTGACTGAGAACTCGCCCGATTCGGGCCCCGACATGTACACGACCGCGGGAAAGCTCGCCGACCTCAAGGCGCGCTACCACGAGGCCGTGACCGCCAGCGGCGAGGCGGCCATCGAGAAGCAGCACTCCAAGGGCAAGATGACCGCCCGCGAGCGCGTCAACATGCTGCTCGACTCCGGCTCCTTCGTCGAGATCGACGAATTCGTGCGCCACCGCACCGTCGCCTTCGGCATGGAGAAGAAACGGCCCTACGGCGACGCCGTCGTCACCGGCACCGGCACCATCCACGGCCGCCAGGTCTGCGTCTACTCGCAGGACTTCACCATCTTCGGCGGCTCGCTCGGCGAGGTCGCCGGCGAGAAGATCATCAAGGTGATGGACCTCGCGCTGAAGACCGGCGTGCCGATCATCGGCATCCTCGATTCCGGCGGAGCGCGCATCCAGGAGGGCGTCGTCGCCCTCGGCAAGTACGGCGAGATCTTCCGGCGCAACACGGCGGCATCCGGCGTGATCCCGCAGATCTCGATCATCTGCGGCCCCGCCGCGGGCGGCGCGGTCTACTCCCCCGCCCTGACCGACTTCGTGATCATGGTCGACAAGACCAGCCAGATGTTCGTCACCGGCCCCGATGTGATCAAGACCGTCACCGGCGAGGATGTCGGCATGGAGGAGCTCGGCGGCGCGCTCACCCACAACACGGTGTCCGGCGTCTCGCACTACCTCGCCAGCGACGAGCCCGACGCCCTGGACTACGCGCGAACCCTGCTCAGCTTCCTGCCGGACAACAACCTGGCCGAGCTGCCGGTGTTCGACAGCGAGGCCGAGCTGGAGATCACCGACGCCGACCACAAGCTCAACACGATCATTCCCGACTCGCCGAACCAGCCGTACGACGTGAAGACGGTCATCGAGAGCCTCGTCGACCACGGCGACTTCCTCGAGACCCAGCCGCTGTTCGCGCCGAACATCGTCGTCGGCTTCGCCCGGATCGACGGCCGCTCGGTCGGCATCGTGGCCAACCAGCCGCTCGCCATGGCCGGAACCCTGAACATCCAGGCCGGCGAGAAGTCGGCCCGGTTCGTCCGGTTCTGCGACGCCTTCTCGATCCCGATCCTCACCCTCGTCGATGTGCCCGGCTTCCTGCCCGGCACCGACCAGGAATGGACCGGCGTCATCCGCCGCGGCGCGAAGCTGCTCTACGCCTACGCCGAGGCGACCGTTCCGCTGGTGACCGTCATCCTCCGGAAGGCCTACGGCGGCGCGTACATCGTGATGGGGTCCAAGCAGCTCGGCGCGGACATCAACCTCGCCTGGCCGACCGCGGAGATCGCGGTCATGGGCGGCCAGGGCGCCGTCAATATCCTCTACCGTGCCGAGATCAAGAAGGCGGAGGCCGCGAACGAGGATGTCGCCGCCGTGCGCACGCGCCTGGCCAACGAGTACACGTACAACGTGGCCAGCCCGTTCCTGGCGGCCGAGCGCGGCGAGCTGGACGGCGTCATCGAGCCGGCCGCGACCCGGGTCGCGATCACGAAGGCCCTGCGCGCGCTGCGCACCAAGCGGGCCAGCCTGCCGCCCAAGAAGCACGGGAACATTCCGCTGTAGCGGCGCCATGACTGCCTCAACGAATTCAGCCGATTTCGATCCGTCGGAGCTCGCCTTCGTGACCCGTCGGGTCACCGACGCCGAGGCATCTGCGGTGACCGCCGTGCTGCGCGGCGTGCTGCAGGAGGAGTCCGACGGCATCCGAGCGGCCCCAGAGCGCGGGCAGAGCGCCTGGCAGGTCAGCCAGCGCGGCATCCGCGGCCCGATGACGCCCGGCCACGGCCGCTGGCGCGGCTTCTCGGCCTGAGGCCGCCGCCGCGCACCCTCTCGGGGCCGCGCGGTAGACGCGGAATGTCCCCTAAAGTGCCGACTGTGCGGGGGCTCGCCGCTCCTCCAGGATGAGTATTGCCCGGTGCGCCTCTCGCAGGCACACCACCAACCGCTCGGCGACTAGGGTAAGTAACCGATTCGGCTGGGGGCTCGTCAGGGTGGCATTCGGGTTGTCGCTCTGGCCCAGAATGCGAAAGGGGACCAACCTCACGGCTGGTCCTCTTTCGCATTCCTCATCGCGCATTTATCGTCGCGCCGAACTGTGAGTTTGGCACCTTCCCGGGCGCCCGGGAGGTGCCAAACTCACAGTTCGGCGAAGGTCAGCGGCGCTGCGCGCGCGGGTCGGGCTGAGCGCGCGGGATTTCGAGCCAGAGGTAGACTTCCTCGCCGGGCGTGTCCTGGCCAAGCGCGCTGACGCTCGGGTCGGCGCTGCTCGGGTCTGCGCCGCTCAGGCCGACCACGGTGACCGCGGTGTCCGAGCCGTTCGCCGAGGTGCGAGCGATGATCTTGTCGGCCGTGGTGCCGCCGATCGCGTCCGCGAGCCGGTTGAGCACGCCGTCCAGTTCGCTCCCGCGGAGGTCGTCAATGGTGCCCTCGTCGAGCAGTGTGACGACCGCGCCGCGCCGCCTGGCGGCCATGACGTTCTGGCGCACGGCGTCATTGAGCAGCTTGCGGCCACGGATTTCATCGCGGACGGCAGCCTCCAGGTATCGGCATTCCTGCCGTTCCGCTTCGCTCAGTGCGCCGCCGACCTCGACGATCCGGCGCAACATCGGTGCCGCCAGTCGGATGGTGTGGGCGAGCCGAACCTGCCGTTCGTCGAGGTGAGCCTCCTGCGCTGCCTGCCACTCCGTCGCTTCGCGTTCCGCGAGGGCGTACTGCCGGGCGTCGCGGCCGGCTTTGGCGAGCGCCCGCGAGGTGAGGATTGCGACGACCACCCAGACCGCGCTCCCGATGACTCCCATTGACGCCAGGGCACCCGGGCCTGCCCAGACGATGGTGTGCACCATCAGGAAGATCACTCCGACGAGGGACGGGCCCTGCTGCTTCCGGGTGGCCGTGATCGTCATAAGCGTGCCGACGGCGGCCACGTACCAGGTAGCGTACCCGTTAGCCGAGGACGAGCCATCCAGCTGGCTGCCCACGAGCAGCGGCAGGGAGGCGCAGACCGCGACATTGAAGAGCGCCAGCCAGAGCGGCATCCGCACCGGGCCTGATGGCCACAGGCTCAGTGTGGTCGCGACGACGTACAGACCGATCGCGACGATCGCCGGGGCGGGGTGGTCCGCCACGCCCAGCGAATAGATGCCGAGCACGACGTGGTAGGCCGAGAACAGGGCGGCCAGTCCAACGACGAGCCCTCGGGGGACGGTGATCATGCCGTCGGCCCCGCGTCGGTCGGTGCGGCATCCGCGAGGGGGAGCAGCGGAAGCTCCTCGGGCGGGACCAGCCCGACCAGGGGGTCGGCCGCCCCCGCCGGCCGCGGCCAGTCAATGACGATCCTGGTCCCCCGGCCGACGCCCGTGCGTACGACGACCGAGCCCCCGGCACTCGTGACGCGCTCCTGGATCGAGACGCGCAGGCCGAGGCGCTCGCCCGGCACCAGCGCGGGGTCGAACCCGACACCGGTGTCGGCGATCTCGATGGTGCATCCGCCCCGCGCGTTGGGGCCCATCGTGAGCGTCCGGGCAACGGCTGCCCCGGCCGTCCCGGCGTGCTCAAGACTGTTCACCATCGCCTGGACGCTCGCCGAATACAGGGCTTCGGCCGCGTGAACGGGCACCGTCGCCGCGCGCAGGTCCTGCTCCGTCACGACGAACGAGCTGGCGATCGCGGCCGCCGCATCCCGGATGCGCCGACTGAGGACATCGAACGGGATCACCGTCTCGTCGCTCACGGACGCCGAACCGGCTTCCTCCAGGCGGTCGAGCGAGTTCCGGGCCATCACCGCGGCCAGGCGGGCCGCCGTCGCGTTGCGGGCCCCCGCGGCGGACAGGAGGGTGGCGAGCACGGTGTCGTGCACGATCGAGTCGACCTCGACCCGTTCACTCTCGGTGGCGTGCTGGCGCACCGCGAGGGCGTACCGGTCGAGCGCATTCAGCTGCGCGGCATCCACCGCCGCCGCGGCCTGGCGAAGCATGGCGATGATGATCAGCACGACCAGGCCCAGCAGCATCGCGTACACCGCGTCGAGCGAAGCGAGCAGGCCGTCTGCGCCGCCGCCGGAGGGCGTCACCCGCAGGACGCCGTACAGGACCGGGATCGCCAGCGTGTACCCGGCCGCCCAGAACAGCGGGAAAGCGATCGCGGCGCACGAGGTGGCGACGGTGCAGAGGAACCAGAGCCAGGGCACCCCGTCGAGGACCTGCTCGGGATCGCGCATCAGGAACGGCCAGGCCATGAGGGCCAGCAGGTAGATCATGGCGACGGAGCCGGTGGCGGTCTTGATGCCCACCTTGAACGTCGTAGCGAGCACGACGAAGCCGAGGGCCACAGCGAGGATCACGGGCCCGATCACGCCCACCGCCGGCAGGCGAACCTGAAGCTGTTCGATCATGACCGGCAGCGCCTGCAGGGCGAAGACCACGCCGACCCCGGCCACCGACCGGGAGACAACCGTTTCGATCTGAGCGCGGCTGATCGGCTTGCGCGGTTGCCTGGCCTTGCCGAGAAGTTCCACCTCGAGCGGGTCCGCGCCGAAGGCCACTGACCGGACCGTGCCGCCGTCGCCTGGGGACGGCGCGGGCCTAGGCGCGCGCATCCCCGCCATCCGGGTCGAGCCCGGGGAGGATGCCGTCTTCCACGGCGCGCCGGAGCAGGTCCACCTTGGTGGGGGCCGGCCGGCCGACCTCGATGTACTTCACCCGGATGCGGTCGAGGTACTCGCGGGCGGTCGAATGCGCGATGCCGAGCTGCATGGCAACCATCTTGAGCGGGAGGCCGGAGGCGTACAGGTGCAGGACATCCCGTTCGCGGCGGCCAAGCTGTGCCTTGGCGAAATCGCTGTCGGCGTCGATGGCCGTGGCCCACTCGAGGTTGTTGAGCACATCGCCGCGCGCCACGGTGGCGACGGCGGCCATGACCGTCGCGGTCGCGGACGATTTCGGGATGACCCCGGCCGCGCCGGCGGCGAGCGCCTCACGCACGAGGGCGACCCGGTCCGCGATGCTGTGCACGAGCACCGACGAACCCGTGCTCTGGGCGAGTCGCACATTCTCGGTCACGACCGAACCATCGCCGAGGGAGAGGTCGAGCACGATCACGTCGCAGGTGCGGTCGCCCAGGCCCTCGACGAAGTCGCGGGCGGAGGCGGCCGTGTGGATGACCTCGTAGCCCACGTTCTCACAGGCCGCCTTGAGTCCCAGCCGAACCGATTCGTGGTCGTCGATGATGCCGACCCGGACGGCCGTGCTTCCCGGTATCGGGGCTGTGGCTTCTGGTGTTATCTGGGTCACGTGAGTGGTGTCCTTTGTTTCGGTGTCCGGGCTAAGGATATCTATCTGGAGAGCACTGCGACGGATTCAACATGGTGGGTGTTGGGAAACAGGTCGAAGGCGCGCAGAGCGCGGAGCTCGTAGCCGTGGCCGGCGAAGAGGGCGACGTCGCGGGCCAGGGCCACCGGGTCGCAGGCCACGTAGACGATCCGGCGCGGTCCGAGCGCTCCGAGCTGGTCGACGACGGCCTTGCCCGCGCCGGCCCGGGGAGGGTCGAGCACGACGGTGGCCGCCTGCTGCCGGCCGCTCTCCAGCGCGCCCGCGTCACGCACGATGCCCTGCAGGTACCGGTCGACCCGGTCGGTCTGCGCGCGGGCGCCGATCCAGTCGCTGAGGTTCTCGGCCGCGAAATCGGTCGCCTGCGGGTCGCTCTCGACCGAGGTGATGCGCACGTCGGAGCCGAAACGGTCCCCTACGGCCGCGGCGAGCAGCCCGACTCCGCCGTACAGGTCGAGGTTCGACGCGCGCGGATCGAAGTCGGCCTCGTCGATGCTGTCCTGCACGGCCCGGTACAGGGTCTCCGCCGCACGGGAGTGGACCTGCCAGAAGCCCGCCGCGTCGAGACGGAACTCGCGGTCGCCCACGACCTCGCGAATGACCTTGCGCGGGGTCGGCATGCGCTTGCCCCTGGCATCCTTCTCGGCGACGAGCACCTGCACGTCGCCGACGCTCGGGGCGACGACGTCGACGGATGCGGCCCCCGGGAAGCGGGTGTCGAGCGGCGCGGCCGCCTCCACGGACCGTTCCGCCAGGGGAAGGTCGCCCACGGCGATCACCCGGTGCGACCTCGCCGCGTACGGGCCGATCGACCCGTCGTCGGCAACGTGCAGGCGGATGCGCGTGCGCCAGCCGGTGCCGTCCATCGCGTCACCGGGCGACGCGTTGCGGCCGACCGGGACAGCTTCGACGGTGACATCCGACTCGACGCCCGCCATGCGCTGGAGGGCGTCGGCGAGCACCTGCCGCTTGAGTTCGCGCTGGAATCCGAGCGCGATGTGCCCGAACTCGGCTCCGCCGGCGCGGTCCTCGGGGGCGCGCTCGATCGCGGCGGCCGACCACACGTGCGGCTGGCGCTCCGGCGCAGCACTCAGCACCGCGATGGTCTCCGCCCGCCAGAAGCTCTTCTTGTTGGCGTCGGTCAGCCGCGCCCGGACTCGTTCGCCGGGCAGGGTGTCGCTCACGAACACCACGCGCCCCTCGTGCCGGGCGACGAAGATTCCGCCGTGAGCTACGTTGGTGACGTCGAGTTCGAGCTCGGTGCCCACCTCGGGTACCTGACCGCTCGAATCCGCCTGAATGTTATTGCTCGAAACCATTCATTGAGCATCCCACACCCCTCGACATTGCACGAAGGACCCCATGCGCCTCTACCTCGCCTCGACCTCGCCGGCGCGACTCACGCTGCTGCGTTCGGCCGGGATCGAACCGGTGACGCTGGCCCCCGACGTCGACGAGCACGCGGTCGCTGCGGAGGCAGCCCGGGTGCAGGGAGCCCCGCTGACCCCGCACCACGTGGTGGAGCTGCTGGCCCGGGCCAAGGCCGAGGCCGTGTCGCGGGCCGGGAACGCGGCGGACGCGGCGGCGCCCATCGACGGCCTCATCCTGGGCGGGGACTCCGTCTTCGTGATCGACGGGGTCATCTACGGCAAACCGCACACGCCGGAAAAGGCCCGTGAGCGCTGGCACAACCAGCGCGGCCGCACGGGGCAGCTGTATTCGGGCCACTGGCTGATCGAGCAACTGGGCGGCGCGCCCGGGCGGGCGGTCGGCGCGGTCGCCGTCGCCGACGTCACCTTCGCCGACGACATCGGCGACGATGAACTCGACGCGTACATCGCCACCGGCGAGCCCCTCTTCGTGGCGGGCGCCTTCACGATCGACAGCCTCGGCGGGCCGTTCATCACCCGCATTTCCGGCGACCCATCGACGGTCGTCGGGCTGTCCCTGCCGACGCTGCGCCGGCTGGTTTCGGGTCTCGGATACTCGTGGCCGAGCCTGTGGAACCGCACCGGGGCCCTCTGAACGCTCGGGCAATCGTTGTAGGGATCCGCACTCCTTACCGGCACCTTTTTGTATGACGGAACCAAAGCCCGGCTCACCGCGCCGCCTAAGCTAGGTCACTGTGTCGCTTATAACGAAGGTCCTCATCGCCAACCGGGGCGAGATCGCCGTCCGGGTGATCCGCGCCGCGAAGGACAGCGGCATCCTCTCCGTCGCCGTCTACGCCGACCAGGATCGCGACGCCCTGCACGCGCGGCTCGCCGACGAGGCGTACGGCCTCGAGGGGACCACCAGCGCCGAAACCTACCTCGTGATCGAGAAGATCCTCTCCATTGCCCGCCGCTCCGGCGCCGACGCGGTGCACCCCGGCTACGGCTTCCTCGCCGAAAACGCCGCCTTCGCCCGCGCCGTCATCGACGCCGGCCTGATCTGGATCGGCCCGTCGGCCGCGGCGATCGAGAAGCTCGGCGACAAGGTGTCCGCCCGGCACGTGGCCGAGAAGGTGCACGCCCCGATGGCCCCGGGCACCCTCAATCCGGTCGTCGACGCATCCGAGGTGCTCGACTTCGTCGACGTGCATGGGCTGCCCGTCGCGATCAAGGCCGCCTTCGGTGGCGGCGGACGCGGCCTCAAGGTCGCCCGCACCCGTGAAGAAATCCCCGAACTCTTCGATTCGGCCACGCGCGAGGCCGTGGCCGCGTTCGGGCGGGGTGAATGCTTCGTCGAGAAGTACCTGGACAAGCCCCGCCACGTGGAGACCCAGTGCCTCGCCGACATGCACGGCAACGTGGTCGTCGTCTCCACCCGGGACTGCTCGCTCCAGCGGCGCCACCAGAAGCTGGTCGAAGAAGCGCCGGCTCCGTTCCTCACCGAGGCGCAGACCACCGAGATGTACCGCGCCTCGAAGGCCATCCTCGCCGAGGTCGGCTACGTGGGCGCCGGAACCTGCGAGTTCCTGATCGGCCAGGACGGCACAGTCTCGTTCCTCGAGGTCAACACCCGCCTGCAGGTCGAGCACCCCGTCTCCGAGGAGGTCACCGGCATCGACCTCGTCCGCGAGCAGTTCCGGATGGCGGAGGGTGGAGAGCTCACCTACGGTGACCCGGTCGCCGTCGGGCACTCCTTCGAATTCCGGATCAATGGCGAGGATGCCGGCCGCGGCTTCATGCCGGCACCGGGCCCCGTGCACGTCTTCAAGCCCGCCGGCGGCCCCGGCGTGCGCGTCGACAGCGGCGTGCAGGCGGGCGACGAAATCTCGGGGTCGTTCGACTCCCTGCTCGCCAAGCTCATCGTCACCGGCGCCACCCGCGAAGAGGCCCTCGAGCGCTCCCGGCGCGCCCTGGATGAGTTCGAAGTGGCCGGGCTGCCGACCGTGCTGCCGTTCCACCGTGCGATCGTGCGCGACCCCGCGTTCGCCCCGGCCGGCGGCGCACCGTTCTCGGTGTACACCCGGTGGATCGAAACCGAGTTCGAGAACACCATCGAACCGTGGAGCGGCACCCTGGAGGAGACCGCCGGACCGCAGAAGCGGCACAGCGTGGTAGTCGAGGTCGAGGGCAGGCGCATCGAAGTGTCCCTCCCCACGCGTCTGCTGCCCGGCGGCGCGGCCCAGGCCACCGGCGGCCCGGCCCCCCGCCGTCGCGCGGGCGCCCACGCCATCGACACGGCCACCGGCGACGCCGTCAAGTCGCCCATGCAGGCCACCATCGTGAAGATGCTCGTGGCCGTGGGAGACGCCGTCGTCAAGGGTGACCTGCTGCTGGTGCTCGAGGCGATGAAGATGGAGCAGCCGCTGATGGCGCACAAGGACGGCGTGATCGGCAGCATTGGCGCCGAGGTCGGGACGACCGTGTCATCCGGCCACCTTCTGCTCACCGTCCTCGACGCTGCGTGACGCGCAGCGTCACGAAAGGCGGCAGCCCCTCATCCGGCAGCCCCCTGAACTCGAACGCTTAACGCGCGCCGACAATCCCTTCCGCGAGTCTGCACTCGTGCGCGTTATGAGCGTGTTTTAGCGCGCACAACTGCGGTTTCGCGGGGTATCGAGGGGCGTTAGAGGACGACGTGCATGGCGCGGGCGGCATCCGTGATCGAGCCGGTGAGCGACGGGTAGACCGGGAACGCCTGCGCGACGTCGTCGACGGTGAGCCGGTGCTCGACCGCGAGGGCGAGCGGGAAGATCAGCTCGCTGGCCTTGGGGGCCACGATCACGCCGCCGATCACGGTGCCGCTGCCGGTGCGGGCGAACAGCTTCACGAAGCCGTCCTTGATGCCCATCATCTTGGCGCGGGGGTTCGAGGCGAGCGGCAGCTTGTAGATGTCGCCCTGCATGAGCCCCTCCTCGATCTGCTTCTGCGACCAGCCGACGGTCGCGATCTCCGGCTGGGTGAAGATGTTCGCGGCCACGTTGCGGATCTCGATCGGGTTGACCGCGTCGCCCATCGCGTGGAAGACGGCCGTGCGGCCCATCATCGACGCGACGGATGCCAGCGGCAGCTCGGTCGTGCAGTCCCCGGCCGCGTAGACGTTCGGCATCGACGTGCGGGCGACCCGGTTGACCCGGATGTGGCCGGAGTCGGCCAGCTGCACGCCCGCCTCCTCCAGGCCGATCCCGGCGGTGTTCGGCACGGAGCCGACCGCGATCAGGCAGTGGCTGCCCTCGACCGTGCGGCCGTCGGACAGGGTGGCGACGACGCCGCCGGCCGTGCGCTCGACCGAGGACGCGCGTGACTTGGACAGCACGACCATGCCGTTGCGCTTGAACACGTTCTCGATCACGTGCGCGGCGTCGGCGTCCTCGCCGGGCAGCACCTGGTCGCGGCTGGAGATGAGGGTGACCTTCGCGCCGAGGGCGCGGTAGGCGGAGGCGAACTCGGCGCCGGTGACGCCGGACCCGACGACGATCAGGTGCTCCGGCACGGCGCGCAGGTTGTAGAGCTGGGTCCAGGTGAGGATGCGTTCGCCGTCCGGCAGCGCCGACGGCAGGATGCGCGGGCTCGCGCCGACCGACACGACGATGGTGTCTGCGTCGATCCGGTCGAAGTCGGTGCCCGATTCGCCGTCCGCCGTGGACACGATGACGCCGCTGGTGCCGTCGAGCCGGCCGTGGCCCTGCACGAGGCGCACGCCGGCGTGCATGAGCGTGGCCTTCATGTCTTCGGACTGCTGCCGTGCCATCGCCAGAAGACGCTTGTTGACCGCGGTCAGGTTGATCGCAACCTCCGGCCGGGACGGCTTGCCGGTGTCCCCGCGCACGAAGAACTGCACCCCGAGGTCGGTGGCTTCGCCGATGGAGTTGGAGGCCTCGGCCGTGGCGATCAGGGACTTGGACGGCACGACATCCGTGAGCACTGCGGATCCGCCGACACCGACTCGCTCGACCAGGGTGACATCGGCTCCCTGCTGGGCGCCGGCAAGAGCCGCCTCGTAGCCGCCGGGCCCTCCGCCGAGTACGGCGATGCGTTGCTTGCGTTCAAACTCGTAGGCCATTGCTCTATTCTCTCGCTCCACGGCACCCCTCGCCAAACCGCGCCCTCGTCGGAACGCCACACCGCCCACATGTGAGCAATATGTCCGTCGAATTCGACAGGCAATTAGAGTGGTGGGATGCTCACGACCCCGACCAACCCGCTTGACCTGCCCGATGCCGATCCCTTTGAGATCGCCCGGATCGCCGCCGCGGAAATCGCCCGCATCACCGGGGTCGACCGGCACGACGTCGCCCTCACCCTCGGCAGCGGCTGGGGCAGCGCCGCCGGCCTGATCGGCGAGACCACGCACACGATTCCCGCGCAGGAGATCACCGGGTTCGGCGCCCCCGCGCTGGAAGGGCACGGCGGCATGCTCCGCTCGGTGCTGCTCCCGAGCGGCAAGCGCGCGCTGGTGATCGGCGCGCGCACGCACTACTACGAGGGCCACGGCGTGCGCCGGGTCGTGCACAGCGTGCGCACGGCCGCCGCCACCGGGGCGACCACGATGATCCTGACCAACGGGGCCGGCGGCATCCGCGAGACCTGGAAGCCGGGCACAGCCGTGCTGATCAGCGACCACATCAACCTCACCGCGGATTCGCCGCTCGAGGGAGCGACCTTCGTCGACCTGACCGACCTGTACTCGAGCCGGCTGCGCGACCTGGCCCGCACCATCGAACCGACCCTCGACGAGGGCGTGTACTGCCAGTTCCGCGGCCCGCACTACGAGACGCCCGCGGAGGTGCAGATGGCGAAGGTCATCGGCGGCCACATCGTCGGGATGTCGACCGCGCTCGAAGCGATTGCCGCCCGGCAGTCCGGCATGGAGATCCTCGGCATGTCCCTGATCACGAACCTCGCCGCCGGCATCCAGAAGGAACCGCTCAGCCACACCGAGGTGCTCGAGGCCGGCCGCGACGCCGAACCCGTGATCAGCGCCCTCCTCGCCCGGATCGTGGCCGCCCTGTGAGCCCGGAGAACGGCGCCGGGCCCGACGCGCGCGGGCGGCACTCCGCACCGACTGCCGCGGATGCCGCCGATCCGGTCATCGCAGCGGCCCGGGCGTGGCTCGGCCAGGATCCCGACCCCGAAACCCAGGGCGAACTCCGCCCGCTCGTCTCGTCGGCGGCCGCCGGCGACCCCGAGGCCCTCGCCGAACTGCATTCCCGCTTCGACGAACGGCTCGCCTTCGGCACCGCCGGGCTGCGCGGTGCGATCGCGGCCGGCTCGAACCGGATGAACCGCGTGCTCGTCGCCCAGGCCGCCGCCGGCCTCGCCGCGTTCCTGGTCGCCCGCGCCCCGGAAGGCACCGTCCCCTCGGTCGTCGTGGGCTACGACGGACGCAAGAAGTCCTCCGTGTTCGCCACCGACACGGCGGCGCTGATGGCGGGAGCCGGGGTGCGCGCCATCCTGCTCCCCCGTTTGCTGCCGACCCCGGTGCTCGCCTTCGCCGTGCGGCACCTCGGCGCCAGCGCGGGCGTCATGGTGACGGCCTCGCACAACCCGCCCAACGACAACGGCTACAAGGTCTACCTCGGCGGGGAGAACGAGGGCTCGCAGATCGTGTCCCCCGACGACGCGGGCATCGCCGCCGAAATCCTGCGCGTGGCCGCCGAGCGCCTCGTGCCGGAGCTGCCCCGGGCCGCCTACGAGACCGCCCCCGAGTCGGTCGTGCAGGCTTACATCGAGGCGACCGCGAGCCTGGCGCCGCCGCCGCGCGCCCAGGTCAACGCCGTCTACACGGCCCTGCACGGCGTCGGCTGGGACACCACCCGCCGGGTGCTCGAGGCCGCCGGCTTCGACCTGCCGACCCTCGTCGACGCGCAGATCGCCCCGGATGCCGCGTTCCCCACCGTCGCCTTCCCGAACCCCGAGGAACCGGGTGCGATGGACCTCTCCTACGCCACCGCCCGGGAGGCCGGCGCCGAGCTGATCATCGCCAACGACCCCGACGCCGACCGTCTCGCCATCGCCATCCCCGACGCCGACTCCCCGGACGGCTACCGCCGCCTGAGCGGCAACGAGGTGGGCGCGATCCTGGGCTGGCGCGCGGCCGAGATCGCCGCGAACTCGCCGGAGGGCCCCACCGGGACCCTGGCCTGCTCGATCGTGTCGTCCCCGGCGCTGGCCTCCGTCGCCACGGCGTACGGCCTCGATTTCGTCGAGACCCTCACCGGGTTCAAGTGGGTTTCCCGCGCCCCGGCGCTGATCTTCGGCTACGAAGAGGCCCTCGGCTACCTCGTGAACCCCGCCGTGGTGCGCGACAAGGACGGCATCTCCGCCGCGCTCGCGTTCCTCGCCCTGGCCGACGAGCTCAAGGCGGACGGCCTCACCGTCGCCGACCACCTCGACCGGTTCAGCGAGCGGTTCGGGCACTTCGCCTCCGGCCAGATCTCGGTGCGGGTCACCGACGTCGCGGAGATCGACCGGGTGATGGCGCGGCTGCGCGCGAATCCCCCCGAACTCGTGGGCAGCATCCGGGTCGATTCCATCGACGACCTCAGCCAGGGCGTCGGCGGGCTCCCGCCCAGTGACGTGCTGCGGATCCGCCTCGCCGACGGGTCCCGGGTGATGGTGCGCCCGAGCGGCACCGAACCCAAGCTCAAGGTCTACCTCGACACGCGCTCCTCGATCGGCACGGTGCCCGAGCGCAAGGCCGCCGCTGAGGCCACCCTCGCCGACCTCGACCGCGGCATGCGCGCCCTGATCGCCTAGCGTTCGGCAGGCCCGGGGCGCTGCCATACTGGCGGCATGAGCACTCCGGGGGGAACGGCGCGGTACGTCGGTGAGGCGTGGCTCGGGTTCGTCGCGCTGGTCACGGCCACCCTTGGTCTCTGGCTCCGCCTGGGCCCGGCTGCGGAACTCGGCCGGGCGCTCCTGGGCAACGCTCTCGGCAACGGCGTCGCGCCCACACTGCTCCTGATCGCCCTCGCCGGCTGGGGCGTGCGGTCACGCCGCGTTCCGGCCGGCAGCGCCGCCGTCGCCGTGGCGCTCGGCCTGGCGGCGTTCACGGCCGGGGCCCTCGCGACGGCCGCCTGGGCGGTCGGCTTCGACCTGGCGGACGCCGGGCTCCCGTCCACCCCGTTCGCCGATCTGTTCCTCGTCTTCCTCGGCACGAGCTGGCTGCTCGGCGCGGCCTCGGCCTTCGTGGCCCTCGATGTTTTGTTCCGCCGCACGACACTCCCCCGCCCCCGCCGGATCGGCCTGGCCGGCCTGCTGGCCGTGTTCGCCGCGCCGGCCATCGGGCTGTCGTTCGTCGCGCCGGTCACCCCCGTGCTGGCGAGCATCGCGGTCACCGTGCTCGTGCTCCTTGCCGGCGCGCCCGGCGCCTCCCGTGCGAGCGCCAGGCCCGAGGGCGCCGGGGACGGCGGCGGGGAGAGCGCCGGCGGGGATGCGGCGCCCGGGGCGCATTCCCCGGTCGGCCGCGCCCCGGCGGCGCTGGCCTGGCTCAGCGCCGGGCTCGGCGCGGGCGCCGTGGCCTTCGCTCTGTCCGGCAGGCACTGGCCGTGGCTCGGGCGCGGCCTCGACGGCACAACGGCAATGGGCTGGGGCATAGCGGCGGGACTCGTCGGCGCGCTGCCGCTCCTGCTCGCCCTGGCGCTCGTGGCGCACCGGCGCCGAACGAGGCACGCGCCGCGGTGGGCCGCCTGGGCTCCGGCCGCGCTGCTGGCCGGCGCGCTCCTGGCCGAGGCCACGTTCTCCGTCGACACCGTGCTGACTGCCGGCGCGGGCTCAGCCGTGGGCTGGTTTCTCGCCGCCATCGGCCTGCTCCTCTACGGGCTGGCGATCGCGGTGGGCGCGTTCGCCCGGCTGCCGCTGGCCGGACCGGGCCGGGCCGCCACCGCGGCACTGATCGGCCTCGGCCTGACCGTGCTCACCGGCGCGGCTCTGCTCCTCGTCGCCTTCGCGTCTCCGGTGCTCGCCGTTGTGCTCGCAGCCGTCGTGTTCCCTCGCCTCAATCGGCCCAGGCGGGCCCTCGGCCCGGCGGCTCCGGGCATCGCCTGAACTAGCCCAGGGCCGCTTCCAGCTTCGCGGTGAGCTCGTCCAGGTCGAAGTAGTTGTCGATCACGATGACGTCGGCGTTGGTCTTGCCGATCGCGTGCACGAGCTCCGGCGAGGTGAGGATGACCTGCGCGTCCGAGCCGGCCGCCTGCACGCCGGCGACGTCGGTGGCCGTCACGTCGGCGTCGATGTCGAGCCGTTCCAGCGCGCGTTCGGCGTTGACCTTGAGAATGGCGGATGTTCCGATTCCGACACCGCACATGACGACGATTTTCATTCCGGTTCCTTCGCGGAGTCGGTCATTCCGAGCAGGGAACGGATGGCCTCGGCATCCGTCGCCGCCGCGATCGCGGGGATCACCTGCGGATCGTTGAACACATTGGCGAGTTGGGCGACGACATGCAGGTGCTCGTCGCCGTTCCTCACGGCCAGGCCGACGATGACGCCGACCGGGTCGTTGTGCGGATGCCCGAACGCGACAGGTTCGGCCAGGGTGACGATGCTCAGGCCTTCGGTGACCACATCGGGCCCCGGCCGGGCGTGGGCCAGGGCCAGCCCGGGCGCGATCACGACGTAGGCACCGAATTCGTCGATGACGCGGATCATCCGTTCGGTGTAGCCGGCCTCGGTGGCGCCGGAGCGCTGCAGCGCGTCTCCCGCCGCGGTCACTGCGGCACGCCAGGTATCGGCATGCACGCCGATCTCGATCGCGTCGAGGGGAAGGGGCAGGAGCGTCATCGTGTCACGGTTCGCGCGGGCTCGACCGGAGCGGCCGATGCCTACTCGTTCTCGAATCCGGCGACGATGGCATCCGCCAGTTCCTCGCGTTCTTCGAGCGGGAGGAACGCCGCCGCGGCCGCGTTGAGCTGGAACACCTCGAGGTCGTCTATGTCGTAGCCGAAGGCGTCGCTGAGCAGCGCCATCTCCTTCGAGAGGGTGGTATTGCTCATCAGGCGGTTGTCGGTGTTGACGGTGACCCGGAAGCCGAGCTGGTAGAGCAGGTCGAACGGGTGGTCGAGCAGGTCCTTGCCCCAGGCCGCGATCGCGCCGGTCTGCAGGTTGGAGGACGGGCTCAGCTCCAGGGCGATCTCGCGGTCGCGCACCCACTGGGCGAGCGGGCCGAGAGTGACGAATGTGTTGTCGCCGTCGGCGCGGCCGATCTTCACGTCTTCGGCGAGGCGAACGCCGTGACCGAGGCGCAGGGCGCGACCGTCGAACAGGGCCCCGCGGATGCTCTCCAGCCCGTCGGCCTCGCCGGCGTGCACGGTGACCGGCATGAACTCGTGGGCGAGGTAGTCGAAGGCGGCCACGTGGTTGCGGGCCGGGAAACCCAGCTCCGCTCCGGCGATGTCGAAGCCGACGACGCCGTTCCCCCGGTGGCGAACGGCCAGTTCGGCGATCTCGAGGCTATGGTTCGCGTGCCGCATGGCCGTGACAAGCTGGCCGATGCGGATGTCGTGGCCGGCCTGTCCGACGTGCTCGACACCGGCGTCAAGACCCTCCTGCACCGCCTCGACGGCCTGGTCGAGGGTCAGTCCGCGGGTGAGGTGCTGTTCGGGGGCCCAGCGGACCTCGCCGTAGATCACGCCGTCGCGGGCCAGGTCTTCCACGAATTCGCGGGCGACGCGCACGAGCCCCTCGCGGGTCTGCATGACGGCGGTGGTCACGTCGAAGGTCTTGAGGTACTCGACCAGGGAGCCGGAGTTGGCCTGCCTGGCGAACCAGGAGCCCAGGCTCGCGGCATCCGTCGTCGGCAGGTCGACGCCGGCGGAGTCGGCCAGCTCGACGATCGTCGCGGGGCGCAGCCCGCCGTCGAGGTGGTCGTGCAGGGAGATCTTGGGCAGGGCGTTGATGCTCGCTCCGCCGCCGGGCAGCAGGTATTCGTCTGGGCTCGTGTTCACCCCCCTAATCTACCGGCGGAGCGCCCCGCGAGCCTCCCTGTTTCCTGAATGCTCGCTGGGTGCCACGCCGAATCGCGGAGAAAGTACCTTCACAGTGCTGACGAAGGTACTTTCCCCGCAACTCAACCGGTCGCCCACTCGGGGCGGGCCACTAGCGACGCGCGGATAGATTGGGCACATGCCGACCAAAATCATCCTCGACTGCGACCCGGGCCACGACGACGCGATCGCGCTGCTGCTCGCGCACGGCAACCCCGACATCGACCTCGTCGCCGTCACCACCGTGATGGGCAACCAGACCCTCGACAAGGTCACCCGAAACGCCCTGTCCGTCGCGCGCGTGGCCGGCATCACCGGCGTGCCGTTCGCGGCCGGCTGCGCGCGTCCGCTCGTGCGCCGGATCGAGACGGCGCCGACCATCCACGGCGAGTCCGGCCTCGACGGCCCGGTGCTCCCCGAGCCCGTCATCCGGCTCGACCCCCGGCACGCCGTCGACCTCATCATCGACACGATCATGGCGCACGAGCCCGGCGAGATCACCCTCGTGCCCACCGGTGCGCTCACCAACATCGCCCTGGCCGTGCGCAAGGAACCCCGGATCGCCCAGCGGGTCAGGGAGGTCGTGCTGATGGGCGGCGGATACCACGTGGGCAACTGGTCGGCGACGGCCGAGTTCAACATCGTGATCGACCCGGAGGCCGCGCACATCGTCTTCAACGAGAAGTGGCCGCTCACCATGATCGGCCTCGACCTCACCCACCAGGCGCTCGCGACGCCCGCCGTGGCGGCGCGGATCGCCGCGGTCGGCACCGGGCCGGCCAGGTTCGTCGGGGAGCTTCTCGAGTTCTTCGCCGGGACCTACAAGGAGGCGCAGGGCTTCGACCACCCGCCGGTGCACGACCCGTGCGCGGTGGCCTACGTGATCGATCCCAGCGTGATCGCGGTGCGCCGCACCCCGCTCGATGTGGAACTCACCGGCACGCTCACCCTGGGCATGACCGTCGCCGACTTCCGAGCCCCCGCCCCGGCGGACTGCACCACGCAGGTCGCCGTCGACCTGGACCACGAGAAGTTCTGGTCGTTGATCGTCGACGCGCTCGAGCGGATCGGCGACCCCGAGTAGAAGCGGGTCAGTCGTCGGCGGTGATGCGCTCGGCGATCAGCGGGCCGCCGGTCAGCACCGGCTCACCCGGGTCGCCGATCCGCCAGGCGCCCTCGACCGACTCGAGCGCGCGCGGGAACCGGGCGGGCTCGTCGGCGCTCAGCGTGAACAGCGGCTGGCCCTTCGTGACGGCGTCCCCCGGCTTGGCGTGCAGGTCGACGCCGGCCGAGTGCTGCACCGGGTCCCCCTTGCGGGCGCGGCCGGCGCCGAGCCGCCAGGCTGCGATGCCGAACGGCAGGGCGTCCTGCTGCACGAGGATGCCGTCCCGGTCGGCGAGAACGACGTGGGTTTCGCGGGCGACCGGCAGCGCGGCATCCGGGTCGCCGCCCTGGGCGCGGATGGCCTGGCGCCACTTGTCCATCGCCCGGCCGTCCTTCAGGGCGGCCTCGACGTCGACGTCGGTCTTGCCGGCGAGGGCGAGCATCTCGCGCGCCAGCGTGATCGTGAGCTCGACGATGTCGGCCGGCCCGCCGCCGGCAAGCACCTCCACCGACTCGCGCACCTCGTTCGCGTTGCCGATGGCGAGGCCGAGCGGGACGTTCATGTTGGTGAGCAGCGCGGAGGTCGCGACCCCGGCATCCTGGCCGAGCGCGACCATGGTGCGGGCCAGTTCCCGGGACTGTTCGATGTTCTTGAGGAAGGCGCCGGAGCCGAACTTGACGTCGAGCACGAGCGCCTTGGTGCCCTCGGCGATCTTCTTCGACATGATCGAGGAGGCGATCAGTGGGATCGCCTCGACGGTGCCGGTGATGTCGCGGAGGGCGTAGAGCTTGCCGTCGGCCGGGGCCAGGCCGCTGCCCGCGGCGCAGATCACGCCGCCGACCTCGCGCAGCTGGGCGAACATCTGCTCGTTTGTGAGGTTGGCGCGCCAGCCCGGGATGGATTCGAGCTTGTCGAGGGTGCCCCCGGTGTGGCCGAGGCCGCGGCCGGACAGCTGGGGCACGGCCACGCCGAACACCGCGACGAGGGGCATCAACGGCAGGGTGATCTTGTCGCCGACGCCGCCGGTGGAGTGCTTGTCGGTGGTCGGCTTGCCGAGGCCTTCGAAGCTCATCCGTTCGCCGCTGTCGATCATCGCCATGGTCAGGTCGCGGATCTCCCGGCGGGTCATGCCGTTGAGGAAGATGGCCATGGCCATGGCGGCCATTTGCTCGTCGCCCACATAGCCGCGGGTGTACGCGTCGATCAGCCAGTCGATCTGCGGGGTGCTGAGTTCGCCGCGGTCGCGTTTGGCGTGGATGAGGTCGACGGTGTCGAACGCCTCGATGCGCCCGGCCGAACCGGCCGGAAGGGCGGTGGCGCTGGCGCCGGCACTGGAGTCCATGGTCATCCCCGTCATTCTCCCTGGTACTCGGCCAGCTGCCTGGGCCCGAAGGCATCCGGCAGCACCTCATCGATGGTGCGCAGGCCCGAGACCGTCTCCAGCAGCATGCCGGGCGCGGAGTGTTCGTAGAGCAGCTGGCGGCAGCGGCCGCACGGCATCAGCGCCTGCCCGTGGCCGTCGACGCAGGTGAACGCGACCAGCCGGCCGCCCCCGGTCATGTGCAGCGACGAGACGAGGGCGCATTCGGCGCAGAGCGTGAGCCCGTAGGACGCGTTCTCCACGTTGCAGCCGCTGATGATCCGCCCGTCGCTGACGAGTGCCGCCACCCCGACCGGGAAATTCGAGTACGGCACATAGGCCAGGGCCATCGCCGTCATGGCCGCTTCGCGCAGCGCATCCCAGTCGATGTCGCCCGCTGGTGGGGTCACGTCATCCGCTCCTGAAGTCATCACTTGATATACGGCTTGCCGTCGGCGGCAGGCGGCCGGGACCGGCCGACGAGGCCGGCGACGGCGAAGATCGTCACGACGTACGGGAGCATGAGCATGAACTCGCTCGGCACCGGTGACCCGATGATGCTGAGTACGTTCTGCAGGTTGCTGGCGAAACCGAACAGAAGCGCCGCGAGGGTCGCCTTCAGCGGGTCCCACCGGCCGAAGATGACGGCGGCGAGGGCGATGAAGCCGAGGCCGGCTGTCATTTCCTTGTTGAATGCGCCGACGGATCCGAGGGTGAAGTACGCACCGCCGAAGCCGACGATGGCACCGGCCAGGGACACGTTCCAAAACCGGGTGCCGTTGACGTTGATGCCCACGGTGTCGGCGGCCTTGGGGTGCTCACCGACGGAGCGCAGCCGCAGTCCCCACTTCGTGTGGAACAGCCCGAAGTAGATCACGGCGACGGCGACATACATGAAGTAGACGATGAACGTCTGGCGGAAGAGCGCCGGGCCGAGGATCGGGATCTCGCTCAGCAGCGGGATGTTGATCCGGGGGAAACGCTCCGGTGTGTTGAGCGCCGCGGCATTGGGTGAGAGGAGCTGGGAGAAAAAGAAGCTCGTCAGCCCGATCACGAGCACGTTGAGCACGACACCGACGATGACCTGGTCGACGAGGTACTTGATCGAGAACGCGGCGAGCACGAACGAGACGAGCACGCCGGCGATCGCCGCGGCGACGAGCCCGAGGTACGGGTTGCCGGTGATCGAGGCGACGACGGCGGAGCTGAACGCCCCGGCGAGGAGCTGACCCTCGATGGCCACGTTCACGACCCCGGAACGTTCGGAGATCACACCGCCGAGCGCCCCGAAGATCAGCGGGACGCTGAGGGTGATGGTGCCCACGAAGAGCCCCGGGACGGGGATCGTCGAGCCTGCTGCCGCCCAGGTGAGGAACCCGATCATGAAGACCACCGCGAAGACCACGACGAGCAAGAGCGGCACCTTGCGGGAGTGAGTGGTGATCCAAATCGACCAGGCGGCCATGGCAAACAGCAGGATGCTGGAGACGACAGCGGTGACGAAGGTCGGCAGCACCAGGTCCGGGAGCTGGATCAGATCGCGCGACTGGGACAGCCGGAAGGTGCTCACCTGCCCCTGGGTGTCCACGCCGAGGAGGACGAAGATGAGCAGGCCGAGGACCGCGAAGATGCTGAGGGCGATCGCGGCCTTCCAGCTGCGGAGCACGACCGTGCTCAGGGCCGGCTGGCCCTGGCTCGGCTGGACGGTCTGGGTGATGGTGCTCATCCCGCCGTCACCTCCTTCTTCACGACGGTCGGTCGCGACCTGGGTTTGGTTCCCGGTGTCGGGAGCCGGAAGATCGCGCGCACCAGCGGCGGCGCCGCGATGAAGAGCACGATCAGGGACTGCACGACGAGGACGATGTCGATGGGGACGCCCTCGGCCGCCTGCATCGAGAAGCCCCCGGCCTTGAACGCGCCGAACAAAACGCCGGCGAAGAAGATCCCCCAGGGCCGCGAACGGCCCAGCAGGGCCACCGTGATGGCGTCGAAGCCGATGTTCGCGTCGATCCCGGCGCCGAAACCGGTGGTCACGGTGCCGAGCACCTGGTTGATCCCGGCCAGGCCGACGAGCCCGCCGGAGATGAGCATCGCGCTCACATACACGCTCTGCACGTTGATTCCGGCGACTCGCGCGGCGTTCGGGTTCTCACCCACGGCTCGGAACTGGAACCCGAGGTTCGAGCGGCTGAGCAGCCACCAGACGAAGATCGTTGCGGCGACGACCGTGAGGAAGCCGGCGTGCAGGTTGTACGTCGGCCCCAGGAGGTCGGGGAAGACGGCGGTGGGTTTCATCGGCGGCGTTTGCGGGTTGCTTGACCCCGGTTCCTGCAGCAGCCCGGGGGTGCGCAGCAGGTACGAGACCAGGTACAGCGCCACGAAGTTGAGCATGATCGTGACGATGACCTCGTGTGCGCCCGTGCGGGCCTTGAGCAGGCCGACGATGCCGCCCCACAGCGCCCCGCCGACGAGGCCGGCGAGCACGGCGACGATGAGGTGGATCCCGGCGGGCAGATCGACGGCGAATGCCACCCAGCCGGCGCTGGCGGCGGCGATCAGCATCTGCCCGCGGCCACCGATGTTGAACATCCCGACCCGGAAGGCCAGGCCGACGCCGAGACCGGCAGCGATCAGCGGCGTGGCAAAGGTGAGGGTCTCTGTGAGCGGACGGATTCCGGCGGCGAATCCCGGCCGGCGGAAGTTGTAGATCGACCCCTGAAAGAGCGCCGAGTAGGCGCCGGAGACGGAATCCCACACGGCGGCGAACATGTCCCCCGGCCGGGCGAAGAGATAGCCGGAGGCTTTCTGGACCGGCTCATCGGTGAGGGCGATCAGGATGGCGCCGACGACGAGGGCGAGGAACACGGCGAGCACCGAGATGGCGGCGCTCCCGCCCACGATGTCGCGCATGGCCTGCGACCAGCGCTCCGAGTCGGCGTCCTGCCCCCGGGGGGCGTCGGGGTGGTCGGCTGGCGCCGCCACGGCGCCGGCGGGCTCGGCCGGCGGCTGGGTGCTGTCGCTCATGCCACGGCCTCCGTTCCGGGGGCGGGTTCGCCCGTCATCATGAGTCCAAGGACGCTGCGTGGGGTGGTTCCGGGCACGATACCTACGATTCCTCCGCGGTACATGACCGCGATTCGATCCGCGAGTCCGACGACTTCGTCGAGTTCGGTGGAGACGACGATGACGGGGATGCCGGCGTCCCGGGTCGCGATGATGCGCTTGTGCACGAATTCGATCGAGCCGACGTCCAGGCCGCGGGTCGGCTGCGTCGCTACGAGCAGGTGCAGTTCCCGGCTGAGTTCGCGCGCGAGCACGACCTTCTGCTGGTTGCCGCCGGAGAGCTGGCCGGCGAGGGAGTCGATGCCCTGGGTGCGGATGTCGAACTCGGTCACCTTTTCCCGGGCGAAATCCGCGAGGAAGCCGCGCTGCAGGGTGCCCGCCTTGACGAACGGTGCTCCGGTGCTGCGGTCGAGCATGAGGTTCTCGGCGACGGTGAAGGCGGCGACCAGGCCGTCCTCGGTGCGGTCCTCCGGCACGAATCCGACGCCGGCGTCGAGGATCTTGCGCACGCTGAGGCCGCGCAGGGATGTGCCGTTGAGCTCGATCGTGCCCGTCACCCGGGGCTGCAGGCCCATCAGGGCCTCGATCAGCTCGGTCTGGCCGTTGCCCTGCACGCCGGCGATGACGAGCACTTCCCCGGCCTGGACCTCGAAGCTGACGTGGTTGACGACGAGCTGGTGGCGCGCGTCGATGACGCAGAGGTCGCGCACGACCAGGGCTTCGTGACCCAGCTTCGGTTCGTCCTTGTGCACGGTCAGTTCGACGGCCCGGCCGACCATGAGTGAGGCCAGCTCGGTGTTCGTCGCCGTCGGAGACGCTTCGCCGACGACCTTGCCGCGCCGGATCACCGTGATCCGGTCGGCGACCTCGCGCACCTCACGGAGCTTGTGGGTGATGAACACGATCGAGGTCCCGGCTTCCTTGAGCTGGCGCATGATGGCCATCAGCTCGTCGGTTTCCTGCGGGGTCAGCACGGCAGTCGGCTCGTCGAACACGAGCACGCGCGCCTCCCGGGACAGCGCCTTGATGATCTCGACCCGCTGCTGCACGCCGACGGGGAGGTCCTCGATCAGCGCATCCGGGTCGATGTGGAAGCCGAATCGGTCGGAGATCTCCTTGACCTTTTTGCGGGCCGCGCCGAGGTTGAGCCGGCCGAGGACGTTCGTCTCCTCATGGCCGAGCATGACGTTCTCGGCGACGGTGAAGACGGGGATCAGCATGAAGTGCTGGTGCACCATGCCGATGCCGGCGTTCATCGCGTCACCGGGACCGGCGAACTTCTGCACCACTCCGTCGAGCACGATCTCACCGGCGTCGGCCTGGTAGAGGCCGTAGAGCACGTTCATGAGCGTTGACTTGCCGGCGCCGTTTTCTCCGAGCAGGGCGTGGATCTCTCCCGCCTCGACCGTGAGGTCGATGTGGTCGTTCGCGACCAGGGCACCGAACGTCTTTGTGATGCCGCGCAGTTCGAGCTTCATGTTCCCGATCCTAGGGTGGTTAACGATGTTGTGGGGAGGCCGGCCGGAGCCCGCCTCCCCACAGATTTACCTGCCGAAATTAGCCGGCGAGGTAGGACGTGACCTTCACGTCGCCGCTGATGATGTCGTCGCGCAGCTTGTCGAGTTCATCCTGCAGCTCGGCCGGGACCTTGTCGGCCCAGTCGTGGAACTCGGCCAGGCCGACGCCGTCGTTCTCGAGCGTTCCGACGAACGGCGTCACGTCGAACTCGTCGCGGCCGGCCTTGAGGACGGCTTCCTCCACGCCGACGTCGATGCCCTTGAGGATCGAGGTGAGCAGCAGGTCGGCGACGGACGGGTCCGTCACGAAGACGTCGGCGTCGACCCCGATCAGGGCGATCTCCTTGCCGGAGTCGCGGATGGCCGCGGCGGCGCTCTGGTAGATCGGGCCGCCGACGGGCAGCAGCACGTCCACGCCAGCGTCGATCAGGTTCTGCGCGTCGGTGAGGGGCTGGGTGCCGGCGCTGAACGTACCGGAGAAGACGCCCTTCTGCGTTTCGGTGTTCCAGCCGACGACCTCGACCTTCGTGCCCTTTTCCTTGTTGTAGTGTGCGACGCCCTGGGCGAGACCGTCCATGAAGATGGTGACGGTCGGGAACTGCATTCCGCCGTAGGTTCCGACCTTGCCGGTCTCGGAGACGCCCGCCGACAGGTAACCGGCGAGGAACGCCGCCTGGGCGGTGTCGAACACGATGGGCTTGGCGTTCGGAACGTCGGTCTTGCCGTCGAAGTCGAGGTCGATGGTGTCATCGATGCTGACGTATTCGATGTCCGGGTTGGCCTTGGCGGATTCCGCGGTGGCCTCGGCGAGGGCGAACCCGACGGTGATGATCAGGTTGCAGCCCTGGTCGACCAGGCTGGTCAGGTTGGGCTTGAAGTCGGTGGCCGTGGCGGACTCGACGTGCTTTTCCTTGACGCCGAGTTCGTCGGCCGCCTTGACCAGGCCTTCGTAGCCCAGCTGGTTGAACGACTTGTCGTCGAACCCGCCGGCGTCGGAAACCATGCAGGGCAGGAAGTCGCTGACGACGGGGGCCTTTGTGTCCCCGCCTTCCTCCGGTGCCGGAGCACACCCGGCGAAGAGAGCGACGACACCCAGCGCGGCAAGGCCGCTCAGTGCGGGCTTACGGGATGTGATTCTCAAAGCGACCTCCAAGATGCGGCCCTGCGGTGGGCAGGGGCTATGTGGGACCAACTTAGCGAACAATTGCCTGCTCAGATGAGCAAACAGGAGTCGTGACCGAACAGTTACATACCCCGGGAAATCTTGCTCAGATGAGCAGCGCAGCGGCCCCGAACGGGGGTCAGCCGGGGGTGTTCGGGCTGGTCACCTTGAGGATTCCGGCGACGATCGCGGCACGCAACTCGTCGATGCCGGCGGCGAGTTCGCTGGAGACGAGCCCGGCCCGATCGTGGAACGGGGCGATCTCGACACCGCCGTTCTTGAGGGTGCCCACGTACGGGTCGCTGGAGAAATCACCCTTGAGGTCCGCCCCGATGATCTCCACGACAGCGTCCTGCGTGTTCTTCAGCACGCTGGTGAGCAGGATCGGGTGGAACTGGGCCGGCAGGGACTCGTAGCCGTCGTTGTCGACCCAGATGAGGGAGGACTCGCCATCCTCCAGGATGGCCGCCGCCGCGCCCTCGCCCACCTGGCCCGCCACCGGCATGATCACGTCCGCACCCTGGTCGAGGAACCGTTCGGTGGTCGTCTTTCCCTTGACGGTGTCCTCGAAGTCGCCGGTGAACACGCCGTCCTGCGTGGCCTTGTCCCAGCCGAGCACCCGCACCGCGGTCCCCCTAAGTTCGTTGTACTTGGCCACCCCGTCGACGAAGCCGTCCATGAAGAGGGTCACCGGCGGCTGGTTGCCGCCGCCGAACGTCGCGACGATCCCGGTGCGGCTGACGCCGGCGGCGAGGTACCCGGCCAGGAAAGCGGCCTGCGCCGTGTCGAAGACGATCGGTTTGATGTTCTCCCCGGCGACCTGCTCGTCGACGATCGAGAAGTGCAACTGGGGGTTCGCCGTCGCCGCGGCCGCCGTGGCGTCGGCGAGCTCGTAGCCGACGGTCAGGATGAAGTCGCAGTCGGTGGCCACGGCCTGCTCGACGTTGGGTGCCAGGTCGGTCTCCGCTGTCGACACGATCGCGTCGACGCCGATGTCGAAGTCGGCGGCGGCCTGCTGGAGTCCCTCCCAGCTCGACTGGTTGAAGGAGCGGTCCTCGAGGCCGCCGGAGTTGGTCACCATGCGCGCGCAGTAGTCGGGCGCGGCGGTGCCGCTGGGGCGCGCGTCCTGCTCCGGCGCCGGCGCGCAGCCGGCGAGCAGCAGGGCGGAAACCGCGACGGCCGGGAGGGTGAAACCACGACGAGTCATCTGACGCTCCTTCAGAGGGTGGACCGAGTCTAGAGAACGTCGCTCGAACCCGACAGCTTCAGCGCGTCGACGACGGCCTTGACCTTCTGGGCGTTGGCGCTGGTGGTGACGAGCAGGGCGTCCGGGGTGTCGACGACGACGATGTCCTCAACACCGATGAGGGCGATCATCCGTTTGGTGTGGCTGACCACGATGCCGGTGCTGGAGTCGGCGAGCACTCGGGCACCTTCACCGAGGATGGCGAGATCGTGCTTGCGTCCGCCGGAGTGGATCTTGGCGATGGAGGCGAAGTCGCCCACGTCGTCCCAGTCGAATTGGCCGGGGATCACGGCGAGCTTGCCGGTGGCGGCGACCGGTTCGGCGACCGAGTAGTCGATGGCGATCTTCTTCAGGCGCGGCCAGACCTGGTCGACCACGGCGCCTCGGCGCGGGGTGTCCCACGCCTCCGCGAGCTCCAGCAGGCCGGCGAGCAGCTCCGGTTCGGAGCGTCCGATCTCCTCGAGCAGGCGGTCGGCCCTGGCGATGAACATCCCCGCGTTCCAGAGGTACTGGCCGTCGGCGAGGTACTCCTCCGCGGTCTCGAGGTCCGGCTTCTCGACGAACCGCTCGACCGCGAGGGCGCTGCCGGCCGCAGGGATGTCGAGCGGCCCGGAGCACTTGATGTAGCCGAAACCGACGGCCGGCTCGGTCGGCCGGATGCCGATGGTCACGATGTAGCCGGCGTCCGCGGCCGCCACGGCCTCGGTCACGGCGTCGCGGAACTGGGCGGAGCCCTTGATGACGTGGTCGGCGGCGAAGGAACCGATGATGACGCCCGGTTCCCGCTTCTCCAGGATCGCTGCGGCCAGTCCGATCGCGGCGGAGGATTCACGCGGCTCGCTCTCCAGCACCACGTTGTGGTCGGCCAGCTCCGGAAGCTGCTCCTCGACGGCGGCGCGGTGGGCCCGGCCGGTCACGACCATGACGCGCTGCTCGCCGCTGAGCGGGGCCAGGCGTTCCCAGGTGTCGCGCAGCAGCGTCTGGCCGGACCCGGTCAGGTCGTGCAGGAACTTGGGGGCGTCCGCGCGGGACAGCGGCCACAGCCGCGAGCCGATCCCGCCGGCCGGGATCACGCTGTAAAACCGCTCAATGGGGGTGCTGGTCTGAGGCATCTGGCCAGACTACCGCCGCCGCCCGGCCGGATACCCGCCATTCACCCGGCGGCTATCTCGCCTCCGTACGCTCGCCTCATGAGGGTCGCGGTCATCACGGAAAGCTTTCTGCCCACGATCAGCGGGGTCACCACGAGCGTGTGCCGGGTGCTCGACCACCTCGCGCGACACGGGCACGACGCCATCGTCATCGCGCCGGCCGGGGCGCCGCCCGAGTACGCGGGGTTTCCAGTGCACACCGTGCCGGCCCTGGCCTACCGGCAATTCCCGGTGGGCCTGCCCAGCCCCTTCGTCTCCCGGCTGCTGCAGGACTTCCGGCCCGACGTGCTGCACGCCGCGTCCCCGTTCCTGCTCGGCGCCCAGGGCATCGCCGCGGCCAACCGCCTGGACATCCCCACCGTCGCGATCTACCAGACGGATGTCGCCGGCTACGCCCGCCGGAACAACCTCGGCCAGGCCGCCGGCCTGGCCTGGCGCCTCGTCAAGTGGGTGCACGAGGGCGCCGACCTCACCCTGGTCCCCTCGACGGCGTCAATGGCCGACCTGCGCCGCATCGGCCTTCGCCGACTGGAGCCGTGGGCCCGCGGCGTGGACCTCGTCGGCTTCCACCCGAACCAGCGCAGCGATCCGGCAGCGCGGCGGCTCCGGGCGAGGCTCTCCCCCGGCGGGGAGGTCGTCGTCGGCTACGTCGGCCGGATCGCCCCGGAGAAGCAGGTGGAACGGTTCCGGGCGCTGCGCGGGCTGGACGGCATCCGCCTGGCCCTCGTCGGCGACGGGCCGTCCTCCGACCTCGTGCGGCGCGAACTGGCCGGGATGCCCGTCGCCTGGCTCGGCCGTCTGGCCGGCGCCGACCTCTCGGCCGCGTACGCGAGCTTCGACCTGTTCCTGCACGCCGGAACGGAGGAAACCTTCGGGCAGACCATCCAGGAGGCCCACGCAGCGGGCCTGCCGGTCGTGGCCCCGCGCGCCGGGGGCCCGATCGACCTCGTGGCGCACGGCGAGGACGGCTTCCTGTTCGCGCCGAACGACGAGCGGGATCTGCGCCGTTTTGTTTCGCGGCTGGCCACGGACGGCGCGCTGCGCCGCCGGATGGGCGAGGCCGGGCGCCGCAGTGTGCTCGGCCGGTCGTGGGAGGGCGTCTGCGGCGCCCTGCTCGGCTACTACGAACGGGCCATCGACGAGCGCGCCGCCGTCTGGGCGAACACGCTCGTGCCGCCCTCGATGCGACGCTAGGCGGGCCCGGCCGCAAAAAACCCGGGCGCCGACACCTAGACTGGGAACACGCGCTCTCGAGCGCGACTGCCTCGTCTCATCGCGGCCACATCTCAACCAGGGAGGGTTATTCATGCCACAGCAAACGGCAGGAACCCCGACATATCAGCAAAAGACGACCTCGCGTCGCCCCGCCGGAACCCTTTACCGGGGCCGCGAAGGCATGTGGTCGTGGGTCCTGCACCGCATCACGGGCGTGGCGATCTTCTTCTTCCTGCTGGTCCACATCCTCGACACCGCGCTCGTGCGCGTGAGCCCAGAGGCCTACAACGCGGTGATCGGCACCTACAAGACGCCCCTGATGGGGCTGGGTGAGATCGCCCTGGTCGGTGCCATCGTGTTCCACGCGTTCAACGGAATCCGGATCATCCTGATCGACTTCTGGAACGCGAAGTACCAGAAGGTGATGTTCTACGTCGTCATCGGCCTCTGGGTGCTCACCATGCTCGCCTTCGTGCCGCGCCAGCTTACGAACGTGTTCAGCGACTAGGAGGGGACGACATGTCAACCACCATCGAAGCCCCCCGCAGTCCCTACGCCCGTGCGCCCCGCAAGCGGGGCGTCAACTGGGAGAAGTGGGGCTGGATCTACATGCGCGCCTCCGGCGTCGTGCTGGTCGTGCTCATCTTCGGCCACCTCTTCGTGAACCTCATGGTGGGCAAGGGGGTGAGCGCCCTCGACTTCGCCTTCGTCGCCGGCAAGCTGACCAACCCGTTCTGGATGACCTGGGACGTGCTGATGCTCTGGCTCGCCCTGATCCACGGCGGCAACGGGATGCGCACGCTGGTCAACGACTACGCCACCCAGCCGCTGACCCGCGGCATCCTCAAGTGGGCGATCTTCGCCAGCGTCGCTGTCCTCATCATTCTCGGCACCCTGGTCGTCTTCACCTTCGACCCCTGCCCGGCCGGCGCGCCCGCCGACCTCCTCCCCTCGTTCTGCTCGGCCCTTTAGGAGCTGCACACACCCATCATGACAACGCCCGCCTCTTCCACAGCGCCCACGGAGTCCACCGTCGTTGACGGCGTGCACTACCACCAGTTCGACATCGTCATCGTGGGAGCGGGTGGAGCCGGAATGCGTGCCGCCATCGAAGCCGGCCCCGGCGCCAGCACGGCGGTCATCTCCAAGCTCTACCCGACCCGGTCCCACACCGGCGCGGCCCAGGGTGGCATGGCCGCGGCCCTCGCAAACGTCGAGGAAGACAACTGGGAGTGGCACACCTTCGACACGGTCAAGGGCGGCGACTACCTCGTCGACCAGGATGCGGCGGAGATCCTCGCCAAGGAAGCCATCGACGCGGTCATCGACCTCGAGAACATGGGCCTCCCGTTCAACCGCACCCCCGAGGGCAAGATCGACCAGCGCCGCTTCGGCGGCCACACCAGCGACCACGGCAAGGCCCCGGTGCGCCGCGCCTGCTACGCCGCCGACCGCACCGGCCACATGATCCTGCAGACGCTGTACCAGAACTGTGTCAAGCGCGGCATCAACTTCTTCAACGAGTACTACGTGCTCGACCTGATCATGACCGAGGTCGACGGGGTCGAGCAGCCTTCGGGCGTCGTCGCCTACGACCTGTCCAGCGGCGAGCTGCACGTCTTCCAGGCCAAGGCCTTCATCTTCGCCACCGGCGGCTTCGGCAAGATCTACAAGACCACCTCGAACGCGCACACCCTCACCGGCGACGGCGTCGGCATCATCTGGCGCAAGGGCCTCCCGCTCGAGGACATGGAGTTCTTCCAGTTCCACCCGACCGGCCTCGCCGGGCTCGGCATCCTCCTCACCGAGGGCGCCCGAGGCGAGGGCGCGATCCTGCGCAACGCCAGCGGCGAGCGGTTCATGGAGAAGTACGCGCCGACCATCAAGGACCTCGCGCCGCGCGACATCATCGCCCGCTGCATGGTCAAGGAGGTCGCGGAGGGTCGCGGCGCCGGACCGAACAAGGACTACCTCTACCTCGACTGCACCCACCTGGGCGCCGAGGTGCTCGAGACCAAGCTCCCTGACATCACCGAGTTCGCCCGCACCTACCTCGGCGTCGATCCGGTCACCGAGCCGGTGCCGGTCATGCCGACCGCGCACTACGCGATGGGCGGCATCCCCACCAACGTGAACGCCGAGGTGCTGCGCAACAACACCACCGTCGTGCCCGGCCTCTACGCCGCCGGCGAATGCGCCTGCGTGTCGGTGCACGGCTCCAACCGCCTCGGCACCAACTCCCTGCTCGACATCAACGTGTTCGGCAAGCGCGCCGGCAACAACGCCGTCGCGTACGTCAAGACCGCCGAGTTCGTGCCGCTGCCCGCCGACCCGGCGAAGTTCGTCCGCGGACTGATCGAGGGCATCCGCAGCTCCACCGGCACCGAACGCATCGCCGTGCTCCGCAAGGAACTGCAGGAGACGATGGACGCCAAGGCGCAGGTGTTCCGCACCGACGAGTCCCTCAAGGACGTGACCGACACCATCCACTCGCTGCGCGAGCGCTACAAGAACATCGGCGTGCAGGACAAGGGACGCCGCTTCAACACCGACCTGCTCGAGGCCGTCGAACTCGGCTTCCTGCTCGACCTCGCCGAGGTCGTTGTGTTCTCCGCCCGCAACCGCAAGGAAAGCCGCGGCGGGCACATGCGCGACGACTTCCCCCTGCGCGACGACGAGAACTACCTGGTGCACACCATGGCCTACCTGACCGGGGACCCGCACTCCGCCGACGCGGCCGACCACATCGCGCTCGACTGGAAGCCGGTCACGATCACGCGCTACCAGCCGATGGAAAGGAAGTACTGACGGTGACCACCGCAACCATTACGCCGCCCGCCGTCCCCGAGGCGATCGAGTCCTTCACCGTCACGCTGATGATCCGCCGGTTCAACCCGGAGGTCGACGCCGAGCCGCACTGGCAGGACTTCGACGTCGAGCTGTACGCGACCGACCGCGTGCTCGACGCCCTGCACAAGATCAAGTGGGAGCAGGACGGGACCCTGAGCTTCCGCCGCTCCTGCGCCCACGGCATCTGCGGTTCGGATGCGATGCGCATCAACGGCCGCAACCGCCTGGCCTGCAAGACCCTGATCAAGGACCTCGACATCACGAAGCCCGTCTACGTGGAGGCCATCAAGGGCCTGCCGCTGGAGAAGGACCTCATCGTCGACATGGAGCCCTTCTTCGAGTCGTTCAAGGCGGTGCAGCCGTTCCTCGTGTCGCAGCAGGCGCCCAAGGACGGCAAGGAGCGCATCCAGACGGTGGCCCAGCGTGAGCGTTTCGACGACACCACCAAGTGCATCCTCTGCGCCGCGTGCACGTCGAGCTGCCCGGTGTTCTGGACCGACGGCCAGTACTTCGGCCCGGCCGCGATCGTCAACGCGCACCGCTTCATCTTCGACTCGCGCGACGACAACGCCGCCGTGCGCCTCGACATCCTCAACGACGAAGAGGGCGTGTGGCGCTGCCGCACGACCTTCAACTGCACCGAGGCGTGCCCCCGAGGCATTCAAGTCACCCAGGCCATCGCCGAGGTCAAGCAGGCCATGATGCGAGGCAAGCCGTAGCTTCCGCCTGAGCGGTCTCGCCTGGGCGGTCTCGGCCGGGCGGTCTCGCCTAGTCGGAATCGTCGTTGCGGTTGCGTCGGCTGAGCACCCAGCCGGTACCGAGCACGGCCAGGCCGCTGCCCAGCGGGAGAAGCCAGACGAAGTCGAGCGCTCCGGGTCGAGCGGTCCTGTCCTGGGCGACTGCGGCCTCGGTGACTCGGGCCGGAGCCGGTGGGGCCGCTTCGGGTCGCGGCGCCACCGGCCGGCCGACGCGATTCGCGTCTGCCTCGACCACAACCGCACCCTGCCCGGCCGGTCCGTCGGCGGCATACGCCGCCGGCGGGCCGGCACAGGACAGGAGCGCCACAGCCACCGCGGCGACCTGGGCGGCGCGCATCCGTCGACTCGGCTGCCCGGAATCGGGTAGACGAGGTTGTGGGTGCGTCGGAGACATGGTCACCCTCCACGTTCGGGGGTATGGAGTGGCGGCTCGGGTGGTTCAGCAGTGGAATAGTCGCAGGACGAGGCAGCGTCCGCAAGAGGTGAGACTCGCTCACTTATGGTTTGCGCCCCGAACTGGGGGTGCGCCGTCCCGTCGGGCAACGCGCCTCGCTAGGCTGGTGCAGTGAAGATCACCGACATCGTCAACCGGGTCATGGCCTGGCGACCGATGCGCGTCATCACCCACTATTCGAACAGCGGTGGCGGCATCCTCGCCGGCGGCATGTCGTACCAGTCGATCTTCGCCATCTTCGCCGCGATCTGGGTCGGGTTCTCCATCGCCGGGCTGTGGCTCTACTCCAACCCCGCGCTGACCGAAGAACTCTTCGCCCTGATCAACCAGTCGATCCCGGGGCTGATCGGGAGCGACGGCATCATCGACCCGACGGAACTCGCCACCGCGGGCGTGCTGAGCTGGACGGGAGCCATCGCCCTCGTCGGGCTGCTCGCGACCGCGCTCGGCTGGCTCTCGACGACCGCCACGGCCGTGCGGATCATCTTCGGGATGGAGCGCGACTCGACGTTCTTCGTGCTGGTCAAGGCGCGGGAACTCGGCCTCGGCCTGCTCTTCGGTCTTGCCCTCGTCGTGTCGGCCGTCGTCTCGCTCGCGAGCACCTGGGCTCTGGGCGCGATCTTCGGGCTGGCCGGGATGTCGCAGGATTCGTTCTGGTTCAACGCGTCGGCGCGCACCTTCGGCCTGCTCCTCGTGCTGGTCATCGACACGGCCACGCTCGCCGTGCTCTTCCGGGTGCTCTCGCGGGTGCGCATCCCCCTCCGCCGCCTCCTCACGGGCTCGCTGCTGGGCGCGGCGGCCCTCGGCGGGCTCAAGGTGCTCGGCGGGGCGCTCCTCGGCGGCGCCGGGCGGAACCCCCTGCTCGCCACCTTCGCGGTGGTCATCGGGCTGTTGATCTGGTTCAACCTGATGAGCACAGTCACGCTGCTCTCGGCCGCCTGGATCGCCGTCGGCATGCAAGACGCGGGGATCGACCCGCGCCGGCTCGGCACCGCGGCCGCCGCCGACGCCGAAGTCGAACGCGCCCGACGTGAGGCGGAAGCGGTCCGGGTGGCCGTGCTCACCGAGCTGCGGGACGCCAGCCGCGCCCACAAGGACGCCGCCTGGCACCAGAAGCTGGGCACCTCCCGCCGCCTCCGCGCCGCCGTCGAACGCGCAGCGCGGGAAGGCGCAGCCGGCGCGGACCCGATCGCCAAACGGTAAGCCGCTGCGCCCAAACTAGACTTGCTCCATGCCGCCTTCCCCCGCCACACCCGCCAAACCGCTCCGGATCGCCAGCATCAACGTGAACGGCGTGCGCGCCGCGTTCCGCAAGGGCATGGGCGACTGGCTCGCCGGCCGGGACGTCGACATCCTCGCCATCCAGGAGGTGCGGGCATCCACGGATGACCTCGAAGGCCTGCTCGGCCCGGAGTGGAGCGTCGTGCACGACGCGGCGACGGCCAAGGGCCGGGCCGGCGTCGCGATCGCGAGCCGATCGACGGCCACGATCCACCGGGTGCAGTTCGGCGCCGAAGAGTTCGACAGCGCCGGACGCTGGCTCGAGGCCGACTACGAGGTCAACGGCACCATCGTCACCGTCGTGAGCACCTACGTGCACTCCGGTGAGGCCGACACCCCGAAGCAGGTCGAGAAGTACACCTTCCTCGACGCCATGCTGGCGCGCCTGCCCGAGCTGGCCGCGCACAGCGACCGCGTCGTGGTGCTCGGCGACCTGAACGTCGGCCACCGCAAATTCGACATCAAGAACTGGAAGGGCAACGTCAAGCGGGCCGGTTTCCTGCCCGAAGAACGCGCCTACTTCGACCGGATCCTCGGCGCGGAGGACGACCCGGCGTACAACGCCGGGGCGGGCCTCGGCTGGGTGGATGTCGGCCGCAAGTGGGCGGGAGAGGTCGACGGGCCGTTCACCTGGTGGTCCTGGCGCGGGCAGGCCTTCGACAATGACACCGGCTGGCGGATCGACTACCAGCTCGCTACCCCGGCGCTGGCGGCATCCGTCACCAACTACGCCGTCGACCGCGCCGCCGCCTACGACCAGCGCTGGTCGGACCACACTCCCGTCGTCGTCGACTACGCCATCTGACCTTCCTGCCGCCCACGGCACACGCACGAGAGACCTGACCTCATGGACAAGCCCCGCCTCTACTCCGGCATGCAGCCCTCCGCAGAATCGCTGCAGATCGGCAACTACATCGGCGCCCTGCTCAACTGGAAGGCGCTGCAGCAGACGCACGACGCGTTCTTCTCCATCGTCGACCTTCACGCCATCACGGTCGCGCAGGATCCCGCCGCACTGCGGGAGAACACCCGGCGCACCGCGGCGCAGTACATCGCCGCCGGCATCGACCCCTCGGCGTCGACCCTGTACGTGCAGTCGCATGTCGCCGCTCACGCGCAGCTGGCCTGGGTGCTCAACACAATCACCGGCTTCGGCGAGGCCAGCCGGATGACCCAGTTCAAGGACAAGTCCGCCCGGCACGGGCAGGATGCGACGACGGTCGGGCTGTTCGCCTACCCGACGCTGATGGCCGCGGACATCCTGCTCTACCAGACGACGGTCGTGCCGGTCGGCGAAGACCAGCGGCAGCATGTCGAGCTCACCCGCGACCTGGCGGCACGCTTCAACTCGCGTTTCGGCTCGACCTTCACGGTGCCGGAGGTGGCCATCGTCAAGGAGACCGCGAAGATCTACGACCTGCAGAACCCGACCTCGAAGATGTCGAAGTCGGCCGAGTCGCATGCCGGGGTGATCTGGCTGCTCGACGAGCCGTCGGTGACGAAGAAGAAGATCATGCGTGCGGTCACCGACGCCGAGGGCGGCGTCATCTTCGACCGGGAGAACAAGCCCGGGGTGGCGAACCTGCTCACGATCTATTCGGTGCTGGCGGGGGTCACGATCGGCTCTCTCGAGGACGAGTATGCGGGGCGCGGTTACGGCGACCTGAAGAAGGGTCTCGTCGAGGTCGTCGAGGGCACCTTCGGCCCGATCCGTTCGCGGGTGATCGAACTGCTGGACGACCCGGCGGAGCTGGACCGTCTGCTGGCGCACAACGCCGACCGGGCCGCGGCCGTGGCCGACGTGACCCTGGCCCGGGCCTACGAGGCCGTCGGCCTGCTGCCGCGGCGCTGACGGTGCAGCCCGTCACCCTGTCCTCGCCGCTCCTGCGGCTGGACCAGCTGCTCCCTGCCGATGCCGAGCGCGTCTACGAGTACTGCCAGGACCCGATCTTCGAGCGCTACCTGCACATCCCGTGGCCGTACCAGCGCTCCGACGCCGACTCATTCGTCTCCGGGTATATGCCGGCGGCGTGGGCGTCGGACACGGAGTACACCTGGGCGGTCCGCGACCCGGACACCGCTGAATTGCTCGGGGTCATCGGCTTGCGGCTGCCCAGCGCCTCGATCGGCTACTGGCTCGGCGCCCCGCATCGCGGCCACGGCCACATCCCCGAGGCGCAGCGGCTGGTGATCGAGTGGGCGTTCGCGAACCAGGTGGTCGACACCATCAGCTGGCAATGCCTCGAGGGGAATATGGCCTCCGCGCGCGCCGCGCGGAAGGCCGGGTTCACCTTCACCGGGGTCGGGCCGGCGATCCAGGCGCACCGCGACGGCACCTATCCCCCGTCCTGGCACGCCGTGCTCCGCTCCTCCGACACCCGGGAGCCGAAGGCCGGCTGGCCGATCGAGGAATCGGCCGGATGATCCCCCGCCTGGCCCTCTTCGACCTGGACGACACGCTCTTCGCCCACAGCGACGCGGTCGCCTGGGGGATCGAACGGCACCTCGTGTCGGAGGGAGGCGCGTTCGCCGGCGCCGACACCGCGGCATCCGTCACCCTGTGGCGCTCCCTCGAGGAGGAGCACTACCACTCCTACCTCGCCGGGGTGCTGGACTACCGCGGGCAGCGGCGGGCACGCGCCCAGGGTTTCGCCGCCGCGCACGGCGTCGACCTCGACGACGGCGCGGCCGCGGCCTGGTTCGAGGGCTACCTCGCGCACTACCGGGCGGGCTGGCGACTGCACGAGGACGCGCTCCCCTGCCTGGACGCCCTGGCCCTGCGGTTCCCGGGGATCCGCTTCGGCCTGATCACCAACGGCGAACTCGCGTTCCAGGGCGAGAAGCTGCGCGAGACGGGCCTGGACGAGCGGATCGAGCACGTGATCGCGTCGGGCTCGCTGGGTATCACCAAGCCGGATCCGCGCATCTTCCTGCACGCGTGCTCCGTCTTCGGCGTCGCACCCGCCGACGCCGTCTACGTCGGCGACCGCTTGCGGACGGATGCGATCGGTGCCGCCGCCGCCGGCCTCACGGGCGTCTGGCTCGCCCGGCCCGGGACCGCGGCCGACCCGGCCGAGGCTGCTGTCGCGGCTGCCGCTCCTCCTGCTCCTGCGACTGCGACTTCGACTTCGACCGAGGCTGCGGCTGCGGCTGCGGCTGCGGCTGCGGCTGCGGCTGCGACCGAGGCTGAGGCTGCCCGACTCGGCGTCGTCCGCATCCCGGGCCTGGCTGCCCTCCCCGACGCCCTCGCCGCCCACTGACCACAGACCCTCACCCGCTCCGTGGGCGGCCAACTCAGGAGAATCCGCATGCAGCGCGCTGGCTGGCCCGGAACGACGGGCAACCATGCCTGCGGCACACCGAATCTCCTGAATTGGCCACCGTCGGGCGACGTGCAGTCGCGCCAGGAAGGCCGGCGCGACTCGCCGGGACCGCGACCGGCCGTCCGGCAGCGCCCATGCACGCGCCGGACCGAGTCGTGCGCCCTTCATCGCTAACCCGCCCGGTGCGGCCAACTCAGGAGAATCCGTATGCATCGCGCTGGCAGGCCCGGAACGACGCGCAACAATGCCTGCGGCACACCGAATCTCCTGAATTGGCCACCGTCGGTGACCGGCCGTCGGGACCGGAAGTCCAGCGAAACACTGCGACGACGTGCGGGCACGGACCAGCCAGGAGCCCGCGGGCGGGGCTCGTCCCTGCCCCGGTCGACGGCCCGGCTAGACGAAAGTCCGGCGGAAGTGACGACTGGCGTCAAGCAGGCCGGCGATTGCGGCGATCACGCGCTCAGGGTGGAACATGATGTCGCGGTACAACACGCGCAGGGTCAGGTAGCCCAGCATTGCCAGTTCGCAATCCCGGGTTCGATCGCGCGCGTGCGCGTCCCAGCCATCATGGAACTGCCGGCTGTCCGCCTCGACGGCGATGCAGCCTTCCACGATCATGTCGATTCGACCGATCCCGTGGATGCGAACCTGGATCTCAAACTCGTACCCGGCCTGCCGGACGATGAAGCGGAGCACCGTCTCCTGACCGGCCTCGCTGCGGGCGTCCACGAGGCGCCGAAGGTATTGAGTCTCCCTTGGCAGTGCTGCGAAGATCTCCGAAATCGCGCCCGGCGGAATCAGTCCCTGGTGCAGGGCACTGTCCAGGGAGGCGAGCGCAAATCTCGGCTCCTGACAGCGAACAATCTGCACCAACGCGTCGATGAGCCCGACCCGGTACTCGGAGCCGTCGGCGGGATGCATCAGCACATTCCAGTGGAGCTCGACGCCGTGCCGGTTCTGGTCCGTGAGGAGCTGGAATCGGTCGTGGGGTGTGCGCAAGCGGGAGCCGGTGGGGTCAACCTGGACATGCGCGAACCGGCTGTCGAAGGCGAAAACGCCGAGGTCCGCCGCGGCGGAAACACACGCAAGCCGTCCACCGACCCGCACGGCCTCCAGGATGCGAACATCCGTACCCGGAAGCGCGTAGTGGCCCCGCCGCACGCGGATGAGGTGGCCAGCGTCAACGGCGCCTCGAAGCGCGCGCCAGGTTGCACCGGCCGCGTTCAAGGCCGCGGTCTCGGCAATCTGCACTCGGTTGTCGCGGAAGTATTCGGCCCAGGTCATAGCCAGCAGCCTGACGACACGCGGCAGGAGAATCCCGGCCTCCGGTGGATCTGGGGAAATCGCCCACCCACCCACCCCTGTGGCGAACATGTCCCCACAGCCCCGCGTGGCTAACTCAGGACATTCCGTGCGCGCACGGGAAACCGCCAGACTGGTCCGAGGGCGAGCCGGACCCGGATACGGATTCTCCTGAGTTGGCCGCAACTGGTGCCGGTCACAAGGCGGTGACCCGGGAGAAGCGATCGAGGGCGGGCCGGGTGGCGGACGGGCGAAGGCAGGGCGGCCGGGCGGCAGTGAGGGCAGCCTGGGCAGCGAGGGCAGGGCGGATGCCGAAACCCGGCGGCCGAGGGACGGCCGCCGGGCTTCGGGGGTGGGGCGGGGGTGGGCCAGAGCTGCTAGCGGACGTCCTCGTCGACCCAGTCCAGGGTCTTGGTGACGGCCTTCTTCCAGTTGCGCAGCAGGCGGTCGCTCTCGGCCGTGTCCATCGACGGAGTCCAGCGCGAGTCCTCCTGCCAGTTCGCGCGCAGCTCGTCCAGCCCGCTCCAGAAGCCGACCGCGAGGCCGGCCGCGTAGGCGGCGCCGAGCGCCGTCGTTTCCGCGACCACCGGCCGGATCACGGGGACGCCGAGGAGGTCGGCCTGGAACTGCATCAGCAGGTTGTTGGCGATCATGCCGCCGTCGACCTTGAGCTCGGTCAGCGGAACGCCGGAATCGGCGTTGACCGCGTCGATCACTTCGCGGGTCTGGAACGCCGTCGCCTCCAGCGCCGCCCGGGCGATGTGGCCCTTGTTCACGAAGCGGGTCAGGCCCACCAGCGCGCCGCGGGCATCCGAGCGCCAGTACGGCGCGAACAGGCCGGAGAACGCCGGCACGAAGTACGCCCCGCCGTTGTCGTCGACCGTCTTCGCCAGGGCCTCGACCTCGTCGGCCGAGCCGATCAGGCCGAGGTTGTCGCGCAACCACTGCACCAGCGACCCGGTCACGGCGATGGAGCCTTCGAGGGCGTAGTGCGGCGCGTCATCGCCGAGCTTGTAGCCGAGCGTGGTCAGCAGCCCGTTCTTCGAGTGCACGATCTCGGTGCCGGTGTTGAAGATGATGAAGTTGCCGGTGCCGTACGTGTTCTTGGCCTCGCCCTGGTCGAACGCGGCCTGGCCGAAGGTGGCGGCCTGCTGGTCGCCGAGGATGCCCGCGATCGGCACCTCTCGGAGCAGGCTGTGCCCGCTCGCGACGCCGTAGACCTCCGACGAGGACCTGATCTCGGGCAGCATCGACTTCGGCACGTCGAAGATGCCGAGGATCTCGTCGTCCCACTGCAGCGTCTCGAGGTCCATGAACATCGTGCGGGACGCGTTGGTGACATCCGTCGCGTGCACGCCGCCCTCGACGCCGCCGGTCAGGTTCCAGAGCACCCAGGAGTCGGTCGTGCCGAAGAGCAGGTCCCCGTTGTCGGCCTTCTCGCGGGCGCCGGGCACGTTCTCGAGGATCCAGACGATCTTCGTGCCGGAGAAGTAGGTCGCCAGCGGCAGGCCGACCTTCTGCTTGAACCGTTCCACCCCGCCGTCGGCGGCGAGCCGGTCGACGATCGGCTGGGTGCGGGTGTCCTGCCAGACGATGGCGTTGTAGACGGGGATGCCGGTGGTCTTGTCCCAGACCACGGCGGTCTCGCGCTGGTTGGTGATTCCGACCGCCTCGATGTCGTGGCGGGTGATGTTGGCCTTCGAGAGCGCCTGTCCGATCACCTCGCGGGTGTTGTCCCAGATCTCCTTCGGGTCATGCTCGACCCAGCCGGCCTGCGGGAAGATCTGCTCGTGCTCCTTCTGCCCGCTGGACACGATCGAACCGGTCTTGTCGAAGATGATCGTGCGCGTGCTTGTCGTTCCCTGGTCGATGGCGAGGACGTACTGGGCCATTCTGAACTCCTTTGTTGAGACTGCGAGGGGGTGGTGACGAGTATGACTGTGGCTGGTGAAGCTGTGGGGCGAGTCAGCTGAGGATCGGCAGCAGCACGACCGAAGCCCAGCCGGCGAGAAGCCCGCCGATGACCGGTCCGACGACCGGCACCCAGGAGTAGGCCCAGTCTGAGCCGCCCTTACCCTTGATCGGCAGCAGGAAGTGCGCGATCCGCGGCCCGAGGTCTCGGGCCGGGTTGATGGCGTAGCCGGTCGGGCCGCCGAGCGAGGTGCCGATCACGATCACGAGCAGGGCCACCGGCAGGGCGCCGAGGGCGGCGAGGCCGCCGGCTTCGCCCTGGCGTCCGCCGCCGAAGGCGATGACGACGAAGACGAGCACGAAGGTGCC
>NZ_SOHO01000046.1:0-16724 GCF_004403225.1 Cryobacterium sp. Sr8 | reverse complement strand
TTCGACCAGGCCAAGATCATCATCCCGGCGCTCGTCGGAACCGGCTACCCGGGCGACAAGCTCTACCTGGTTGACGGAAACCTCGCCGACTACAGCAAGGACTTCGCCCCCGGTCTCATCGCAGGCTCGAAGGGCACACTGCCCGGCCTCGACGTCGGAACCCTCGGCGACTTCACCGAGCGCCTGCTCGAGGTCGACCCGACGCTGAAGGACTTCAGCTACGCGGCTGAGTCCTACGACTCCGTCATGCTCATCGCCCTGGCCGCTTACGCAGCCAACGATGTCTCGGGCGCCAAGATCGCTGACTTCCTCCGCCAGGTTTCCGGTGGCGAGGGTGAAGGCGAGAAGGTCTCCGACTTCAAGGCAGCCGCCAAGGCTCTCGCAGACGGCAAGCAGGTCAACTACGACGGCTTCTCCGGCCCGGTCACGTTCGACGAGAACGGCGACCCGACCGAGGCGACCATCGGTGTCTACGAGTACAAGGCTGACAACACGTACAAGCGCATCAACTAGTCACTGACCTGCCGGTCACTGATCTATCGGTCACTGGCTGNCAGACGGCAAGCAGGTCAACTACGACGGCTTCTCCGGCCCGGTCACGTTCGACGAGAACGGCGACCCGACCGAGGCGACCATCGGTGTCTACGAGTACAAGGCTGACAACTCGTACAAGCGCATCAACTAGTCACTGACCTGCTGGTCACCGACCTGGCAATCACCGACTGAGCAGTACTGACTAGCAGTACTGACGCACGAAGGGCCCCGACTCCGGTCGGGGCCCTTTTGCGTTGCGCGCGCGACGCGGAGCGTCGCGAAAGGCGGCAGCCGGCCCCTCGGCAGCCTGCCACCTCGCGCCCTTCGCGCGCCCTTCGCCCTGCGCGCCCGCTGTGCCCCGTGTGCCCCGTCCTTCTCGCCGACTTTGACCGTTCCGGTCGAGTTGCCCTGGCGTGCCGGGCAACTCGACCGGACCTGTCAATCTCGGCGAAGATTGCGCCGAGACTCGACGTTTCTGCCCAGTGTCGCCGGTGCAGCGGCGACTCTCGGCACAATCGGCGACTCTCGCGGCGGGCGGCCGCGGCGGGCGGTGACGCGCGCGGGGCGACACGCGGAAGCGGCGCCCGGGGATCCCGGACGCCGCTTCAGAGCGGCCGCAGGCGGCCGCGGGGTGGTGCTACTCGTCCTGGCCGAGGGTTCCGAGGTAGAGGCCGATCACCTTGGGGTCGTTCAGCAGTTCGCGTCCGGTGCCGGTGTAGGCATCGCGGCCCTGGTCGAGCACGTAGCCGCGGTCGCAGATCTGCAGGCAGCGGCGGGCGTTCTGCTCGACCATGATCGTGGTCACGCCGGCCTTGTTGATCTCCTTCACGCGCAGGAACGCCTCATCCTGGCGCACCGGCGACAGCCCCGCGGACGGCTCGTCCAGGAGCATCACGTGCGGGCCCATCATCAGTGCGCGCGACATCGCGACCATCTGCCGCTCGCCGCCGGAGAGCGAGCCGGCCCGCTGCGACAGGCGCTTCTTCAGCTCCGGGAAGATCTCCGTCACGAACTCAAGCCGTTCCGCGAGCCCCTTGGGCTTCTGGAACATGCCCATCTCGAGGTTCTCCAGGATGGAGAGCGTCGGGAACACGTTGTTCGTCTGCGGAACGAAGCCGACGCCCTTGGAGACGAGTTTGTTCGCCTTGAGGTTGGTGATGTTCTCACCGCGCAGCATGACCTCGCCCTCACGTACCTTGACCTGGCCGAAGATGGACTTCAGCAGCGTCGACTTGCCGGCGCCGTTCGGGCCGATAATGCCGATAAGTTCGCCCTCGTAGGCGGTGAGCGAGCACGAGTTCAGGATGTTCACACCGGGCACGTACCCGGCCGTCACGTTCCTGACCTCGACGACCGCGGCCCTGGTCTCGGTCTGCGCCGGTGCGGACATCGGGCTAGAGTTTGTCATCGAGCAGCTCCTTAATGGCTTCCACGTGCTCCGTGTCAGCGCCGAGGTCTTCATCGTGGTGCTGGCCGAGATACGCGTCGATCACGGCCTGGTTCTTCATGACCTCGTGCGGGTCGCCTTCTGCGACGACGCGGCCTTCGGCCATGACCACGACCCAGTCGGCGATGTGGCGCACCATCTGCATGTCGTGCTCGACGAAGAGCACGGTCATGCCCTCCGCCTTGAGGTTGAGGATGTGGTCGAGCAGCGACTGGGTCAGCGCCGGGTTCACGCCGGCCATGGGCTCATCGAGCATGACCAGGGTCGGGTCGCTCATCAGGGCCCGCGCCATCTCGAGGAGCTTGCGCTGCCCGCCGGAGAGGCTGGCCGCGTAGTCGTCCTTCTTCTCGTCGAGCTTGAACCGGGCAAGGAGATCGAGGGCCTTGGCCTCGTTCTCCTCCTCCTGCTTGCGCCAGAGGAACGGCAGCAGGGCCCGGAACAGGTTCTCCCCGATCTGGCCCTTGGCGCCGAGTTTCATGTTGTCCATGACGGTGAGCAGGCTGAGCGCCTTCGTCAGCTGGAAGGTGCGGATCTGGCCCATCCGGGCGACCCGGTAGGCCGGCATGCCGGCCAGCGACTTCCCCTCGAAGGTCCAGGATCCGGTGTCCGGCTTGTCGAAGCCGGTGAGCAGGTTGAACAGGGTGGTCTTGCCGGCCCCGTTCGGCCCGATCAGGGCGGTGATGGCGCCGCGGGGGATCTCGAGGTGGTCGACATCCACCGCCTTGAGGCCGCCGAAGGTGCGGCTGACGCCCTCGGCGACGAGGATCGGGTCGCGCTTCTTGCAGCCGGGTTCGGCGGCCCCGATGTGGAGGTCGGTCGACTTGACGGGCTTGCCGTTGGGGACGGTGTTAGTGGACAAAGGCCAACTCCTTCTTGTTTCCGAAGATGCCCTGGGGTCTGAAGATGACGATGAGCATGATCGCGACGCCGACGAGGATGAAGCGCAACTGCCCGGCCTGGACGTTCGTCATGAACGGCAGCCAGCCCGCCTCGACCGCGCGGGCGATGAACCCGGAGAAGAAGGAGAGCAGCACCCAGAAGATCATCGAGCCGATGATCGGGCCCAGGATGGTCGCGGCCCCGCCGAGCAGCAGGATCGCGTAGATGAAGAAGGTCAGCGACGTCTGGTAGTTCGACGGCACGACCGCACGGGGCAGGGCGAAGATCATTCCGGCCATGGTTCCGAAGACACCACCGAGAATGAGCGACTGCATCTTGTAGGCGTAGACGTTCTTGCCGAGCGCACGCACGGCATCCTCGTCTTCACGGATGCCCTTGATCACGCGGCCCCACGGGCTCCGCATGACCTGCCAGATGAACAGGGCGACAAGCACCACGACCGACCAGGCCACGATGCGCAGCCACCAGTCGTAGGCGTTGTTCTCGAACGGCCCGAAGCCGTACGTGCCTTCGGGGATCGGGTTCAGGGCCGCGAAGCCGAGCTTGTAGCCGCTCAGCCCGTTGGCCGAGCCGGTGACCGAGGCGAAACTGTTCGTCGTGAACAGCAGCCGCACGATCTCGGCCGCCGCGATCGTCACGATGGCCAGGTAGTCCGCCCGCAGTCGCAGCGTCGGGATACCGAGGATCAGGGCGAAGACGACGGATGCGCCGATTCCGACCAGCACGGCGCCCCAGACGGGGAAGCCGAAGGTCAGGATCGAGATCGCGTAGCCGTACGCGCCGAGGGCCATGAACCCGGCCTGCCCGAAGTTCAGGAGGCCGGTGTAGCCGAAGTGGACCGCAAGGCCCAGCGCGGCGAGGGCGTATGCAGCGGTGGTCGGGCTGATCAGCTCGACGGCTGCGTTGCTAAAGATTGCTCCCCAGTCGATCATCGGATGCCCTTCTAGCCAATTCTCTCTTTGCGACCCAGGATGCCTTGCGGCCGAAGCAGCAGCACCAGGATCAACACGACAAGTGCGCCGACGTACTTCATGTCGGACGGGATCCACAGCGTGGAGAGCTCAACGAACAAGCCGACGATGATCGAACCGATCAACGCTCCGAACGCGGTGCCGAGGCCACCCAGGGTGACGGCGGCGAAGACGAGCAGCAGGATCTGGAAGCCCATGTCCCAGCTGACGCCGGGGCGGAAGTACGCCCAGAGCACGCCGCTCAGACCGGCGAGCGCACCGCCGACGATCCAGACGATCCGGATGACGCCGTCGACGTCGATGCCGCTCGCCGAGGCGAGGCTGGGGTTGTCGGAGACGGCTCGGGTTGCCTTTCCGAGGCGGGTGCGCAGCAGGAAGTACGAGACGGCCAGGAGCACGACGATGCTGATCCCCATGCTGGCGAGGTCGATCGGCGAGATGCGGACCGCACCGAACTTCAGGTCGGCCTGGCCGGCGCCGGGGAGCTGGCTCGTGGAGCCGCCGATGAAGTACTGGTAGGTGTAGCGCATCGCCAGGGACAGGCCGATGCTCACGATCATCAGCTGGACGAGCCCCACCCCCTTGCGGCGGAGGGGTTTCCAGATCGTCGCGTCGAGGCCCCAGCCGAGCGCGCCGCTGAGCACGATGGCGAGGATGATGGCGAGCCAGATCGGCAGGCCCAGCCCCGAGAACGCGAGGGTCATCAGGGCGCCGAAGGTGATCATCTCCGAGTGGGCGAAGTTGCTCAGCCCGGTCGTGCCGAAGATCAGTGACAGGCCGATGGCGGCGAGCGCGAGCAGCAGGCCGAAGTTCAGGCCGTTGACGAACTGGCTGAGGAACTGGTCGAAGAACGGCACCGTGGTCCGGACGCCCTCACCGAGGAAGAAGTTCACCGATTTCACCTTGGTGAGGCCGAATTCGGCCGTGAGTTCCGCGCCGCCCTTGGTCACGACGACACCCTCGGGGAGCGTCTCCTCGTCGAGGATGACCTTGTAGGTGCCCTTCTCCGGGACCCCGATCTTCCACTTGCCGTCGACGCCGGTCTTGACCTCGGCTTCGTAGCCGCCGCCCGTCACGGTGATGAGCACGCCGTCGAGCGGTTCGCCGTCGAACTGCGCGTTACCGGTGAGCACGTAGTCGTACTTGTCGGTGTTGATCTCATCCGCATGCGCCGGACTGATGGCGAGGGTCGACAGCGTCAGGGCCGCAAGCAGCACACCGAAGAAGACCACCAACATCCGGGGTGAGAATCTGTGGGCTATACCAGTGGAATTCACTGCACCTCCATGTGGCGCCGGCCCGGCTTGTGGCCGAGCGGACCTCGGGTTTCTCCTGTCAACAACGTTGTTGACAGTACTTAGAGATTATGTCGTATTTGTTTCGCGGCCCGCGTCGCCGTGGATTGGGGCCGCGGAATGCCGGGGCCGCATTCTCGCTTAACATTGAAGAACCGGTCCAGTCCCGCTGATCCCCGGACATTTCTTCCGCACGCTTCCGCCACACGCAAAGGGGTTTCATGGATCAGCCAGATCCGTTCGGATTGGTCACGTCCCGCTGAGTGGATGCTCCTATTGCTGTCAAGCGACTTTTGTGCCGGATTGGGTTTGTCGAGTTTTATCGTCGAGCCATGTGTTGAAGGCGGTTTCTAGGTCGGTGTCAGCGCGTTGTCCTATCTCGAGTCGGCGTAGGCGTTGGTAGGGGACGTTGAGCTGTTTGGCCGCCTCAGTGAGCCACCTCCAGTATCTCTGTGTAGTTCCCGGTCTTGGGGCGTTGGATTAACAACGTAAGAAACCATCGTGCGATGGTCAGTGAGAACCGATCAAAGTTCCTCACAGAAAGACACATCTGAGCTGCCGCGGGGATTTCGGACAGCGGAATTAGTGGATTCTTCTACGCTGCCAGGGCTGGCTGTTGATAACCATAGTGGACTTCGTTAGGCCGCCTGTAACCGAGCGCGGAGTGCCGGCGTCGGCTGTTGTAGAACCCCTCGATGTAGCGGATGACGTCGGTTCGAGCTTGTGATTTGGTCGCGTAAACGGTTCGGTAGACGCGCTCGGTTTTGAGCATCGAGAAGAACGATTCCGCCATGCTGTTGTCCCANTCGCTTAACATTGAAGAACCGGTCCAGTCCCGCTGATCCCCGGACATTTCTTCCGCACGCTTCCGCCACACGCAAAGGGGTTTCATGGATCAGCCAGATCCGTTCGGATTCACCGGACTCACCTACGACGACGTGCTGCTCCTGCCGGGGCACACCGACGTCATTCCCAGTGAGGCCGAGACGACGTCCCGGCTGACGCGCCGGATCTCCGTCGCAACCCCGCTCATCTCCAGTGCGATGGACACCGTCACCGAGACCCGGATGGCCGTTGCGATGGCCCGTCAGGGCGGGCTCGGCGTGCTGCACCGCAACCTCTCCATCGGCGACCAGGCCGAGCAGGTCGACCTGGTCAAGCGCAGCGAATCCGGCATGATTACCAATCCGGTAACAACTTCGCCCGACACCACCGTCGCGGAGGTTGACGCGCTCTGCGGCCAGTTCCGGATCAGCGGCCTGCCGGTCGTCGACTCCGACGGCGTGCTGGTGGGCATCATCACCAACCGGGACATGCGTTTCATCTCCGAAACCCAGAAGCACACGACCCTGGTCCGTGAGGTGATGACGAGGTCGCCGCTGATCACCGGCAAGGTCGGCATGCGCCCCGAGGACGCCGTGGCCATCTTCGCCAGGCACAAGATCGAGAAGCTGCCCCTCGTCGACGGCGGCGGCAAGCTCACCGGCCTGATCACGGTCAAGGACTTCGACAAGTCCGAGGAGTACCCGCACGCCACCAAGGACGAGGCCGGCCGGCTGCGCGTGGGCGCGGCCATCGGATTCTTCGGCGACGCCTGGCGCCGGGCGACCGCGCTGCTCGAGGTGGGCGTCGACGTGCTCGTCGTGGACACGGCCAACGGCGACAGCGCCGGCGTGCTCGAGATCATCCGCAAGCTCAAGTCCGACCCGGCGTTCGCCGCGGTCGACGTGATCGGCGGCAACGTGGCGACCCGCTCCGGCGCCCAGGCGCTCATCGACGCGGGAGCCGACGCGATCAAGGTCGGCGTCGGCCCGGGCTCCATCTGCACCACGCGCATCGTCGCGGGCGTCGGCGTGCCGCAGATCACCGCGGTCTACCAGGCGTCACTGGCCGCCCGTGAGGCCGGCATCCCCGTGATCGCCGACGGCGGGCTCCAGTACTCCGGCGACATCGCCAAGGCCCTCGTGGCCGGAGCGGACACCGTGATGCTCGGCTCGCTTCTGGCCGGCTGCGACGAAAGCCCCGGGGAACTGGTCTTCGTCAACGGCAAGCAGTTCAAGACCTACCGGGGCATGGGCTCGCTCGGCGCCCTGCAGTCGAGGGGCACGAAGACCTCGTATTCCAAGGACCGCTACTTCCAGTCGGATGTCCCCTCCGACGACAAGCTCATCCCCGAAGGCATCGAGGGCCAGGTGCCGTACCGCGGGCCGGTGTCGGCGGTGGCGTACCAGCTCATCGGCGGGCTGCGCCAGTCGATGTTCTATGTCGGCGCGCGCACCATCGATGAGCTCAAGCAGAAGGGCAAGTTCGTGCGCATCACGGCCGCCGGGCTTAAGGAGTCGCACCCGCACGACGTGCAGATCGTGGTCGAGGCGCCCAACTACCGCCGCTGATCCGTCCCACCCCCACCGCGAAACCGCAGTTGTGCGCGCTAAGAAGCACTTTTAGCGCGCACAACTGCGGTTTCGCGGGGGTGGGCGAGGGCATTTGCGAGGCGGGAGATCGCCTCGGCGAGTACCTCGGGGGAGCAACCGAAGTTGAGCCGGGCGAAGCCGCGACCCGGGGCGCCGAACATCGGGCCGGGGTGCAGCGCGACCCGGGCCCGTTCGAGCGCGATCACCGAGGGGTCATCGCCCCAGCCGAGGGAGCGCAGGTCGAGCCAGGCGAGGTAGCTCGCCCGCGGCTGGTCGTAGCCGGCGCCGGGCAGCTGGGCGTCCACCAGTTCGGCGAGCAGGACCCGGTTGGCCTCGAGGGCGGCAACGACCCCGTCCAGCCAGGGCTCCCCGTCGCGGTAGGCCGCAATGCTGGCGATCAGGCCGAACTGGCCGGTGCGCCAGTTGACCTCCTGCGGCATGCCGGCGACGAGCGCTCGCATCCGTTCGGAACCGGTGACCATGAGCGCGCACTTGAGGCCGGCGATGTTCCAGGCCTTGCTGGCGGCCGTGACGCAGATGCCGTGCTCCGCCGCGGCCGGAGACACGGAGAGGAACGGCGTGAACGTGCCGTCCGAGTGCGTCAGCGGGGCGTGCACCTCGTCGCTGATGACGCTCACGTCGTAGCGGGCGGCCAGCTCGGCGACCGCGGTCAGGTCTTCGACACTCTGGGGGTGCCCGAGCGGGTTGTGCGGATTGCAGAGCAGGAAGGCGCGCGCCCCCGCCCTGAAGGCGGCCTCGAGCCCATCGAGGTCGATCGCCCAGCCGGTCTGGCCGTGGATGAGCGGTACCTCCACAACCCGACCGCCGGCCTCAGGCACAAGGTCGAAGAACGGCGGGTAGACGGGGGTGTTGATCACGACCTGGTCGCCGGGCGTGATGGCCCGGCGGATGCTCTCCACGATCGCCACGCTGACATCGGTCGTGCTCGCCACCTGGCCGGGGTCGACCCGCCACCCCCAGCGCCGCCGGGCGAAGGCGGCGAACGCCTCGCCGAGCTCGTTCACCGGGGCGACGTAGCCGGTGTCGCTGCGCCGCACGGCCGCGATCAGCGCCTCGCCGATCGGCTCGGCCAGGGGGAAGTCCAGCTCGGCGACGAAGAGGGGCAGGACGTCGTCCGGGTAGCTGCGCCATTTCATGCTCGTGCGGGTGCGCAGCAGGGACAGGGGATCGGCGGTGACATCCATGTGATCAGGATGCACCCTCGGCCGCCTGCGGTCGAGGGTTCGGCAGCGGCCCCGACGAGCGCCGGGTCACGCAACCCGGCGCTTCGCCCCGCCTGCACCTAAACTGGGCGGGTGAGTATGGAAATTGAAATCGGCCGGTCCAAGCGCGCTCGCCGCGTGTACGCCTTCGACGACATCGCGATCGTGCCCAGTCGGCGCACGCGGGACCCGGAGGACGTGTCGGTCACTTGGTCGATCGACGCCTACAAGTTCGACACCCCGTTCCTCGCCGCGCCGATGGACTCCGTCGTCTCGCCGACGACGGCGATCATGATGGGCCAGCTCGGCGGCGTCGGCGTGCTCGACCTCGAGGGGTTGTGGACCCGGTACGAGAACCCCGAGCCGCTGCTCGCCGAGATCCGCAGCCTGCCGGACGACAAGGCCACCGCGCGGATGCAGGAGATCTACTCCCAGCCGATCAAGCCCGAACTGGTCACCGAGCGCCTCGCCGAGATCCGCGCCGCCGGGGTCACCGTGGCCGGTGCGCTCTCCCCGCAGCGCACGCAGGAACTCTACGAAACCGTCGTCGCCGCCGGCGTCGACCTCTTCGTCATCCGCGGCACCACGGTCTCCGCCGAGCACGTCTCGCAGAACCAGGAACCGCTCAACCTCAAGAAGTTCATCTACGAGCTCGACGTGCCCGTGATCGTGGGCGGCGCGGCGACCTACACCGCGGCCCTGCACCTCATGCGCACCGGCGCGGCCGGCGTGCTGGTCGGCTTCGGCGGCGGCGCAGCGTCGACCACGCGGGCCTCCCTGGGCATCCACGCGCCCATGGCCACGGCCGTGGCGGATGTCGCCGGCGCACGCCGGGACTACATGGACGAGTCCGGCGGCCGCTACGTGCACGTCATCGCCGACGGCGGACTCAGCACCTCCGGCGACATCGTCAAGGCGATCGCCTGCGGCGCCGACGCCGTCATGCTCGGCACGGCCCTGGCCCGGGCGTCCGACGCCCCCGGCGGCGGGTTCCACTGGGGCGCCGAATCCCACCACGCCCAGCTGCCGCGCGGCAAGCGGGTCGAGGTGGGCACGGTCGCCCCGCTCGAGGAAATCCTCTACGGCCCGGCCCCGGTCGCGGACGGAACGGCCAACCTGGTCGGGGCCCTGCGCCGTTCGATGGCCACCACCGGGTACTCCGACCTGAAGGAATTCCAGCGGGTCGAGGTGGTTGTCGCACCGTACCGCGTGAAGTAGCTTCGAGCACACCGGCAATTCGGCAGGAGGGGACGCAGCAGATGAACCAGCGCAGCAAGGTGACACGGTCCACCAAACTCGGGCCGGAGGAACGCGAGGCGGCCCTGGCCCGAGTGAAGACGAAGGAACTCGACATCCTCGTCGTCGGCGGCGGTATCGTCGGCGCCGGCTGCGCCACGGATGCCGTCACCCGCGGCCTCAGCGTCGGCATCCTCGAGGCGCGCGACTGGGCCTCGGGCACCTCGAGCCGCTCGTCCAAGCTGGTGCACGGGGGCATCCGCTACCTGGAACAACTCGACTTCCAGCTGGTGCGCGAAGCGCTCACCGAGCGCGGCCTGCTGCTCAAGCGGCTCGCGCCGCACCTGGTGAAGCCGGTCAGGTTCCTCTACCCGCTGAAGACCCGGGTCATCGAACGCGCCTACGTCGGCGCCGGCATGCTGCTCTACGACACCCTCTCCTACCTGGGCGGGCGCCCGGGCGTGCCCCACCACCGCCACCTCAGCCGGCGCCAGGTGCAGAAGCTCGTGCCGAGCCTGGCCCACGGCGCCCTGGTCGGCGGCATCACCTACTACGACGCCCAGGTCGATGACGCCCTGTACACGGCGTCGCTCGTGCGCACGGCCTCGTTCTACGGCGCCCACGCGCTCAGCCGGGTGCGGGTCGAGGGCTTCATCAAGGTCGGCGAACGCGTCGTCGGCGTGCATGCGCACGACCTCGAGACCGGCGAACGGTTTGACGTGCGCGCCAAGCAGGTCGTGAACGCCACCGGGGTCTGGACCGACGACACCCAGCGGATGGTCGGCGAACGCGGCACCTTCAAGGTGCGCGCCTCGAAGGGCGTTCACCTCGTCGTGCCCCGGGACCGGTTCCAGTCGGCGATGGGGCTGCTGCTGCGCGCCGAGAAGAGCGTGCTGTTCGTGATTCCGTGGGGCCGGCACTGGCTGATCGGGACCACCGACACGGACTGGCAGCTGGACAAGGCGCACCCCGCCGCGACCGCAGCCGACATCGACTACCTCCTCGAACACGTCAACGCGGTGCTCACCGTGCCGCTGACCCGCGAAGACGTCGAGGGAGTCTACGCCGGCCTCCGCCCGTTGCTGGCGGGTGAGTCCGAACAGACCTCCAAGCTCGCCCGCACTCACCTGGTCGGCCACTCCGTGCCCGGCCTGGTCGTGATCGCCGGCGGCAAGTGGACGACGTACCGGGTGATGGCCAAGGACGCCATCGATGCCGCCGTCGACGCGCTCGACGGCAGGATCCCCGAGTCGACGACGAAGAACATCCCGCTGCTCGGCGCCGAGGGCTACCAGGCGGCGTGGAACAAGCGCGGCAAGATCGCCCGTGCCTTCGGCCTGCACACCGTGCGGGTGGAGCACCTCCTGAACCGCTACGGCACCCTGACCGACGAACTGCTCGACCTGATCAGGGAGACGCCGTCGCTGGCAGACCCCCTGCCAGGGGCCGACGACTACATCGAGGCCGAGGTGGTCTACGCGGCCTCCCATGAAGGCGCCCTGCACCTCGAGGATGTGCTCGCCCGCCGCACCCGGATTTCGATCGAGGCCTGGGACCGCGGCGTGTCCGCGGCGCCCGTCGCGGCCCGGCTGATGGCCGGGGTGCTCGGCTGGGACAGCGAGCGCGAGGAACGCGAGGTGGCGTTCTACCTCAATCGCGTCGCCGCGGAGCGATCGAGCCAGCAGCAGCCCGACGACGAATCCGCCGACCGGGTGCGGCTCGAAGCGCCCGACATCGTCGCGTCCCGGTAGCGCGCCGACGCCGTCGGGGGCCGCGCGGGCGCCCGGTAGAATGGACGAACAGCCCCCAAACCTAGGAGTCATTCATGGTTGACGTTCGGCGTGTCAAACTCCCCGGTGTGGGGGTACTGCACACCTTCATCACGGATGACGGCGGCAAAGTCGGCGTCATCGCCCACCGCTCCGGCCACAGCGACCTGATCACCTTCGCGGATGACGAGGGCGGCCCGGACGCCAGCAAGGTGTCGCTGCGCCTCAGCGAGGACGAGGCGCACACCCTGGCCGAGTTGCTCGGCGGCACCCAGATCACCGAGTCGCTCACGGCGCTCGACCAGATCCCGGGCCTGAGCATCGACTGGTTCACCGTCGACTACGAGGACCACATCGCCGGCCAGCCGCTTGGCAACCCGGCCGAGCGGGGAATCGCCGGCCTCACCGTCGTCGCCGTGGTCCGCGGCGAGTCGGCCAATCCCGCGCCCGCGCCCGACTTCAAGGTCTTCCCCGGCGACACGCTCGTCGTCGCGGGCTCGCCCGAGAAGGTCGTCAAGGCCTTCACCTTCTTCCGTACCGGTGAGGTCAAGGCCAAGTCCGTTGATTCGCCGCCCGGAGGCTAACCGATGCATATCGGCGAAGACCTCCTCATTCTCGGCGTGCTTCTCGTCGGTGCGTACATCCTGGGGCGCCTCGGCAAGCTGATCGGGCTCCCGACGATCCCGATATACATGATCATCGGCCTGCTGGCGAGCCCGCACACCGGGTGGTTCCCGCTCAACTTCCAGGCCGCCGACATCGAGCTGATCGCGGTGTTCGGGCTCATCCTGCTGCTGTTCAGCCTCGGCCTCGAAATCGACCAGGACGAGTTCATCGGCAACGCGGGCAAGCTGCTGATCTCCGGCGGCTCGTACGTGCTGATCAACATGGGCCTCGGCTTCGTCTTCGGCATGATGGTCGGCTGGGGAACGCGTGAGGCCCTGGTCATTGCCGGGATGACCGGAACCTGTTCCAGCGCGATCATCACCAAGCTGCTGATCGAACTCCGGCGCCTGGCCAACAAGGAAACGCCGATGATCCTCGGCGTGACCGTCGTGACCGACATCTTCATCGCGGTCTACCTCGCCATCGTGTCCGTCGTGCTCAGCGGCAAGACCGAGGTCTGGCCGATCGTGCTGCAGCTGAGCATCGCCTTCCTGTTCCTGGTCGTCATGTTCTCGCTCGCGCGCTGGGGCGGCAGGGTCGTCTCGCGGCTCATGCGCACGAAGGACGACGAACTCTTCACCATTCTCTTCTTCGGCCTCGTCGTGCTGTTTGCCGGTATCGGCGAGATCGTCGGTGTGACCGACGCGATCGGCGCCTTCCTCATCGGCGTCGTCCTCGGCGCCAGCACCTACCGGGCAAAGATCGAGCGGGTCGCCGTGCCGCTGCGCGACGTCTTCGCGGCCTTCTTCTTCCTCAACTTCGGCCTCGCGCTCAACATCGCCGAGTTCGGCTCCGTTGCCAGCCTCGTTGCGATCGCCGTGGCGATGACCTTCGTGCTCAGCCTCGCATCCGGGATGCTGCTGGCTCGGCTGCACTCGATGGGACTGCCCGAGGGCCTGAACGCCGCAGCGGTGTTCGTGAACCGCGGCGAGTTCACCCTCATCCTCGCGACCCTCTCGGTCGGCGCCGGCCTCGACGAGCGGCTCCGGCCGTTCGCCGGCCTGTACGTCCTGATCATGGCGGTCCTCGGTCCCCTGTCCGCTGCGAGGTCCGAGCGGCTGGGCGCTGCTCTGCGCCGCGCGCGGCCGCAGCCCGCCCGGCGCAAGGTGCCTCGGGATCCGCTGCTCGCCGAGGAGATCGCACTCGTCGAGGCGGCCACGGCCGAGATCGGCTCCGGATCCGACCACGGCACGCAGCGTGCGGTCAAACGAGTCGTCGAACACGTCACCGGCCCGGATGACGCGCCCGACAAGCCATCCGAACGGGTCGCGGATTCGATGGCCGACTTCATTGCCGATCGCTTTCCGGAGGACACCGAGCAGAAGCCGGACACACGCGAACGGCCGGGCGACTACACGTGATCAGGATGATGCTGCGTCCCCGCTGGGTACTGGCGCTGCTGCTGGCCCTCGGGGTCGCGGCGGCCTTCGCGATCCTCGGCCAGTGGCAGCTGGAGCGGGCGATCGACTCCGGCGAGGTTGTGCAGCGCACCACCGAGACGGTGCTGCCGCTGGCGGACGTCGTCCAGCCCGGCGGCGCGGCGCCGACGAAGGCGACCGGCCAGATGGTGCGCGCGAGCGGCGCCTTCGTGCCCGGCGACGACCAGCTGGTCAGTGACCGCTTCAACGGCGGAACCTCCGGGTTCTGGGTGGTCGGCCATTTCGTGACCGACACCGATTCGGCGAGCATCCCCGTCGCCCGCGGCTGGGCCGCGGACGAGGACGACGCCCGCGCGGTGATGGCGGCGCTGGCGACGGATGCCCCCGGCCAGGCGGCCACGATCACCGGCCGGTTCGTGCCGGCCGAAGCCCCCGAGGTGCCGGGCGACGGCCGGGACCCGCACACGATGACCACGGTGTCGCCCGCCGCCCTGCTCAACCTCTGGGCGGAGTACACCGAGCAGCCCGTGTACTCCGGATACCTCGTCGACACCGACGCGGCCGACGGCCTTACCGTGATCGACTCCCCGGTCCCCGGCGACGACGTCGAGCTGAACTGGCTCAACATCTTCTACGCGCTCGAGTGGGCAGTCTTCGCCGGCTTCGCGGTCTTCCTCTGGTACCGGCTGGTGCGGGACGCCTGGGAGCGGGAACGGGACGAGGCCGAGGCCGCTGCGGCGGCCACGTAGAATTAGGCCCATGTCACTCGAACCGAAGCCCGCCGACATTCCCAGGATCCCCGGTGCTCTCCGGCTCTACAAGATTTCCTCGGTCATCACCGGAGTCTTTCTGCTGCTCCTCTGTGCCGAGATGCTCGTGAAGTACGCCTTCGGCCACGAACTCGAACTCGGCGGTCCGAACGGCTTCCTCGCCTTCTCCCCGACCGGCACGCTCACCGGCGTGAACCTGAGCACCGGCATCCTGATCGTGCACGGCTGGTTCTACGTGCTCTACCTGTTCAGCGACTTCCAGCTCTGGAGCATGATGCGCTGGCCGTTCACCCGGTTCCTGCTGATCGCGCTCGGCGGAATCATCCCCACCCTGTCCTTCTTCCTGGAGGTGAGGGTGGCCCGGGAAGTCGAGGCCTTCCTCGCTGACCGGGAAGCATCCGCTGCCACCCTGGAGGCACGCCCGTGAGCGACCAGCCCGCACCCCACCGTCCCGTTCTTGTCGTCGACTTCGGCGCGCAGTACGCGCAGCTGATAGCCCGGCGCGTGCGTGAGGCATCCGTCTACTCGGAGATCGTGCCGCACACCATTACCGCGGCCGAGGTCAAGGCGTTGAACCCGCTCGGCATCGTGCTGAGCGGCGGGCCGTCCAGCGTGTACGCAGAGGGCGCTCCCGCGTTCGACGCCGCCATCTTCGACCTGGGCGTGCCGATGCTCGGCATTTGCTACGGCTTCCAGGTGATGGCCACCGCGCTCGGCGGCGAGGTCGCCCACACCGGCGCCCGCGAATACGGCTCCACGCCGGTCACCGCCCGGCCGGAGGCCAACGCCCTCCTCGCCGACCAGCCCGCTGAGCAGACCGTGTGGATGAGCCACGGCGACTCGGTGTCGAAGGCGCCGGAGGGCTTCACCGTGCTCGCGTCGACGAGCTCGACGCCGGTCGCCGCGTTCGCCAACGACGAGCGCCGGTTGTACGGCGTGCAGTGGCACCCCGAGGTCAAGCACTCCGAGCACGGCCAGCACGTGCTGGAGAACTTCCTGCACCGCGCCGCCGGCATCGCAGCCGACTGGAACAGCGGCAACGTCATCGCCGAGCAGGTCGCGCTGATCCAGGCCCAGGTCGGAAGCGGCAAGGTCATCTGCGGGCTGTCCGGCGGAGTCGACTCCGCCGTGGCCGCCGCGCTCGTGCACAAGGCCATCGGCGACCAGCTCGTCTGCGTCTTCGTCGACCACGGCCTGCTCCGCGAGGACGAGCGCCGCCAGGTCGAGGAAGACTTCGTCGCGGCAACCGGCGTGCGCCTGGTCACGGTCGACGTGCGGGAGCAGTTCCTGACCGCGCTCGAGGGGGTCAGCGACCCGGAGACGAAGCGCAAGATCATCGGCCGCGAGTTCATCCGCACCTTCGAGCAGGCCCAGGCCGAGCTGATCCGGGAGGCCGCCGCGGAAGACGGCGACCCGATCCGCTTCCTGGTGCAGGGCACCCTGTACCCGGACGTCGTCGAGTCCGGCGGGGGAAGCGGCACGGCGAGCATCAAGAGCCACCACAACGTCGGCGGGCTGCCCGACGACCTCCAGTTCGAGCTGATCGAGCCGCTCCGCGCCCTGTTCAAGGACGAGGTCCGCGCCATCGGCGCCGAGCTCGGGCTGCCGGCCGAGATCGTGCAACGCCAGCCGTTCCCGGGACCGGGCCTCGGCATCCGGATCGTCGGTTCGATCACCCAGGACCGCCTCGACCTGCTGCGCAAGGCGGATGCGATCGTGCGCGCCGAGCTCACCGCCGCCGGGCTCGACCGCGAGATCTGGCAGTGCCCGGTTGTGCTGCTGGCCGACGTGAGGTCGGTCGGAGTGCAGGGCGACGGCCGTACCTACGGCCACCCGATCGTGCTGCGTCCGGTGTCGTCCGAGGACGCGATGACGGCCGACTGGACCCGCCTGCCCTACGACCTGCTGGCGAAGATCTCCAACCGGATCACGAACGAGGTCGAGGGCGTCAACCGGGTCGTGCTCGACGTCACGTCGAAGCCGCCGGGCACCATCGAGTGGGAGTAGCCCCCTAGGTGTTGTTCCCACGGAGGTTGTGTGCGTGGCGTGAGCTAAAAAGGTGAGGACCTCCGGTATCGATTGGGTTACCACACTCAAGCCGATGCCACGGAGGCCCTCAT